>CAZNVQ010000039.1:0-19835 GCA_964576425.1 uncultured Flavipsychrobacter sp. | reverse complement strand
GAGTGTAGAACAAACTTGGAAACCACTAAAAATAAGCTGAGTAAATATTAAAACAAGTTCATTGTTTGGGCATTTCTACATCTGGTTGAAAACACCAGATTTATTTCTTTAATATCTTATAGTAAAAATATCTTAAAAATTGTTGAATTACCTGAAGGAATTTCTTCTTTGAATAACCCCAAAAGTAACAAAAAAGCAGCTCTCGTAATTGGGAGCTGCTTTTAAGGTTATATAATGGGGCATCTATCTTATTAAGGTCATTTTCCCACCACTTTGCCATCCGTTAGATGCTATGATTTTATAATAGTATTGACCGCTTGGCAAAGATGAACCGTTGTTCTGATTGCCATCCCAAACTAATTTATAGTTGCCTGCCTCTACTTTTGCATGATGCAACAATTGTCGCACAAGCCTTCCTTGTTGGTCGTATATATTAACATCAATGATGGAGGATTGCATGAAATCTAAGGACAAGGTTATATCTTTTTGAAACGGATTAGGGTACACAATTTCATCAGCATAATTGCTGTTCCACAAAATAGGAATGTCAGTCGAAATGGAATCATAACAATTGACTTTTCCGATAAAATAAGTAGCCGAAACATCCTTGTTATGCCTTGTTGCAGATTCATCAGCAGGTTTATAGGATCTTACATACTCTACCTTAGTGCCATTGCTATCAACAGTCAAACGAATGTGTCCGGAGTTGGCTAAAAATTGTCCGGTTAGGTAGCCGTATGCGTTGGCTGAATTGCTGTTGTAGTTAGGATGACTTGGTTGTGGTGTTTCTTGATAAATCAAACAATCTTTTTCCTGTTTGCCAAAAAAATGGTCGTGACCGTGAAAGAAAATGGTTACTCGGTTTTCCTTGAACAAATCTTTGATTGGTTTATACCAACCTGGTCGGTTTGTTGAAAAACCTGACGTGCCATCTAAGTTGTTTCCACCCCACTCATATTTGTCGGCATATTCAATTCCACCTCTTCCCAAATGTGACCCTCCAACTATTTGATGCGAGAAAACAAATTTGAACTTGGCATTACTGTTTTCCAACACAGATTTCAACCAATTATATTGTTCCTTTCCAAGTGTCCATCGCCAGCAATTCAAAGAATCAGGCTTTGGTTTGGTGAACCAATAAGGGTCTATAACAACGAACAAACCATCTCCCCACTCCCATGCATAGTAAGCCGCACGTTGTCCAATAAAGTTATAGTTCGTGGTGTCGCCTTTGTAAAAATTATTAGGAAATGGATTAGGAAAATACTTTTTCCTTTCAATGGTATTCCAAACCGCTATGTTGTTTGATGTTCCATTGTTGTACCAACCTGATTCGCCTTCGTGGTTACCCAAAACATTGTACAGAGGAACCGAATGGCACGACTTTTCATAAAAAGAACGGAGTAATCGGCAACGATAAGAAATAGTGTCGTATGGCACAACTCCAGAACTATTAGTTAGCTTATCCGTCATTAAAAAATCACCCAAATCGATCATGAAATCAGGATTATCTTCTAACTCATTTTGAAGTGTACGATTGTAAATCAAGGTGTCGCTAGAAGCATCCAAATGTGGGTCAGCCTGAACGATAAACGAGAAAGCACTTCCAGAATTTCTTGCTGTATGAAAACTGTGTTCTTGTCCAAGATTGACTGTGGAAGTGCCGTGTAGTCTATAGTTCAGCTTGTAAAAATATTTTGTATCTGCGGTCAAATTGTTGATAAGAACTTCAACTGGAGTGCTGTCGGCAAAAGTTTGCCAGCTTGTTTGATTAGTCAAGGCACCAGAACTCAAACCATATTGAACACGAACATCAACAGAATCGGCAAACATAGCATGAACAACAATGCTGTTGTTTGTTGGACGACCGAGAATTTCTTTACCAATAAAATTTTGTGCTGGCAATAGGTTTGAAAACAAAACCAAACAAATAGATAATACAATTTTTTTCATAACTATGGGTGGCTAATAACAATTTTTTGAACACTTTTTTGAGTACCTATTGTTGTGTGTAAGAAATACATTCCATCTGCTATTTTTCTGACATCTAATTCTGAAGATTCGGTTTCAGCAATCTGCTGTCCTAATGAATTGATTAATCTTGACTTATGTTTTAAGCTTGAATTATTAGTTCTTATGAACAACTTATCATGAACAGGATTTGGAAAAACAGAAACATCAATACCCGAGCCTACAACTTCATTCACTTTGGTTGGGCAATCGGTTCCAATCGTGTAGCTAAAAGCAACTTCACGATTTTTATGAACTCCTGAGAGCGTGTCTTGAGGTAAATAAGCCCTTACAAAATCGACCTTCACACAAGTGTTGGTGACAGTCACTCTTAAATGACCTGTTCCATCTAAAGTGTCAGAAGTGTAGGCATCTGCATTAGCCAACATGCCAATTTCATAAGTTGAGTCGGCAGCCATAGGCACTTCTTGGTAGGTTATGCCATCAAGAATTTCATGAGCAAACAAATGGTCGTGTCCTTGAAAGAAGATATTCACGCCATTGTCTTTAAACAACTGATGAATAGGTTTTGCCCATCCTGGTCTTTTGGTTGGAAAGGTATAGTTTGTTCCGTTTTGTTCATAACCTCCCCATTCGAAATATTTAGCATTCGTTGCTGCTCCACGACCTTGTCCACGAACATGATGAGCAAATACAAACTTGAATTGTGCGGTGCTATTTTCTAGCGTGTTTTTCAACCAAGTGTATTGCGGCAACCCCAAAGACCAATCCCATTTTTGTGGCTTTTCAGAAGTATCGCATTGATCACGATACACATCAAGAACAACAAACAAAGCATTTCCCCAATTCCAAGCAAAATAGTTTTCTGGATTACCAATTCCATAAGATTCAAACTGACTATTACCCGAATAAAAACCATTGGGATAAGGATTGGGATAATATTTTTGTCGAGATTGAGTAGCCCAAATACATAAGTTGTTTGGTGGGTTTTGTGCCATGTAATAATCATTTTCTCCTTCATGATTGCCCAAGCAAACATAAAATGGAATGGAATGACAAATGCTTCCTAAAAATGGGCGATAGTTTCTGTGTAACGTGTCCAACTTACCCGGAGTAATGGTTGTTGGGTAATGATCGTCACCAAAAATATCGCCTAATGACAACATAAAATCTGGCTTGTCAAGTGCTTGATTAGCCAGCGTTACCTTGTACATATTATCAACCCCTTTTTTATCATAAAGATGTTCGTCTGCTTCAATAGTGAAAACAAAAGAAGAACCTGAGGGTCTTTGTGTATGGAAAGAATATTCGGGAGAAGCGCTAAAAGTGGAGGCACTAGGCAGTTTGTACCTCACTCGATAATAGTAATTAGTGTTAGCTATCAAATTACTTAATGTTACCTCATCAGGAGTTGACACAATACTAGAAACCGTCGGTGTTTGGTTCGGATAATTTCCTGAAGTTGTTCCATATTCAATGTAGAACTGAGCAGATTGATCAAATAAAACACTCGCAGTTATTGAAGTATCTGTTGGTCTTCCTAAAATCACCGAGTTTAATTGTGCCTTGGATGTAAAAGAAGTTGACAATGTAATCAATACAATTGCCACAAATGAGAATTTAGATAGAAAATCAATTTTCGGTCTTGCCATTAGCTAAAAATTATCTTTTAAAAAGTAAAAATATATAACATCAAATTTATTTGGACGACATTTAGTAAAGAATCTGTCATTCAATTTAATTTTTTTTAAAAAGAAATTCATTGTGAAATTTGATGAGGATTTAGCTTGATATGCTCCATCTTTCCAACCAATGACTGAAAAGGAATTTATTGAATCGCTTAAAAAAAAGGAGCCTAAAGCTTTTCAAATCCTTGTTAAAGATTATTCTTTGCAAGTCATTAATACCTGCTTCAAATTTTTGCTAGTCAAAGAAGATGCTGAAGACTTAGCTCAAGAAGTTTTTTTAGAAGTGTATCAATCTATTGGCACTTTTAGAAATGAATCAAAACTATCCACATGGATATATAGAATTGCGGTAACAAAATGCATTGATGAGATTAAGCGACGTAAAAGAAAAAAAAGAATCTCCTCATTAGGCAAAATAATTGGTATTGATGAAATACACAATGAAATCATCAGTGGCTATTCGGCTGATAAGAAATTAGATGATAAAGACCGATTGAAAATAATTCAACAAGCATTAGACAAGCTTCCTACCAATCAAAGGATTGCATACAGTTTGAGCAAGATTGAAGGTTACTCCAATGCTGACATTGCTGACATTATGGGACTTAGCCTTTTTTCGGTGGAAGCATTAATCAAAAGAGGAAAACAAAAATTAATTCAAGAATTAAAATTCAAAATAAATGATGCGAATCATTGACAGTTTAACCCATATTTAATCGTCAAATGAAAATGTTATGGGATCGAAAATGAAAAATAACAATCCAATAGTGGAAACAATAAGTTTGTTTGAGCAAGTTGCTATCAAAGAAGTGAATCCCGAATGGGAAATGAAACTTCAAAAAAAACTAGGACATATCCCTAAAAACAATGAGCTAAAATTTTTACCTCTTTTTATTGTCTTAGTCATTAATTTAATCCTTACCTTATTCAGCATTCATAAACACCAGAACAAATTGAATATTCAAGAAAAAGAAATTGCCTACAAAACAATAAGAAATCAATTTTTCGTCAACCCATTTTGACAACCATGAAACGGTATGGACATTTTTAGCCAAAATAAGATTTTAGTAAAATTAATTGTTACCATGGTGGTCATCAATACCTCACTTGTGGGCTATTTAATTTGGAATAGCACGCAACCACATTTAAAAGATGCTAATGTAGATAAACAGGTAAATCCCAATTTTGAATATGTCACTTCTGTCTTAAAAAGAGAGCTTGAATTGAATGATGTGCAAGTAGAACAATTTCAGAAATTGAGAGCATCTTTTTTTAAAAGAGAAAGAATTTTATCCTTGAAAATAAGAGCAGAAAGAGATTCGATGAACAATGAAATGTTCAACCTAGAAACAGATTCAATACTGATTGATAATCTTGCCAAAAGAATTGCCCACAAAGAATATGAAATGGAATTAGCACGATTCGAACAAGCTCAAGAACTTAAAAAAATCTGTACCAAAAAACAAATTGAAAAATTTGAAACCTTAGTTTATGAAATAAGAGATTATTTCAAACCAGATAAGCCAACAAAAAAATAATAATTGTATGAAGTATATTTTTTACTTTTTGTTTGTATTTTCTTTCCTAGTTTCTCCGAGGACAGAGGCACATTTTACAAACGAAAATCCCAAACAACTTAGAATTTGGCAGGTGAAGCACAAAAACATTGAAGGATCATTTTTGATGTTTAAAGAAGACATAGTTTATGTTCAAACATCAAAGAATGAAATCATCAAGTTTAATGTAAAAGAATCTTCAACCCTTGACCAATACTATGTTTCAGAGAAAGTATCGCATATCAATGAGTTGAACGAAGTAAAGCGTAACAAAAGTGAACATAAAAACACAATAGACTTTCCATTTCATAAATATATTTTGTTCTTTGTTGTTATTCTTATTCTATTCGGATTGAGCTACCAATTCAATCTCAAGCATAAAAAATTGGTCTCCTATTTACTGTTCCTTTCTATTATGAGTGGGCTCTATAGTTTCACCTCAAGTTATAGTTTAAAAACAACGTCTAACACAGACCCATTGTTTATAGATTCATCCTTTACTCCTTTCCAATCTGAAGTAAACACAAGTTGGGATAGTAACTACTTTTACGTTGAATCGCAAGGGATTCCCAAAACGCACACTATGATGGTTGGCATTTCCAATCATGGATGGCAACAACAAGTGCCAATTCCTCAATGTTATTTACTTCCAAACGCTTGGTCGATACCATTGCACCCATCAATATCAAATAATCCAATCCCTGTTGATAGTGTTCATTTTACAAGAGGTGCTATTGCTCTTGCTATAAATGGAGTACCTATTTTCAATGTGCATACCAATACTGGTGTTGATGCATTCCTTGATGGTCAATTAGATAATTTTGGAGGTCATTGCGGGAGAGCCGATGATTATCATTATCATACTGCACCACTGCACTTATATAATTATACATCACAAAATAAGCCAATAGCTTTTGCTCTTGATGGCTTTGCTGTTTATGGAAGTAAAGAACCTGAAGGAGGCAACATGAGTGCGTTGGACAGCAATCATGGGCATTTTGGCAACAATGGAATTTATCACTATCACGGAACTGCAACAGCTCCATACATGATAAAAAACATGGTTGGAAATGTCACGGAAGATGCCACACATCAACTAATTCCTCAAGCTGCCGCACATGGTGTTAGACCAGCACTAACGCCATTAAATGGTGCTTTAATAACCTCATGTAATGCCAATGTAAGTCCAAATGGCTACACCATAAAATACACAAAGAATAATCAAACCTATAGTGTTAGTTATTCTTGGAACAATAGCGGGCTTTATACTTTTTATTTTATCTCTCCAACCAACGATACGACGACCAATACTTACAATGGTTTTAAACCTTGCTTCATTACAAATAGTATTTCGGGAAACGAAACAATTAATGACATTGAAATCGCCCCAAATCCAACTCTAGACGCATTATCGATTATCAGTAAAAAACCTATTGATCGAATTTTGATTTTTGACTTAAATGGTCAGTTATTAATAGAACAATTTAAACCTAAAACAGCATTATCAGTTAGTTCTTTAGCATCTGGAATGTATTTAGTTATGATTGATTGCGAAGGAAAACGAGTGGTTAAAAAATTAGTTAAACATTAGTCAAGTCAAATGTTCTCGGATTTTGTCAAACTTGGCATTAGCCATATCATTCCTTTAGGTTATGACCATATTCTTTTCATTATCTTATTGTACTTCTCTAACTCTGATTTGAAAAAATCACTCCTTCTTTGTTCAATTTTCACTGTTGCTCATTCTATAACATTATTTCTTGCCATTTTCCATCTCGTAAAATATGATGCTTATTGGGTAGAAATCTTCATCGCTCTATCCATACTTATCATGGGACTTCAAAACATGATTTGGAAAAATTGGAACATAAAAAGTGGTTTAATTATTTTTTTATTTGGATTGATGCATGGTTTAGGATTTGCAAATAGCATTACTAATATTCATTTTCAAACCAATCAAATTATCAATTCCATTTTAGGTTTTAACATTGGAATAGAAATTGCACAAACCTTAGTTATTTTATTTTGTTACTTTTTGATTTCGAAACCTTTTATGAAAAAGGAATGGTATCAATCAAAAATTATTACCGGTATTTCTCTTTTTGGTTCAAGCATTGCACTATTTTGGGTAGTTCAAAAAATATTAAATTAAAATCATGAAATTATTTTTAAGTATCATTCTCCTGATTACAAATATTGGATTTGCACAATCCACCAAAAAGCTAAAATTGCTTCCAGATAGTGGACAAAAATCAAGCTACAGCAACATTTTTGGTGAGGATTGTGACTACACGATTAATCCACCTTTTTTTATCAACAATAATAATGGTACAATAACAGATACCATAACTGGACTTATGTGGCAAAGAATAGACGGCGGTGAAATGACCTTTGAAAACGCAGTGATTTATTCTGATACACTAACATTGGGAGGATACACAGATTGGCGGTTACCAACAGCTTTAGAAGGCTTCAGTATTCTTAATCTAGACAAACTGAACCCTGCACTCGATGTCAATTTCTTTCCTAACAGCAATGCAGAATACTGGTGGACTTCAGAAAAAGCTTATAACGATACAAATAAAATTTGGGTTACCAATTCTGGAGGGGGGAAAGGACCTCATCCTAAAAATGAGACTATAAGCGCAGGTGGCTCTAAAAAATTTCATACTAGAGCGGTCAGGAATATCTCAGCTCCACAAATGATTCAAAATAGATTTGTTATCAATCAAGACAGCACAATCACGGATAGCTTGACTGGTTTGATGTGGTTGCAATTAGCAACAATTGATTCATTAGACTTCATCAATGCTATTCAACAAATTGAACAACTGACTTTTGCAGGATATTCGGATTGGAGATTACCCAACATCAAAGAATTAGCATCAATCAACAATGAGAAAGCCAATAATCCATCGATTGAAACAGCAATTTTTAATAACTTTAAATCTGGAAAATATTGGTCATCAACCTCACAATATCCTAATGGAACTAATGCTTGGTTTGCCGATTTTCAACATTACGGATTAACAAGTTATTGTTCTAAAAATTTAAAATTGTACGTAATTGCGACAAGAAACATTGATATGTTAAATGATATTGGGGACCTTGATGTTGAGGAAACTAATCCGTTTCTTTTTCCTAACCCTGTGGAAAATCAATCCAAAATTTCAATCCCGAAAAATTTTAAAAGCCCTTTTAAAATAAATGTTTACAGCACTTTGGGTGAAATCTTATTTACCGAGTCTTTTGAAAATCATGAATACATACTGTCGAAATCCAAAATTGGAATTGGACATAAAGTTGTTCAAATTGTTGACTCAAGAAATAAAATAATATCAATCACTATTGATGTTAATTAAATAAATATTGAAATTAATTCTATAACTTCCTTTTATTTTGTTACTAGCATTAATAATTTAATCTTTGCACCAAGAAAAACTAGGTATCAATGAAAAAACAATCATTAGCAATTGCAGTAGTAGCCCTTTTGGGTTTTGCATCATGTCAAGAAAGCGCTCCTGTTCAAGAAGGACCAACTCAAGAGCAATTAGATTCTGCTGCAAAAGCACAAGAAGAGCAAATGAGAGCAGAAATGCAAGCTCAAAACGATTCTTTGATTGCTGCTGAAGCACAAAGAAAAGCTGATTCAATCGCAGCAGAAGAAGCGGCTAAAAACTCAAAAGGAACTTCTAAAACAAAAACTACAAAAGCTCCAGTGAAACAAACTCCTGCAGTGAAATCACCTGAAGCACCAAAAGAAGAGATTAAGGCAGCTCCAGTAAATTCAAAAGACGCTAGATTTAATGGTAAAACTAACACTATTAATAAAGATGCCCGCTTTGATGAAGGAGCAGCTCAAAAACTAAAGGAAGAAAATTCAAAAAAGAAAGAGGATAGATTTAAATAAAAAATCTTAGTTATATAGTTTGAAAATATAATTTTTAACTTTATAGGAGTATTATTATTAATTTTAATTCACTGAATAAAAAAACGAGGCTAAAGCCTCGTTTTTTTATTATTAATCAATAATTTATTGCCAGCTTCCTGAGTAAGTCTTTGTTTGGTTAGTTGGACTTGTCAATGTATATGACCAAGTAATTTTATTTGTAGTTGCGTCGAATGTTCCAGAACCTGATACATAATAATTATCATTATCTGGAGACTGAGGAGCTATTGAAATTGTATTACCAGATACTGTTGCTTTTACGTCGTTAGTAAAAAAGTTATCTGAAAACTTACCAATTTTCACATCATATATTTCTGTACCAGCTGATACAATTGCATTATAAGTTGGTACTGCATTTCCTCCAACTTCAGTATCAGAAGATGTCCATGTCTTAATAAATTTCAAACGACTCGCGGTTTCACAGTTTTTCCCCTCATAACCAGTTGCACAAGCACAATTTCCATCTGAACACGTTCCTCCGTTTTGACATATAACATCTTTGCATTTGTCTGTTGTACAAGATGTGTACGTTACAGCTGAAAATGCACCGATGGTTAACAAACCAGTCAAAGCAATATTCTTTAAAAGCTTCATAATTAAAATGTAAATTTGGTTAACAATTATTTTATGGCGCAAAAGTAACTTTATAATGAATAATTGCCAAATCATATATTAAAAGTTAATTTAAATATTACCTAGAAAGAATTAGCAATATTACATTGAAATATATTTTATACACTATACTTCTTTGCTTTGCTCATTTTAGGGCGCAATCAAAACCTAATGATTTTGTACTTAGTGCTAATTGTATAAACGCCTATAATTCATTTTTAAGCTTGTCTGAAACCGAAGGCAAATTATGGCTGAAGAAAGAGGTTAAAGAAAATCCTAATAATTCATTCACCATTTTATTAGCTGATTACCAAGATTGCATTCAACTACTTTTTTCTAATGATGCCAAGTTATTAGAACAAAAGAAAATTGAATTTGACAAACGTTTACAAAATATAAGTCTTGCTAACGAACAATCACCTTGGTTCCTGTTTGCACAAGCTGAAATATATTTTCATTTGGCGTTAGTACAATTTCGTTTTGGAGAAACAACTGCTTCCTTTTTCAACTTTAGGAAGTCCTTTTTGCTGATTCAAACTAATCAAAAAAAGTATCCTGAATTTGCCCCAAACAAAATGTTACTTGGTGTGGCAACAGCATTACTTGGGTCCATTCCCGACCAATATCAATGGTTGATTTCAATTTTTGGTATGGAAGGCAATGTAAAAAACGGATTGTTTCAATTGGAAAATTTCTTTCATCAAAATACAGACAACAAGTGGTTGCATCAAGAAGCGATGCTCTATCTTGTTTACATCAAATATTATTTTGCAGGACAACAAGAAGAAGCCATGAAGCTTATTCGCTCTAACCAATTTCAACCTAATACCAATTTGATGCACGCCTTTGTGGTAGCCAATTTGAGCCTTAATTTTCGGAAATCAAAAATGGCATTACCGTTGCTTGATTTTTGGATTAAAAAAGGTGCTGGGAATCATTATCCAATTCTTTTTTATGAAATGGGCGAAGCCATGTTGATGAACATCAATCCATCAAGCATTTCCTATTATCAACAATTTATCAATCAATCTAAAAGCATTCATTACAAACAAGATGCGTTTTTGAAAATGAGTTGTGCCTACATGATGCAACAAAATTGGAGCAAAGTCAATATTTGTTTGGAAGCCATCAAAACAATGCCAAATGGAATTACTGATGCTGACCGATTTGCAAAGAAAACAGCAGAACAAAAAAGCTTGTTGCCACCATTATTGCTAGAAGCTAAATTACTTTTCGATGGAGGGAATAATGATGCGGCATTAGCTGTAATAAAAAAAGTAGAAATTAAAAAGTTAAGTAAACAAGAAATAATTGAATACCATTTTAGGCTTGGAAGAATTTATGACGATTGCAAACAATGGACTACAGCTATTTTTCATTATAAAAAAACAATTGAATCAGGAAAAGAAAGTACTTCGTATCATGCCGCTAGAGCCTGTTTACAATTAGGATTAATGTATGAACAGCTTGGCAAATTCAAAGAAGCATTATATTACTATTACCTCTGTCAATCTATGAAAAATAAAGATTTCAAGCAAAGTATTGCTCAGCAAGCCAAAGCGGGCATCAATAGGTTAAATAAATAGAAATGTTCATTTTGTCAGATCATCAATTAAGTTTTCCTGATGTCTCGCTTGCTGATGAAGACGGACTACTTGCTATTGGAGGTTCACTAAATACAGAAAGATTGCTTTTGGCTTATCGTTCAGGAATTTTTCCTTGGTTCAACGAGGACGAATTACCGATGTGGTGGTGCCCCGACCCACGATTTGTTTTGTTTCCCGAAGAATTAAAAATCACTAGTTCCATGAAACAAATCTTGAAGAAAAATCAATTTGATTTTAAAATAAATCATGCATTTGCTCAAGTAATTAATTGTTGTAAAAACACTCCAAGAAAAGATCAAGATGGCACTTGGATTACAGATAATATTGTTAGGGCATATACAGAGCTACATCAAAAAGGTTATGCCATTTCCGCTGAAACTTATTTTGAGAATAAACTAGTGGGTGGACTTTATGGAATTCGAATGGATAATGTGTTTTTTGGAGAAAGCATGTTTTCACATCAATCCAATGCTAGCAAGTTTGCGTTTATTCGACTTGTGCAACAATTACAAGCAGAAGGAGTAAAAATAATTGACTGTCAAGTATGTACAGCGCATCTTGAAAGCCTTGGTGCGCGCATGATTCCAAGAATATCATTTATTAAGCTCTTAAGAGAGTTAATCCAATAAAAAAGTGGCTATCGAATTGATAGCCACTCAATCAACTATTTGATTTTCAAATAGAAATAATCAAGCCCATCAACGAAAGAATTACTACACTCCATGGAGTCGGCACAGAACATCAATCTACCATTTGTATACATATTGAAACTATCAGTTACAATAGAATAAATGTTACTATCAATTAGTTCTAAATGATATCGTTGATTAGTTATGATTGTATCTTGCGTAACAACCAATGTACTATCATCTATGAAAGATAACATTACATTTTCAGCAGGCATTAGACCCAACCAAGGGTTATATATTTTTGTCATCATCCAATCACCCAATAGATTACTTTGCGTTAAAGAATCATTCCAAATTGTTCCCATATGACAATCATACAAACTCGGCACTGGGTCGGGTGGTGGGTCAATAGTAGGAATTTTCAGTTTTTTCTTTTCGCATGATGCTAGTAGTAAAATACCAAATGCTAATGCGGCTAATTTTTTCATACTAAACTAGTTTTAACTTTTTGAAAATTTATTTATTTAGTACAAGTTACAAAAAATTGCTTTTATCAATCACTTATTTTCCAAATTTTTTACGCAATAAGCTTAAAGCATCGTTCATTGTGGGCTCTTTGGCGGATGTAGCAGGTGTTGGTTTTTCCCTTTTAGACAACGTTTTCCTTTCAGGAGCTTCCATGGTTTGTTTGATTGAAAGCGCTATTCTTTTTCTAGCAATATCCACTTCTGTCACCTTCACTTGCACCTTATCGTTGAGTTTCAACACTTCGTTAGGGTCAGTAATATATTGATGCGAAATTTCAGAAACATGAACTAAGCCATCTTGCTTCACACCAATATCAATAAAAGCTCCAAAACGAGTAAGATTGGTAACAATACCAGGAACAATCATTCCAACATGTACATCTTCAATACCAAAGATATTAGCAAATTCAAATGCTTGTGCTTCACTTCGTGGATCTAGTCCAGGCTTTTTCAATTCTTTTAAAATATCCTCAATTGTATGGGTACCAATCGTTTCAGTAACATATTTTTTGGATTGAATATTCTTTATCAATTCTGTATTGCCAATCATTTGTTTCACTTCCACACCAAGGTCTTTAGCCATTTGCATCACTACATCATAAGCCTCGGGATGCACTGCACTAGCGTCTAAAGGATTGTCTGATTCTTTTACTCGCAAGAATCCAGCACATTGCTCAAAGGCTTTGTTTCCAAGCCTTGGCACTTGCATCAGCTGTTTCCTACTTTTGAAACCACCAATCTCAGTTCTAAATTGAACAATGTTTTCAGCAAGTGATGGACCGATGCCACTCACATAACTTAATAAATGTTTGCTGGCCGTATTCAAATTTACCCCAACTGTATTCACACAACTTATAACTGTTTGGTCAAGTCTTTCTTTTAAGCGTACTTGATTTACATCATGTTGATATTGACCAACACCAATGCTTTTAGGATCTATTTTCACCAACTCTGCTAATGGATCCATTAAACGACGTCCAATGCTGACTGCACCACGAACGGTTACATCTTGGTCTGGAAATTCTTCACGAGCAATTGACGATGCGGAATATACAGATGCACCATCTTCATTGACCATAAATAGGGGAAGTCCTAAAGCTAATTTTTTGACAAACTGTTCCGTTTCTCTTCCCGCTGTTCCGTCGCCAATGGCAAATGCTTCAATCTGAAATTGTTGAACTAAACTTCGAATTTTATGTTCCGCATCCGTTAGTTTATGATTGTTTTCATGAACATATATTAAATCCGTTTTTTGCAACATTCCTTTGTCGTCCAAACAAACTACTTTACACCCTGTTCTGTAGCCTGGATCTATTGCTAGCACACGCTTTCCACCAAGAGGCGATGATAACAATAATTGACGTAGGTTTTCAGCAAATACATTAATGGCTTCTTCATCTGCACTTGTTTTCAAACCCATTCGAAACTCACTTTCCAAACTTGGTTGTAGCAATCTTCGGTAAGCATCTTTAACTGCTTTTTTCACTTGCTCAGCTGCAGCATTATTCGCTTTCACAAAATCGTTTTCCAACTGAAACAAAGCATCCTCTTCCATTGGTGAAATATTCATGCGCAATACGCCTTCCATAAATCCACGAATTACAGCCAATAATCTGTGAGATGGAATTTTTGAAACAGGCTCCGAAAACTCAAAATAATCTTTGTATTTAGCGCCTTTCTCTTCCATATCAGGCAACACTTTGCTTTGCACTGTAGCTGTGTCTTCAAAGAGTTTACGCATTTTTGCACGCACATTGGCATCCTCATTTACGGTTTCCGCAATAATATCGCGTGCTCCCTGCAAAGCGTCTTCTGCAGTTGCCACTTGTTCGTTAATGAATGCAGCTGCTTCGTGTAAAGGATCAATATTATTTTGCTCCAAAATCAACATCGACAAAGGTTCTAACCCATTTTCTCTTGCCGTTTGCGCTTTGGTTTTGCGTTTTGGCTTGTAAGGCATGTAAATATCTTCCAACTCATTGAGCGTGCTTGCTTTATCAATTTTAGCTTGAAGTTCTTCGGTCATTTTTCCTTGTTCCGAAATTGTTTTTTCAATGAATGCTTTTCGCTCTGAAAACTCCTTTTGAAACTTGGCCTCGTCTTGAATATTTTGGATTTGAACTTCATCCAATGCACCAGTTTTATCTTTTCGGTATCGTGCAATGAAAGGAATGGTTGCCCCTTCATCCAACAAGTTCAAAACTGCATCCACTTGTTGTGCTTGCAATCCTAATTTTATTGCAACACTATTTGCAAACGACATAATATCTATTATTTGTTAATTTATTTAAGAAAGGTTACGAAAGTAAAAGTACTTGGGGAATTGAAGAAAGCAATTATTCTGATATATCTTTGAAAAAACCAAACTTAAATGAAAAAAATATTGGCTTCAATTTATATTCTCTTTTGTTTTTCAACAACCAAAGCACAAGATTATGTTAGCTATTTTACTGGTGATACGACCAATGTTGTCACTAACAGTAGTTTTGGAATTTGCTTGATGGGAGGTGCCACCGAGGATGACCGTGCGATGCGTTGGTTTCTGAATCGTGCTAATGGTGGCGATGTAATAGTTTTACGAACTTCGGGCTCTAATGGATATAACAATTACCTATATAGTCAACTTGGCGTATCAGTTAATTCCGTAGAGACAATTCTTTTCAATAATGCTAGTGCTGCTTCCGACCCTTATGTAAAAAGAAGAATTTATGAAGCTGAAGCTGTTTGGTTTGCTGGTGGCGACCAATGGACTTATGTGCAACAATGGAGAAATACTGCAGTAGATAGTTTGATTAACTACTTGGTTAATGTAAAAAAAATTCCTGTTGGTGGAACAAGTGCTGGAATGGCAATTTTAGGCTGGAATTACAATTCTGCGCAAAATGGTAGCGTTACCTCCGCACAAGCTTTAAGCAATCCAATGGACAACTTAGTTACAGTGGAGCAAAATAATTTCATGAAATTCCCTTGGATGAAACATGTTATTACCGACACCCATTATGATAATCCAGACAGAAGAGGTAGACATATTGTGTTTTTAAGCAAACTATTGCAAAATAATGGAGACACAGCAAGAGGCATTGCATGTGACGAATACACTGCGGTTTGTGTGGATGAAAACGGTAAAGCAATAGCTTTTGGTGGCAATCCACAATATGATGATAATGCCTACTTCGTTCAAGCAAATTGTAGCCTTCCCAACCTTCCTGAAACGAACGCAAGTGGTCAACCTCTGACTTGGGATAGAAACCAACAAGCCTTGAAAGTTTATAAAATCAAAGCGGATACAACTGGCTCACAATGGTTTGATTTATCAAATTGGAAAACCGGAAATGGTGGCAATTGGGAACATTGGTGGGTATCGAATGGTTCGCTTCAAACAACAACAGGCACAGCCCCTGATTGCACCAACAGTATTTATAATGTAAACATAAATTCTACAAATATCACATATGATGTATTATCAAATCAATTAAACGTGTGGAGCAATAAGTCTGAAAGAATAATGTTGATCAATGGTATGGGGCAAATTGTAGCTTCTCATCTGCTTTCGGTGGGTGAAAACACATTCGAACTTAGTACACTTCCTTTAGGCATTTATTGGGTGAAAACGAATGATAAAACAGTTTCGTTTGCTAAAACGAACTAATGTTTGAAAAACAAACTTGTATTTCAAATAAAACCACTACATTTGCATTCCCAAAATTCGTCAGGCTGCTCGAAAGAGTATCCAAAGTTGTGCCGGGCGTGAGGGATTATTTTTTAACAACAAAATTTTTTATGGCAACAAACAACCTTCAAAGCTACGAGCTGATGGTGATTTTCACGCCTGTATTGGCTGAGGATGACTTCAGAAATGCTCAGAAGAAGTTTTCAGACTTCATTACAGAAAATGGTGGTGTGATTACGCATTCAAATCCTTGGGGATTACGCTCATTGGCTTATCCAATCGACAAAAAGACAACTGGTCTTTATTGGGTGCTTGAGTACAATGCAGCAAGCGATGTAAACCACAAATTAGAAATCCAAATGAACCGCGATGAGAATGTGATGCGTCACATGATTACTCGTCTTGACAAGTATGCTGTGGCTTACAACAACAGAAAGCGCAACAAAGGTTCTCAAACTGAAGCTGTTAACTCCTAAATCTGAACACAATGGCTAAGCAAAACGATATTAAGTTTCTTACCTCTACAAGAGTAGAAAAACGTCAGAAGAAATACTGCCGTTTCAAAAAAATGGGCATCAAATATATTGATTATAAAGATGCTGAATTTTTGAAAAAATTTGTGAATGAACAAGGTAAAATGCTACCTCGTCGTATTACGGGCAACTCGTTGAAATTCCAACGCAAAGTGGCTCATGCGGTGAAAAAAGCACGCCAAATGGCCTTGTTACCTTACGTAACTGACCTTTTAAAATAAGGTGATTGTTCACATCAAAAGCTAAAAAGTCATGCAAATTATTTTAATAAAAGACGTTGATAATTTAGGTGCAGCCAACGAATTGGTTTCTGTTCGTCCTGGTTATGCCCGCAACTATTTGATTCCTCAGAAATATGCTATCGAAGCGAGCGAATCAAACAAAAAAATTCTCGAAGAGCGCCAAAAACAACAAAGAAAGCGTGAAGAGAAACTAATGGCTGAAATCAATAAAGTACGCGAAGTATTAGCAGCTTCTCCTGTGAAAGTGGGCGCTAAAACTGGTACAAGCGGAAAGATCTTCGGTTCAGTAACTGCTATCCAATTAGCTCGTGCTATCCGCGAACAAAAAGGATACGAAATTGATCGTCGCCGTATTTCTATCCTTGAAGAAGTGAAAGAAGTTGGAACGTTCAAAGCTCAAATTGATTTCGGCAAAGAAAACATTGTCGATATGGAATTTGAAGTTTCAGGAGAATAATTAATAATATTTATAATTCTGTTTATCAAGGAGTTGCTTTGTGCAACTCCTTTTTTTATGCAAACAACCCCATTTCATCGCTGAATAAAATATATTCATCGTTGTTGATAGAATTCCATTAATTCATTATGCTAAATCTTATTATTATAGGCTAAATTGTGACCAAATTTTTACAATTCCAAATGAAAAAGAAACATTTACTCTTCCCTTTAGCACTTGGCTTTGCCTATGTTGTGCTAAGTTCTTTTGCTAATGGCATAGCTGGTACCGGACCTTCAAATGACTACACTGGCGCTGTTAGTTCAACTACTTGTGCTAGCTGTCATGGTGGTTCTTCCACAACAACAACTGCATCTTTCACTTTGACAGATAAAGCCACAAACCAAGTGGTAACTGACGGGAAATACACTCCTGGCAATACTTACGTTGTTACTTTCAAAGGTGTTAATTCTGGGACTTTAGCTAAGTTTGGTTTCCAAGCTATGGCGCTAACAAGCACTAATGCAAATGCAGGAACAATTACTGCTACTAATGCTGCTACTGCTATTCGCACTATGAACAGCAGTAGAAAATTAATCGAACAAACTTCTATTTTAACTGGAACTGCAAGCAACCTTTCTGTAGATTTTGATTGGACTGCTCCTGCTGCAGGAACTGGCGCAGTAACATTTCATGGTGTTGTGAATGCTGTTAACGGAGCTAACGGTGATAACGGTGATAAATGTAGCCCTCACACAACAGCAACTTTCGCTGAGTTAGCAACAGGCATTCAAGAATTAAACTCAAATGCTGTGGTAACTGTTTTCCCAAATCCAGCACAACAAAAAGTTACCATTAACTTAGAAAAAGCTGCATCTGCTAACTATCAAGTTGCGATTTTCAATTTGTCGGGACAACAAGTGATGACACAACAAATAGCAGCACAACAAAACAGCCTTTCATTTGATATCAATTCATTATCTGTGGGTATGTATCAAGTGGTAATAACTGCTGGCAACTGGACTAAAGTGGTTAGCTTAGTGAAAAACTAATTCAATCTGTTTTTTTTTACACAAAAACTGCCACTTGAAAAGTGGCAGTTTTTAATTTATCTGTATTGCTGAAACGGAATAAAGCAAAGCCTTTCAGCGAAATTTTGGTAAAAGAGAATTCAATTAAAAATTTATCTTCTAAATTTTTTTGATTTTGACAGGTTGTAGGTTAGCCCGCTATTGAGCATATATGTAAAATTAAATATGCCTGGAATAGCAGACGAAACATCGGAGCGAAACAAATGTTTTGGAATGTTAAAAACACTTGTAATACCCAGACCAAATGAATTCGTAAAATTTAATTTTTCATTTAATTTGAAGCTACAAGTAACACCCAAATGCTGTTCAAGAATTGGACAATCTTGGATGGAATATGGGAAAGGTAAACCTGCATAAGCTGCTCCACTTGAATCAAAACCACCCATTATAATTTCAAATGAACTTGTTCCAATTTGAGCATCATAAAAAGCACGCCAATCACAAAGAGCTTTTGGAATTGAGAAACCTTTGCTTACCCCAAATCTCAAACATAGTTTATCAACTAAGTTTTTAGAATAAAACTTGTAAAAAACAGCCATTTCATCAGGGGTGACGATGTTCATTGGTTTTATATATCCGAAATAATAATTTTCATTCATTCTATAGGACAGCCCCAATATTATATTTACTTTTTTAGTAATTGTACGTTCATAATGAACACCAATTTTGCCATTATATTTGGTGTGATTGTAGCTTATTGCAATATTGCTTTGCTGTCCATTTGAACGATTAAACACTCCTATGAGCAAAATAATCCATAATTTATTTTTAATCATTGATTATAGATTTTTTATTGGAAGATTTGCTTAATACATATTCCAAGCCAAATGAGAAGTATTGAGAAAAATTTTTTCTTCCTTCAAGATTATCTAAATCAAAAATATACCACTTATTAAATAATGTGTAATATCCCAGTCCTAAGCTTGAATTTACATAAATATTTTTGAAAACTGTAAATCTACCTCCAATACCTAAATGTTGTTCTAATTTTTTTGGTTTAGTTCCAAGTATTTGTCCATCTGGGAAGGGAGTGTTTATTCGTATATTTCCCATCCAATCTTTATCGAAACTTACATTTTTTACATTTATTTCACCTCCTTGAACATCATAGAATAAAAAAATATTTTGATTACTATTTTTAATTGAAAACAAATTAAAATAAGCACTTATCTTATACTCTATTCCTGAAATTCTATACATATATGCATAACCTTCATTTTTTGAAGCGTCATATCTTTTTACCATACTCAAATATCTGTTATCATTCAATGGTAGCGCAATTCCAATACCCAAAGTAAACCTCTTGGCTACTTGTTGTGCCATT
>CAZNVQ010000038.1:7209-20021 GCA_964576425.1 uncultured Flavipsychrobacter sp. | reverse complement strand
ACGAAGAAACACAGCGCATTGTGAATGTTAAAATCACAATCCGTAGGGAAAATGCAGAAGCTTATAAAAGATTTAAAATTCGTTCAATTAAAGCATTTCCTGATTTTCGTGGTGTGGCAGATTTAAATGACAACACATTGTTTGCAGTTTATGCTCACGACATCGAATTTCGTTTTCATGAAAAATACATCACCGAAAAAACTTTAGTCAAACACATTTATCTGGAAAAAGGTAAATTTTTTGCTCAGTCTGATTACGATGCAACGGTTAGTAAGCTGAACCAACTTGGGGTATTTCAAACCGTTAGGCTTGTAATTTTGGAAGACACTTCAATCAAGGACGAAAAAGAAGGTTTGCTCGATGTCTATGTTTTATTGACGCCGGCTGATAAGTATGATTTCACTTCTTCTTTGGAGGTTTCAACAGCCACAACTTATTTTTTAGGTGTAACACCAACAATTTCAGTTCGAAATAGAAATGTATTTAAAGGTGCCAATTTATTTACTGCTAGTGTTAGTGGAGGAATCGAAACATTTTATGACCAAAACAAAGGCTCATCTCTACGTGACCAATTGTATGTATTGACTAAGAATTATGGTTTCAATATGAATTTGGACATGCCCAAATTTCTAACGCCTTTGAAAGTTGAAGCAACTAAAAGAAATTTACCAAGAACAATAATAAGTTTAGGTACGGGTTTTTTGGACCGAACAAATTATTTTACTTTAACAAACACAACGGCAAGCTTAACTTATAAATGGAGAGAAACAAGTACTAAAAATTGGGAATTTTCACCTTTGTTTTTCAACATCATTAGACGACCATCAACCTCAGCAGATTTTCAAGCAAGAATTGACAGCAATGCCTTTCTGGCAAATAGTTACAGAGAAAATTACATTATGGGTGAAAACCTAGTTTTCAGTTTTTCAAATCAGTTTGAAAACAGTGGAAGAGGGTATTCATATCTTCGCTTATCATTGGAAGAAGCTGGAGGAATTCCACAGCTTTTAGATAAGATTGGAGTTTCCAATTTTCCTTATGCTCGATATTGGAAAATTGATTTTGATGCTCGTCGTTATTTTAATCAACCCAAATCTCAATGGGCTTTTCGATTTTATGGTGGCTTTGGATTGCCCTATGGTTCTTCTGGAACACTACCTTACGTGAAACAATATTTTGTTGGAGGAGCATACAGTATTCGTGGTTGGCGTATACGTTCTTTAGGACCCGGTAGCTATTATGATGCTAAGCTAGTTTCAGACACCGCAAAACAATCTAACAGTGTTTTCATCGATAGAACTGGAGACATTAAATTGGAAATGAATGGTGAGTATCGATTTGATATTGCCCAACTTTTTGGTGGTGCCATAAAAGTTACTGGCGCCGCTTTTGCTGACGCAGGAAATATTTGGTTGTATAAACCATCTGCAAATTATGTTTCTGGCGAATTCGCAATTGATAAATTAGCAAATGATGTTGCTATTAGTTCTGGATTGGGCTTAAGATTTAATTTGGCAGGATTTTTTATTTTTAGGATTGATGCTGCTTTTCCAATCAAAAAACCTTACAGTTCAGAATATGATTATGGAGGTTGGGTGATTGAAAATATTAAGTTTAGTGATAACACTTGGAGAAGTAATAATTTAATCATCAACTTTGCGATTGGTACACCTTTTTAATAAAGTGGAAATTTATTTTTTTAAAAAAAATTATAATGAGAAATATTAAAATTATAGAAGTACGTTCAGAAATTGGTGCAGGAACTAGAGGTGCAAGTTTAGGCATTGATGCCATGCAAATAGCTGCGCTTGATTTCATGAGCAGTTTCTTTGTCAATTTCCCATCTGAGCAAGTGGAAACAGAAAATAAATTATTATATGAACCAGTTCAGTCACCTTATGCAAAAAGGATTCATGGCGTTTTAACCATGTATGAAAGGGTTGCAAGTTCTGTTTGCGAAACCTTGAAATCAGGCTTGTTTCCATTGGTTTTAGCGGGCGACCACAGCACTGCTGGAGGAACAATTGCAGGAATCAAAATGGCAAAACCTCAACGTCGCCTTGGTGCAATTTGGATTGATGCACATGCTGATTTGCATTCTCCTTACACCACGCCTTCTGGAAATATGCACGGAATGCCTTTGGCAACAGCACTTTCAGAAGATAACCTCGAAAATAAAGTTCATAATCCAGATGCGAAAACGGTTGATTTCTGGAATCAGCTGAAAAATTTAGGCAACATTACTCCTAAAATTTTACCTGAAGATCTGGTTTTTATTGCTTTGAGAGATTTAGAAAAAGAAGAAGAATATATAATTAAGAAAAATAATATTAAAGTTATTCCTGTTCAAGAAGTTCGCCGTAAAGGTGTAGAAAATGTTGTTCGACAAACGCTAATGCATCTCAATAATTGCGATGACATTTATGTTTCATTTGATGTAGATAGTTTAGATAGTTCTATTTCAAGAGGTACAGGAACTCCTGTTAGCAACGGTTTGAAGGAAAAAGAAGCTGAAGATTTGTTAGCCTCGTTGATGCAAAATCACAAAATTTGTTGTTTTGAAATTACCGAAGTGAATCCAACTTTAGATAAAGAAAATTTGATGGCTGAAATTGCTTTCAATATTTTACAAAGAAGTGTGAACCTTCTTTTAGTGAACTAAAAAACAAAAGCCAGAGTTTTAAATTGCTCTGGCTTTTTTTATTTTGTAAGAATCAATCTCATGCTTTTAGCAGGCATTTGTCCCCAAGGAGTTTGCACTTTTATGTTTTCGAAATATGCTGTGTCACCAGGTTTGGTTTTGAAAAAAATATTATTTTTCAGAGTTGGTGTTAAGGTATCTCCCTTGCAATATTCCATGATAAGATCAGTTAGAATAATTGGATTACCAACAGAATCTTCATACAAATTTCTTTCACCATAATTGAACATAAAACCGTCAATTGAATAATAGAATCCTAAGGAATCTTTAGCTTTAATGCCTTGTTTCAATAAAGAATCAAAAACCTTTTTACTGATTTTACCGTCATTTATAGTTGAATTTCCTAAATAACTAAAAATCATACTAGGTTTCACTTTAGGCTGATTGCTTGTCGTCGATTTTTTATCTGTTGTTTTAGGTTTTGTTTTTTGACTCCAAGTGATAGAGTTGCTGAACAAGCTAAAAATTGTAATCAGTAAAAAGGCCTTATATCTCATAGTTCAATGATTATAAAAGTTGAAGACTCTCTTCTAAAGTACGGATTTTGGCTTCAGCATCTGCTTTTTTCTTTTGCTCATTGGCAATGATTTCAGGCTTTGCATTTTGAACAAATTTTTCGTTGCTCAACTTCTTTTCAACGCTCACCAAAAATCCTTTCAAGTAGTCAAGCTCTTTCAGCATTTCTTGTTTTTGCACATTTTTGTCAATCGAAGCTGATGCCGCAACGATATATAATTTGTCAGTTTCAACCACCAAAGCAATAGACCCTTGCTGCGCTTCAGACGAAAAGTTAATTTCATCTGCATTCACTTGGCGTTTCAAAATATCAATAGTTTGGTCGTAGAACTTGCGATTATTAGTGTCTATCCACAACTGAATTGTGTCTTTTGGTTTCAGTTGATTTTTATTTCTTGCATCCCGAATTGCGGTAATCACTTCTTGCAAAAGCACTCCGTTTTTCAACACATCTGGATTGGCTTGCAAGTCTGTTGGCAGTTGTTTTACAATTAAGTTATCCTCTTCGTTTCTTTCTTTGAGTTGGTGATAAATCTCTTCGGTAACAAAAGGCATGAAAGGATGCAACATTTGCAACAATTGCTCAAAGCAAGCAATAGTTTTGTTGTAGGTGTTAGTTGAAATAGGTTGCTCCATTCCTGGCTTCACCCATTCCAAGTACCAAGAACAGAAATCATTCCAGATAAGAGAATAAATTGTTTTCAAAGCCTCACTCAATCTGAATTCTTTGAAAAGACTCTCTAATTCAATGGCAGATTTATTGATTTTTTCTTGCAACCAATTGATAGCAAAACTTGCTTGTTGGTCATCGATATCACTGCTTTGACGACCTTCCCAAGTTTTAATCAATTTCAAAGCGTTCCACATTTTGTTACTGAAATTTCTTCCTTGCTCCAAAGCAGATTCGTCATACAACAAATCGCTTCCTGCCGGTGAAGAAATCATGATGCTGAAACGAACTGCATCTGCGCCAAATTGCTCAATCAACTCAAGCAAATCAGGTGAATTACCTAATTGCTTACTCATTTTTCTTCCTTGCTTATCGCGAATGATTCCAGTGAAATATACTTTGTCAAATGGTTTTTGACCCATGTATTCATAGCCAGCCATCACCATACGAGCAACCCAAAAGAAAATGATGTCAGGACCCGTAACTAAGGTGTTAGTAGGATAGTAATATTTTAAATCTTTATTATCTGGGTTCTTATTCCATCCAAAAACTTCTATTGGCCACAACCAAGATGAAAACCAAGTATCAAGTACATCTTCTTCTTGTTTTAATTTGATTTCATTGGCAGGTAATTGTCTTTTAGCAACTGCTTTTTCAATGGCTTCTGCTTCATTGTGTGCAACATAAATATTGCCCAACTCGTCGTACCATGCTGGAATTCTTTGTCCCCACCACAATTGGCGACTGATGCACCAATCCTTGATATTCTCCATCCAATGGCGGTAAAGATTTTTGAATTTGCTAGGATAGAATTCAATATCGTCATTGGCAACCGATGTTAATGCAGGTTTTGCTAAATCTTGCATGTTGCACCACCATTGCATCGACAAGCGTGGTTCAATCACTTCATTTGTGCGTTCTGAATACCCAACTTGATTGGTGTATTCTTCTTCCTTAACCAAGAACCCTTTTTCTTGAAGTTCTTTAACGATTTTCTTTCTCACAACGAAACGATCTTCACCAACATAAAGTTGTGCAGCATCGCTCATGGTGCCATCATCATTTAAAACATCTATAACACTAAGATGATGTTTTTGTCCCAAATTATAATCGTTGATATCGTGTGCAGGAGTCACTTTTAGAGCTCCTGTACCAAATTCAATATCGATATAATCATCAAAAATAATTGGAATTTTTCTGTCGATTAGGGGAACAAAACAATGTTTCCCACGAAGATGTGCGTATCGAGGATCTTCTGGATGAACACAAATAGCAGTATCGCCTAAAATGGTTTCAGGACGAACTGTTGCAATGGTTATATATTCATTCTCGCTATCTTCAATTAGATATTGGATGTAAAATAATTTTGAATTGGTTTGTTTGTAATTAACCTCTTCATCACTCAAAGCAGTTTTGGCTTTTGGATCCCAGTTAATCATTTTTACGCCTCTATAAATATATCCTTTTTCATAGAGGTCGTTAAATACATGAATCACTGAAGCATAATAATCCTCATCCATAGTGAAACTCGTTCTGTTCCAATCTAGGGAGCAGCCAAGTTTACGCAATTGTTGCAAGATGATGCCACCATATTTTTCTTTCCATTCCCAAGCATAGCCTAAGAATTCATCACGACTCAAACTTTTTTTATCAATTCCTCTTTCTTTCAACATGTTCACCACCTTTGCCTCAGTTGCAATTGAAGCATGGTCAGTGCCCGGCACCCAACAGGTGTTGAAACCTTGCATTTTTGCTCTTCTAACCAAAATATCTTGAACGGTGTCATTTAGGGCATGACCCATGTGCAAAACTCCTGTTACATTTGGTGGTGGAATCACCACAGTATAAGCCGGTCTTTCATCAGGCTCACTTTTAAAATAACCTTTTTGATCCCAAAACTGATACCAATGCTCTTCGGCTGAATTATGCTGAAAATTCTTACTTAATTCCATATTGTAAATTGACGACTAATTGTTTCATCAAGGTTGGCAAAGATAATAGATGCGTTTTGAATGGCGCAGTGTGAACTAGCTTAAATGCACATGGAAACCACTATTTTAAGCCTGAATGGATTGAATTTCAATGAAGATATTTGTGAAAATTGAATTTAAAGTACCTTTGAAATTTTATGACAAAATTTTTTAGCCACCAAACTGCTCAATCCGGTTGAAATAAGCACAATGCTCAAAGTGCTAATTGGCATCTTTTGTTTTAAGCCAGCCCAAGCTGAAGAAAAGAATTCAGTTGCACTGTAAAAGAAAACTGGAATTGACAATACGAGATTTAAAATCAGGAACAAATTAGCATATTAATGTTCCATGCCTAAATTAAAAGATAAAAACATTCTTTTCCTGTAATGCAGAATTAGCTGTAACCCTTGTAAAATGGGCATAAAAAAAGGCTTGCAGGGATGCAAACCTTTGTTTGGTGACCGCGTAAGGATTCAAACCTTAAACCTTCTGATCCGTAGTCAGATGCTCTATTCAGTTGAGCTACGCAGCCATTTTTTAATTGGATTGCAAAGATAGGAATTGATAATTACAAACCAAAAGTTTTAAATTATTTATTTTTGTTTAGTCTATTTTATTTTTCAGAAAAAACACCTCAAATATTCGAAGTGTTTTTTCTGAAAATCGTTAATTTTTATTTGATTTTACAATAAACTCTTCGAACTAATCTTCTAGCTTCTTCAGAATTATTTCTATCAACTGAATTGTCAGAAGAAGCACCTTTGGTTGAAATTCTGCTTGCTTCAATGCCACCTTAAACTAGCTGATTTAATTTCTTCAGCGCGTTTTTCAGATAATTTCTGATTGTATTGATTACTGCCAATAATATCAGCATATCCAATAACTTCTAATGCTTTTGTAGGATTGTTTTTCATGAAACGATAAACAAATGCAATGTCTGAGGTTGAGTTATTGGTTGGTTTTAATTGGTTGAAATCGAAATAAGCAACAACATAACCATCGTTGATCATTTGTTCGATTATTGAGTTTGTGCTAACATCGGTGTGTACACCAGCAACAGGTTGATTGTTAAGATAGCCCTCAACATAATCAGGAATATTGTTATTGTTTTTGTCCAACATTCTTCATTTGGTATCAACCATTGCGCCAGATAGGGAATTTTTTTCTTCATCCAAATAATCTGGTACACCGTCTTTGTCTGCGTCTTTCTGAATGTCTCCATCATTGCGACTCTTTCATTCAAATCATTCAATTCTTTGTTGTTCGGATTAGGAACATTGACAAAGTCACCATGTATTTTATTTTTTCCTAGTGAAATTGAAAGTCCAATTGCGTTGGAAAATAAAGTTGCAGTAGTGTTTTCGTTATATAAGGCTGAGCTTCCATCCCAATTATAATGTTGAGATACATTGGCTTGAGCTACGACATCATAAAATAGACTAAATATTTGCCCAATTCTAAACTGAGGAGTTAAACCTACCAACATTCCTGCATTCATTTCAGTTTTACCTTGATTGGTTCCCATATCTGGGGATAAAGTGCCAAGTTGAAAACCACCATGTATTAACAATCCCCAACGTGAGTTAGAATTGTTGAATTGAAAAAGTCTGACTGTATTAATCACACCCTCAATACTTAATTGACTGTAATAAACACTGAATTCTTTGCTGATTGAATTTTCGAAATTGTGAATTCTGTCTAGAGAAAGATGTGACTTAAAACCAAATAATGGATTTAACATATGTCTAACGCCCAAACCAATATGGTTGAATTGAATGCCAGCATAGTTGTCTTTCCCTCTTAGCATAAAATAGCCTGTCGCGAATGGTCTTACTGGTTTAGCCATTCCGCCATCTATTTCAAATGACCATTTATTATAATCATTAGTGGCAATTTGTCTTGTTCCTATTCCACTAACGCCAAAATTGGTTTGAGCAGAAGATTCAATTGCATTTAAAAGTTGCTATGAGGCAAGGGAAAGTATAAAAATACTTTTATATTAATAATTATATATTTACGTTGCCTTAAAGAAGTGCAAAAGTAGGTAAATTATAATTATTTTAAAAATAATAAATGTTTAATCCTATCTTAATGAATTATAAATTAAGGCCAAATGATATTTTCATTATCCAATAACGGACCGAGCTGAATTTCAGTCAATTCTTCTCCTTCAAACCACAAACTCAGACTTCCATAGTCAACATGATATAAACTACTGCCAGGTGCATCTTGACTCACTTCTGGGTCTTCAACTGGCTCGCCCCATTGATTTTTTTCAAATAACTCGAAAACTTCGTCTTTGCTTTTACCGATTAAGGATTGTCCATTTATGATATAAAAGTCTGAACTCACAGCGACACTACTTAATTTCCAGTTATGTTCTTCATCAAAAGATAGGGATAAAAATAAATTATCATAATGCCAAGCTTCTGTTTCATCATCATCTTCTTCTGAAAGATAATATCTTTCCACTTCACTAGGTTTTCCTAAAATGGCTTCCACTTCTTTTCTTGATTGTCCAAAAACCAAAGCACCAATACCTTTGCCGAATTCAATATTTTTTATCTGCTCTTTCATTTTATAATATGATTTTTGGGCAAAGGTAGGTATAACATTTAGCTCCCTAATTTTAATTTTAAAAATCATTTCAAAAGAGTTTGTTTTTTCCAATTAAACTTTTACCTTGAAATTCTTTTTAATCAAATTAAAAACCTATTAATCTTACTTTATGAACCTTTTTATAGGCAACCTAAGTCCTACAGTCACTGAAGAAACCCTAAAAGTGCTGTTTTCTGAATTTGGTGTTATCAATTCAGTGAAAATAATAACTGATCCAATTACAGGAGCTCCAAAAGGATTTGGCTTTGTTGATATGGAAGATAAATATCATGCAAAAGACGCTATTACGCATCTTGATTTTACTTATCTTGAAGGCAATATTATTTCCGTTAAAGAAGCCAACAATAGTAAATCCTCAGGAAGTGGAAAGGGTGGTTTCGATAGAAACAGAAATAATAATCGCCCCAACAATTTCAATAAAAACAAATCTTCAGCCAACTACAGTAATCAAGGACAAGAAAGAAGACCTTTTAATTCCAGTCAACCCAAAAGAAGCAATTACAGCAATTCAGAATTCCGAAGCGCAAGGCCAACTATTACAGATGAAAAATTGAATAATATTGACGATAACAAATGGAATAGTTTGGATTATTAAATGATATTTTAAGCTTTACAATTTAATGCCTTCGTTTTTATTAATTGAAGGCATTTTTTTTCATTCAAAAAGATGAATTAAATTAATTTATTAGCAGAAAATCTTCCATTTTTATTCCATTATATTTCCATTCGCTTAATTAACTTTGTCCACCTTCAGCCTTGGTTGAAACAGAATGCCAGATTTGTAAAAATTAACCTCAGTTCGTAAATTAAGATGAAAGATTTCAGTTATGTGATGAGTGCTCATCCTTCCTACATTGAGTCCATGTATGGCGATTTTATCAAAGACCCTTCGACGGTTGATCCAGAATGGAAGAAATTTTTTGAAGGCTTTGATTTTGCTGTTGCTCAAACTACAACTAGCGGTGCAAATGCTGCTCCAGTTTCGAGCGAACAACTTATTAAAGAAATTTCGGTATATCAATTAATTAACGGTTTCAGAAAACGTGGGCATTTGGTGGCATCAACCAACCCTGTTCGTCCAAGGAAAGATAGAAAGCCAATGCTCGATTTGCAAGATTTCGGGCTCAATGATGCTGATTTGGAAACATCTTTTCATGCTGGACAATTCGTTGGACTTGGAAAGGCAAAACTGAAAGATATTATTGCAAAACTTAAATTAATTTATACTCAAGATGTTGGTATTGAATACACATATATCAACACTGCAAATAGATGCAAATGGATTGAGTCAGCATTTGAGTCGATGATGCAAAAACAATTGACTCTAGATCAAAAAAAGCGCATTCTAGAAAAGTTGAATGAAGGTGTAATTTTTGAAAAGTTTTTACATACCAAATATATTGGTCAAAAGAGATTTAGTCTTGAGGGTGGTGAAAGTACAATTGCTGCTTTGGACACTTTGATTAATGAAGCTGCAGACAATCAAGTTCAAGAGGTAGTGATTGGAATGGCACACAGAGGAAGGCTCAATGTTTTAGCCAATACTTTGAGGAAAACATACGAACAAATTTTTTCAGAGTTCGAAGGAAACATGCCTCAAGACACCACTATGGGAAGTGGAGATGTAAAATATCATCTTGGTTTCCGTTCAAATATTCATACGCCAAATGGTAAAGAAATCAATGTTCAACTAGCACCAAATCCTTCACATCTAGAGGTGGTTGACCCGGTTGTTGCTGGTTTTGCACGAGCTAAAGCAGATACTTTATACAAAAATCAATATGATAAGGTTTTACCAATTTTAATACATGGTGATGCTGCCATTGCAGGTCAAGGTGTTGTGTATGAATTATTGCAAATGAGTAAGTTGCCTGGTTATGCAACGGGTGGAATTATTCATTTTGTTATTAACAACCAAATTGGATTTACTACAGATTTTGATGATGCTCGAAGTGCGGATTATTGTACAAGCGTAGCGGCGATGTTGCAAGCACCTGTTTTACACGTCAATGGCGATGACCCAGAATCTGTTGTTAAAGCTTGTCAATTAGCTGTGGCTTATCGTCAAGAGTTTCAACAAGATATATTTATCGACATGGTTTGTTATCGTCGTCATGGACACAACGAAGGTGACGATCCAAGTTTCACACAACCACAGTTGTATGATTTGATTAAAAAACATCCAAATCCTAGAGAAGTTTACACCCAGTATTTGTTACAAAATGGCACTTCAGATGCCCAAGAATTAGCCAAGCAAATGGAGAAAAGATTTTGGGATGATTTGCAATTGAGATTGGATGAGGTTAAACAAAAGCAAATTCCATATCAACTTCAAGCTCCTGAAAAAGCTTGGGAAAAATTGCGTAGAGCAAATAATGACGACTTTAATCAATCGCCAAAAACTGCTATTTCAAAAGAGCAATTGGAACATTTGGTTCAGACCATAATGAATATTCCAGAAGGATTTAAACCATTGAAAAAAATCCAAAAATTGCTAGAAGAGAAAGTGAAACTCTACAAAGAACAAGGATTATTGGATTGGTCAACTGGTGAACTTTTAGCTTATGCAAGTTTGATTGCTGATAATAAAAATGTTCGTCTTAGCGGTCAAGATGTGCAAAGAGGAACATTCTCTCACAGACATGCTGTTTTACACGACGAACAAACAAACGCTGTGTATAACAGATTGAGTCATGTATCAGCTAATGCTGGTTTCCATGTGTACAATTCTTTGTTAAGTGAGTTTGCTGTTTTGGGTTTTGAATATGGTTATTCCATTGCAAACCCTGATACTCTAACGATTTGGGAAGCTCAATTTGGTGATTTTTCCAACGGAGCTCAAACGGTTATTGACCAATACATTTGTACAGCCGAAACGAAGTGGAACAAGATGAGCGGTTTGGTTTTGTTGTTACCTCACGGTTTTGAAGGTCAAGGTCCTGAACACTCATCGGCTCGTTTAGAAAGATTTTTACAGCTTTCTGCTGAAAACAATATTGTTGTTACTAACATCACTACAGCGGCGAATTTCTTTCATGCTCTGCGTCGCCAATTGACATGGGATTTCAGAAAGCCTTTGATCAATTTTTCACCAAAAGCTAATCTGCGTTTGAATAAAGCCTATTCGCCTTTTGAAGCTTTTACGGAAGGGAATTTCCAAGAAGTGATCGACGACCAAGAAGTGAAAACAACGACAAAAGTGAAAAAAGTGTTGTTGTGTTCTGGTAAAATTTATTTTGATTTGTTGGATGCCAAAACAAATGAAAATAGAACAGATGTTGCAATAGTTCGTTTGGAACAAATTCACCCATTACCAATTCAACAATTGCAAGCATTGAAAGATAAATATAAAAAAGCAGATTGGACATGGGTTCAAGAGGAACCTAAAAATAAAGGTGCCTTGAGCTTCTTGAAAATGAATATACCTGATGGTTTTATCAATAAATATGTAAGCAGAAACGCAAGTGCCGCTTCAGCTACAGGATTTAGTAAAATGCACGCAAAGGAGCAACAATCAGTTGTTGCCCAAGCTTTTGAATAAAAGTTAATTAATTGAAATTTCTGAAAAGCCTCAAATCATTGTATTTGGGGCTTTTTTATGGGTAAAAATCAAAAACGATATCAATATTACTGTTTACAGCGATTGAACCTGGATTGCAACCTGATTTACCTTCAGGGATTTTCATTTTTAAGTTTCTGTAATAAGTCTTCCATGCATCAAAAGTTTTGTGAGTCTCCGGGTCTTTGAAAGTCATAGGGTAGAGATGAAAAAAATCGAAACCTTGATTGGCTGCTTTGAATGCATCGTAAACTAATTCACTACAATAATATTTCCCATTATTGTATAAGAAAGCATCATCATAAGGTTTACCAACTTGTTGTAATGCATAAGACAAAACAGCAGGCACAAGTTGTTGAAAAGCTGGTTTCAAGCGACCAACTAACACTTTAGGTTGTTTTTTTTCATCCAATTGGCGGTTCAAAAAATCTTGGATTTTAGTTACATGAACATCAGCACCAATTGCTTCAATCACCCAAATAGAATCATTGACAATGTAGGCGATTCCTACATGTGAAAAATGTTTTTCACCCAAAGCGGGTGTAACTTTTTCAATTGCATCACACAATTCGCCGCAGTCGATATCTTGAAATAATAAATCACCGTTTTGGAATTGAAACTGACGATTTTCTTTTCCAATCGAGGTAAAGAAAATGAAGCAGAATAGGGTAGAAAATAGAATTCGAAACATGGTGCAAATTACGATTGACCGATTTAAAAATCAGAAAATTTGAAATCATTAATTACTACTAATAAAAAGAGTAAGTCTAAAAAATA
>CAZNVQ010000038.1:0-7199 GCA_964576425.1 uncultured Flavipsychrobacter sp. | reverse complement strand
ATTAATGTTTTAAAAGTCAATGAGCATTTTGAAACAAAAGTTTCTACCCATATTGAAAATTCCCATTTTCCCTGATGATGATTGTTGGTAATATTCGAAATACTTCAATCTGCTTAAATGAGATTGATAAGCTACATTTCCTAAATTATTGACGGAACACAATAAACTTACTTTTCTATTGTGCTTACCTGTCCATGTTTGAGCAACTGAAAAATGAAGTAATGAATAGTTTGGAGTCGCAGTTTCAGTTTGATCGAGCGCAAGAAAATGGTTTTGAGCGGCATTCCATTCCCATTCCAATTTGAGTTTTGTTTCCTGCAAAAATCTATTGTTTGAGTTCCATGTTTTGCTTACTGCACTCAATAATTGTGGCGGTGGTATTAAAGGTAAATGATAACCAAAATTTCCTTTGTTTTTCATGTTTTCTGATAAATTGAAACCACGAACATAAGAAAATGATTGCTCTACAACCCAAGCTGATATTGTGTTTGAACTGTATCTCCAATTAAATTCACCACCGTAAATCCTAGCATTGGCTTGTTGAAATGCATAAGTCTTGTTGCCTTGGGCATCTCTAATTTCATTACCCATACTATCGGTTAACTTTGACATAAATATAAAATGTTGAATAGTGTTGAGAAACACACTGAAATTGGCTTGCCAATTGTCTTTCTTCCATTCTAAATTTATGTCCTGTTGCCAACTGAGTTCGGGGTGAAAACTATTATTTCCAATATATTTTATATGTGCACCCGGATCTAGACCATTTGCTGCAAGTTCATTGATATTTGGCGCTCTGTAACCTTTACCAATATTGATTTTCAGCGCAACAGACTTGCTCCATTCGTAACGAGCCATGAAGCCAAATGAACTTCCATTCATCCATTTTTGAAAGGCATAGTATTGTTGTTCTCCATTATTGAAATCTCCTCTTTGGGACAGTCCAGTTTCAGGATTTTTTGTAACAAATAAATCATCAACTTTTAACCATCTATTATCCCATCTTCCACCAAAACTAAATAACCATTGGTGATGGCGAAATTGTAACAAACTAAATAAACCAAAATCCAAGAATTGATAATCAGGAATTGGAAAATTGGTGGCATCATAATTACTGTTTTTTTGCCACATACCATTTATACCACTAATCCATTCTATTTTTTTAGACCAATTTTTTCTCAATTGCCAACCATAGTTTATAGTATGCAATGAAACATACATACTGGCTTGATTTGGCAAAGTTGGATGATTAAATTCTCTTCTTCTATTATGCTGAAATCCAAGCTGGTAATCCATTGTGGCTTTTTCCCATTCACTATGACCAATAGCATAAGCACGATAATGTTGGATGCGTTGATGAATAGGATTAAGATTATAACTTTTCAATTGATTTACAGGAACAATTGGTCTTGTTGTAGGGTCGTCTTGTTCGCCTTCAGCAATTGGATAAGTGAATTGTCGAGTCAACGAATCTCTGCTTCCATCAGGAATTTCTTGCATATTGCCATAAAGGGTAGCGTGCCAACTAAAGCTATTTTTATCTTTTTGAAAATAACCTGCTGCTGTTGCATTTATTTCTTTAAAGCCAGTGTTGAAAACTGCTCCATCAATTGGATTAACATAGTCTTTTGCCAAACGTATGGAATTTGTTATTCGATATAACCATTTTTTTGAATTCAGAGATAAGCCTATACTGTTTCCAACTAAACCGTTATTCGATTGAAATTCTGAAACCCAATTCCCTGAAACCTTTCCGGCTGCTTGCTTTTGACTTGATTCAGATGAAATACTGACAACACCAGCAATGGCATCAGAACCATAAATTAAACTTGCAGGACCTTTGATAACTGAAACTTCGCCAACATGATATCCATCAATTTCGAGTCCATGCTCGTCGCCCCATTGCTGTCCTTCTTGCCGGATACCATCAAAAAGCGTCACTACACGATTATAACCCAAACCTCGGATAAAGGGTTTTGAAATATTGGGACCAGTTTGCATCAAATGTAGTCCAGGAGCTTGTTTACCAATGGCTTCCATGATGTTTGTTTCAGCACTTTGTTTCAATTGCAAAGCGTCAACTTTCACCATTGGAAAAATGTCATCATAATTTATTGAATTTGGGCGAGTGCCAACAATTACAAATTCTGATAAACTATCTACATTTCGTTTCAAATAAATCTTCAATGTATCGGAAGTAGAAATGCTTTTCCATTCTATCGTTTCAGATTGATAACCAACTGCATGTATTGAAATATATTCAATTTGATTATTCTTTTGGGCAGGAAGTAAAAATTGACCTTGTGCATTTGTTGTAACTCTAATATTAGAATTCATTATACGAATAGATGACTGTGCAATGCTTTCGCCTGTTTCAACATCTTTCACAACACCCTTGATTTGCGCTTGAATAGGTAATGGCATTACTATAAAAATGTAGGAATATAAAATAAATAATTTCATATAAACAAAAGTATTAATTTAGACTAATTTAAAAAAATAATTCTTGTTTTATAAAAATTAAAAAGTCTTGCACCTAAAATGCAAGACTTTGAATTAAGATTAATGATTAATTATTACAATATATCTGCCCAATCTTTGGAAAGTTTGCTTTTTAGTTTATAGTCTGTGAGATCAAATTGAATGGGCACAATCGAAGAAAATCCATCTTTCAGTGCTTCCACATCGGTTTCCGTGTGTTGGTCGAGATTCACAAATTTTCCCACCATCCAATAATAAGGTTCACCCCTTGGGTCTATTCTTTGGTCAAATTCTTCCTCCCATTTTGCATATGCTTGACGACACAGTTTCAAACCTTTGAACTCAGCCTTTGAAACTTTAGGAATATTTACATTCAAAAGAGCATGTTTGGGCAAAGATTGAGTTAATAACTTTTTTGTAATTGCAGTCACAATATCTTTTGCAACAGAAAAATCAGCGTCATAACTATAATCCAACAATGAAAATCCTGCAGATGGGATGCCCTCAATTGCAGCTTCCATTGCCGCCGACATTGTACCTGAATATAATATGTTGATGGCATGATTTGCACCATGATTGATTCCGCTCAAGCAAATATCTGGTTTTCGGTGAAGCACAACATCTGTTGCTAATTTCACACAATCAACAGGCGTGCCGCTTGTTTGCCAACACTCAATGCCTTCAATTGCATTCACTTTATTTAGTCTCAACGGTTTTCCGATAGTTATAGCATGACCCATTCCCGACTGAGGACTGTCAGGTGCCACCACCACAACATGACCTAGGTGTTGAACTGCTGTTGCTAAAGCACGAATGCCAGGTGCTGTGATACCGTCATCGTTTGTGATGAGAATTAAGGGTTTATGATCTTCCATAATTTAAAGAAATTAATTGTTGAAATTGAGCACGAAAATAAACTTATTGTTGCTCAAATTGAAGGAAAAATACCTCAGCACTTATTCTTGTTGACCTACTAAAGGACGATGAATTTCTTTGGTCTCAAGTGTTTTTTTGTGCTCATATAATGGATTGGCTTCTACTAAATCAACTTTCGGGTGAGCAAGAATTGATGGCACTTTCACTGAGTCAACTTTTTCAGCACTAGACTCATTACTCTCAGAGGATACTGTTTCGTCTTTTTTAAAGGAAGAAGGTAATGTGTTAACATCATTATATAATATGTTGAAAAACTGTATTATTGTAACGACAAGTAGCAAAAACAGTGACGAACGCACTAAGATGTTAGACCAATTAAGTTCAGCTTGTTGAGACGTTGTTGAAAATACCATTCAAAAATAAACAACGATAAGCGTTCATTTTGTTAACCGCTTGTGAATAAAACCATATTTAATTACTATAAATTGTATATGAAACAACCCACTTTTTCCCCAAAAATTAACCTCGAAGCAGCCAAAACATGTTTTAACGAAAGTAAATATGATGAGTGTCTTCAAATTTTTGCTGAACCTTTTTTAGAAGAATTATACCTAAAAAACACTTTTGATGTATTTGAGCAACTCACTGATATTCAGCAAGTTATGATTTGCTATAGCTATTTGGTGAACCAAATGAATGGAGGTGGATGTATTCAATTATTGCATAATGGCTATGTTGGCATATTGATTGATTTGCCTGAATTTTTTCAAAAAATCAATTTGCCGAAAATGGCAAAAACGATTCATGACATAATAAAATTTTACTTATTAAATAAAGACGCAATTGACACCGAACTTTCAGTCGATGAGTTTGCACAATTGTACGCGCAATTTCCTGAAGCTGAGATTTTGGACCAACAATTTATGAATGAATTGAACTACACCGATCAGCAATTGGCTTCCTATGCGCTCGACCATTTTTCAGATTTAGGACAGGCTTAAACAATTCTATAATTTAGATTGGAATCAAAATAAAAAGACAGGTTTTAGGCAAGATAGAATGCTTACCTTTGCACCTCTTTTACAAACCTTATTGTTTTTTAATATAGGTTTTTAGTTTTTATCTTATGATTTCAGTTAATAATTTATCGCTTCGTTACGGAAAGCGAATTCTTTTCGAAGAAGTAAACATCAAGTTTACAGAAGGCAATTGTTATGGTATTATTGGTGCTAATGGTGCTGGTAAATCCACTTTCATGAAAATTATTTCTGGTGAAATTGAGCCTTCGACTGGAAGAGTTGAAATTTCGAAAGACCAAAGAATGAGTGTGTTGAAACAAAACCACTATGAATTTGATGAGGTGCAGGTTTTGGAAACCGTTATTCGTGGTAATTCTACTTTATACAAAGTGATGAAGGAGAAAGATGCCATTTATGCCAAAGAAGATTTTACAGAAGAAGACGGCTTGAAAGCGGGCGAATTAGAAGCTCTGTTTGCTGAAATGGATGGTTGGAATGCAGAAAGTGATGCTGCAACTCTTCTAAGTAATCTCGGAATTAAAGAAAACTTACATTTTAGTTTATTAAAAGATTTGGATGGTAATCAAAAAGTGAGAGTGCTTCTTGCCCAAGCGCTTTTTGGTAATCCTGACATTCTATTACTCGATGAGCCTACCAACGACTTGGATATGGAAACCATTTCTTGGTTGGAAGATTTCTTGGCGAGCTACGATAAGATTGTATTGGTTGTGTCGCATGACCGTCACTTTTTGGATGCGGTTTGTACGCACGTTGCAGATATTGATTTTGGTAAAATCACCATATTTACGGGTAATTACAGCTTCTGGTACGAATCAAGCCAATTGTTGTTGAAACAACGTAGTGACCAAAACAAAAAGTCTGAGGATAAAATTGCTGAATTGAAAGAATTTATTGCCCGATTTTCTGCGAATGCTTCCAAATCAAAGCAGGCAACAAGTCGGAAAAAAGCATTGGATAAAATTAAGTTGGATGAAATGCGTCCTTCAAACAGAAAATATCCTGCAATTTTATTCAACAATCAAGTTAGAGACGCTGGAGATCAAATCATTGAAGTGAAAGACTTATCTAAATCACTGAATGGGGAAGTTTTATTTAAAAACATTTCTTTTGATTTGAAAAGAGGTCAAAAAATTGCTGTTTTATCGAGTAATTCTTTGGCTACAACGGCTTTTTATCAAATCATTTCGGGCGAGGACACAGACTTTGGCGGTTCTTACAAATGGGGTGTGACGATTACGCCAACTTATTTGCCCAACGACAACAACGAGTATTTCCAAGAGAAAAACCTAAACTTAATTGATTGGTTGCGTCAATATTCTGAAGAAAAAGATGAAACGTTTATTCGTGGATTTTTGGGAAGAATGTTGTTTTCAGGCGAAGAAACTTTGAAGCAGTGTACTGTATTGAGTGGAGGAGAGAAAATGAGATGTATGATGTCGAGAATGATGATGTTGAAAGGTAATGTGTTGTTACTTGATGAACCTACAAATCATTTGGACTTGGAAAGTATCACGGCATTGAACAACGGTTTGAAAGATTTTAAAGGAACAATTTTATTCACCACTCGTGACCATGAATTGGCTGAAACCGTTGCGGACAGGATATTGGAATTGACACCTAATGGATTGATAGACCGTGAAATGGAATTTGATGAATACATCAAATCTGAAAAAATCAAAGCACTAAGAGCAGAAATGTATGGCGGTTTAGTATTACCATTGTAATATATTGAGGATAAATATTTTCTAAGAAACTGTCGCCCAAAAGCGGCAGTTTTTTTTGTTCGATTTTTAGTATTTTAAATATGATGTCCTACCAAAACGAGCAAGTTGCGGGTATTTCACATTTGAGGCTAAATGTTACCTGTGGTGTTATAAGTCCAATACTATTTTCAGGTTCTCCTTTAGTTGATGGCTTTGTTCTTTTGTCAATTGACCCAGTTTCTTAATAAACCGTTTATTGTCAATTGCTCTTGGTTGGTCTACAAGAATGTCACTAAGTTTTGTTAATTGTCTCTTTTTTAGATGTACTCTTAAAATTTCAGCTTCTGGCTTGATGTTAGTTGTAATCGGACAGACAATCGTCGATAAATGTGTGTCGTTAAGCAAATCAGTTTGAATTATTACTACTGGTCGTGTTTTACCAGCTTCTGTCCCTATTGTGGGATTTAGGTCTGCTAACCAGATATCATATTGCTTATATGTCATCTATCAACCTTTCAAATTCAGCTAATACTTCTGAAGAGCTCTCTGTTACAAGTTTACTTTCTTTTGTTAGTTTCTTTTTTAGCACTTGTCTCTTGTTGTATTGATTGTAAAGGTTAAGTGCTTCATTGATGTATCTATTTCTAGCCAATTTTAATTCTGAAATAACCTTTTCAGTTTCTTCAAAAATTGTATCTTCGAGTTTCAAGGAAAGCGTTTTCATAAAAAATTCTTTTTACAAAGGTATATACTAATTGTATACACTTAATCTATTTTAAGTATTTATTTTCCCATCAACGGTTTGCAGCTTGGCGTAGTGGCGGAATTAGAAGCACTTAATTGTCAATTTAGCACAATAGTTGATTTGAAAAACTACTGTTCATTTTACCACGTCACCCGCCATTACGCCAAACTGCTGTTCAAGCATACAACTTCGTTGAGGGCATTATGTTTTGAAAAAAAGCTCAACTTTAAGTTTCCTCAAAACTAAGGAAATAGGTTAAAAAAACGAGTTATCGAAAAATGCATTAGGGTTAAACTAACTGGAAAAAGTAGCCACTTACTACCGAGGCGTTTTGGCGAAAACTTACGAAACAGA
>CAZNVQ010000037.1:19753-20203 GCA_964576425.1 uncultured Flavipsychrobacter sp. | reverse complement strand
GCTCTGCTGTAAGCTCGGTGAACTTATCTAATATGCCAACTATTTTTTCTTGAACAGAAAGGGGTGGGATTGGGATTTGGATTTTTTTAAATCTTTCTTTTGAAACATTGTATCTTGTTACTCCACTTGCTGTTTTTGCTATTTCAGAACGCATAAAGCTACTTCTAAATAGATACTTTGTAAACTCAGGGATTAATTTAATATCTTCATTAAATCTTACTCCAAAAGAAAAACTGTTCAAATAAACTTTTTCATTCGAATTTGAAGTAACAGAAGAAGACATTCCAGACTCATCTGCAATCTCAGATGAACCAGTAAATAGTACATCACCATATTTTATTTCGTACTGATTCTCGTCTGGTGAAACGTAAACACTCTCAAGTTTATTAAAATCAATCTCAATATTATTAAATATATTTTTATAGGACACATATTTAGCATTACCATTTT
>CAZNVQ010000037.1:0-19673 GCA_964576425.1 uncultured Flavipsychrobacter sp. | reverse complement strand
GAAATCGCAAACCTCACCCAATGTCCTCCACACCACTTCAACCCCCTGTAATAAAGTATCTAAATAGCTCATCTTTCAATTTCGTTTATAATGTCATCAATACTGGCACGTAGGGCGTTTATCTTTTCTACAGTAGTGGCAATTTCAGCATTTAACTTTGTTATATCTACTTGCTCTCGATTGTCTTTGGCTGTTACATAACTACTTACAGATAGATTATAATCGTTGGCAGCAATCACACTATTGTCAACGCTTTTTGCAACGTGGTCAACATTTTCCTTCTTATCAAAAATGTCCATAATCTTTTCAATATGGGCATCTGTCAGCTCGTTATTGTTGGTAACTTTTCTAAAAAAGTCTTCACCACTTGCATCAATAAATTGGGTGGTGTTTTCGGTTTTATGTTTACTTAAAACCAATAGCGTTACGGCTATAGAAGTGCCATAAAACAAATTGGGTGCTACGGCAATAATGGTTTCTACAAAATTATTGTCCACCAAATATTTTCTAATCTTCTGCTCTGCCCCACCACGATAAAAAATACCCGGAAAACAAACAATAGCTGCTCTCCCTTTGCTTGAAAGATAACTAAGGGCGTGCAACACAAAGGCAAAATCGGCTTTTGATTTAGGTGCTAATACACCCGCAGGTGCAAAACGGTCGTCATTAATCAGCGTAGGGTCGCCATCGCCAATCCAATTGATAGAGTAAGGCGGATTAGAAACAATGGCATCGAAGGGTTTTTCATCGCCAAACTGTGGGTTTAGCAAGGTATTGCCCAAAGCAATATTAAACTTGTCGTAATTGATGTTGTGCAAAAACATATTCATACGAGCGAGGTTGTAAGTAGTGTGGTTTACCTCTTGCCCATAAAAACCTTCTTCAATAATATGGTTGTCGAAGTGCTTTTTGGCTTGCAACAATAAAGAGCCAGAACCAGCAGCAGGGTCGTATATTTTGTTTACTTTGGTTTGCTTGTGCATTGCCAATTGAGCAATAAGCTTGGAAACGTGCTGCGGTGTAAAAAACTCGCCACCGCTTTTACCAGCATTAGCAGCATAATTGGAAATTAAAAACTCATAAGCATCACCAAAAAGGTCAATTCTATTATCTTCAAATTTGCCAAAGTCCAATCCTTCGACTCCTTTTAATACTTTTGCTAGGGTTTCATTCTTGCTTTCAACGGTATTACCCAATCTTGTGCTAGTAGTATCAAAATCGGCAAATAATCCTTTTATATCCTGCTCAGACGGATAGCCATTTGCCGAACTTTCAATAGCATCGAAAATGGCTTTTAGGTCGGTGTTAAGATTGGAGTTTGTATTAGCTGTTTTAGCGACATTTACAAACAACTGACTGGGATAAATGAAATAGCCTTTGGTTTTAATAGCATCGTCTTTTATCTCTGGCGTTATTACATTATCTTTTAAGTTGGCATAGTTTACGCTATCATCACCCCCTTCAATATAAATCGTAAAGTTTTCGCTAATGAAGCGATAGAACAGCGTACCTAAGACAAACTGTTTAAAATCCCATCCATCTACTGAGCCACGAACATCGTTGGCTATCTTCCAAATTTTATTCTGAAGTTCTTGTCTTTGTGCTGTGGTTGTCATTTATATCTATTTTATTAAGTCTTGTGGTTTAACACCAAGTTTTTTGAAATGCTTTAAGCCTATTAAATCGCTTGTCAAATCGTTTTTGAATAAATTAGGTAGCTAAACCAACTATAAATATTGATTTTAAAAAAGTTGATAAATATATTTAGATAGTCCATAAATGTTAATAAGTTTTAATATTGAATTATTTTTCCAAATATACGCAACTCATTTCTCGATGCCCAAAGACGATAATATAATTTTTCTTGATTCAGAAAAATACATGAAATTGATTATCTATAGACAAATAAGAGTCTATTCATTAAACTGTGTCAAACAATAAATTTGATACGATATGGAAAACAAGAAATCGCCTTTTGATTTTAAGGCATTTGAAGAAGAGGCTATCAAAAGCATTCGGGAAGGGAAACCTCTTGAAGGGAAAGACGGAGTGCTTACACCATTAATTAAGCGCTGGTTGGAAGCCGGATTAAATGGAGAAGACCAAGGTCATGTCATTGAAACGAAGCCTGCTGGTAACCGCCCAAAAACAACCGATTTGGGGTTGCATCGTGCAACAAAACACTCGAAAGCTGTTGAATAAAAATCTCCATTTTAAAGCGAACAATTGCACAAGATATTCGTTTTGATGATGGAATTTTAACGCATGAAACATACAATTACCCTTTTTCTATTCTTATTTTCCCTATCTGCCGCTGCCCAAAAAGGGCAAATCCTCGGTTCGGTGAAAGACAAAAACACCCAAAAGTCCATTGAAGGCGCTGTGCTCAGCGTTGAAGGCAGTACGTTTGGCAGCGTCACCGACTCGAATGGTAATTTCAAAATCCTAGCTATTCCTGTGGGCACTTATACCCTGAAAGCTAGTTTTTTGGGCTATGGCACCGACTATAAATACAATATCATCATTGGTTCGGGCAACACCCAAATTGTGAACTTTGAGTTGGAAGAGAACAACAAAACCTTGGATGAAATCACGATAGCCTTCAACAAGTTTAAGTCGGCAAAAGCAACGGATATGGTGACGCCTTTGTCCACCCAAAAGTTGACCACCGAAGAAATCAAAGCCAATCCGGGTGGCAATTTTGATGTGTCGAAGGTGATTCAGGTATTGCCGGGAGTTTCGGGCGGCACCTCGGTGAATCGCAACGACATTATTGTTAGAGGTGGCGCACCCAACGAGAATGTGTATTACCTCGATGGGATTGAAATTCCGGTGCTCAATCACTTTCAAACTCAAGGTGCATCGGGCGGTGCAACGGGCATTTTAAACGTGTCGTTCATTGAAGATGTGCAACTCACTTCCTCGGCTTTCGATGCTCGCTACGACAATGTGTTGGCAGCAAGCTTTGTCATCAAACAAAGAAACGGCAACCCCGAAAAGCTGAGTGGCAATGTGCGCCTCAGTGGAACCGAACTAGCCACCACACTTGAAGGACCGCTAGGCAAGAGCAAGAAAACAACTTTCATGGCATCAGCAAGAAGGTCGTATTTGCAGTTTTTGTTTCAAGCATTAGACCTTCCGATTCGCCCCGACTATTGGGATTTTCAGTACAAACTCACCCACAAGATTGACAACAAAACCACGCTAACCTTTTTGGGCATTGGTGCCATAGACCATTTCACCTTGGCAGCGCCCAAAAAATCGACTCCCGAAAACTTGTACATTCTTCGAGCCAATCCCACCATCGACCAATGGAACTACACCTTTGGGGTGTCGCTGAAACGCTTGTTGAACAATGGTTTCATGAATGTGTCGTTGAGCAGAAATATGTTTGACAACGGCGCCGACAAATTTGAAGACGAAGCCAAAACAGAAACATTCAGAACCTTGAAAGTTCGTTCGCAAGAAATTGAAAACAAATTTCGAATTGATGTGAATAAATATATTTCAGGCTGGAAAATTGGTTATGGCGTGATGGCACAATATGTGAAATATAATGCGGGCATCTACAACAAAATTGCCAATGAAGTGAGGGATTCCAACAATCAAATTATCAGTCCGGCTGTCACCATTCAATTCAACAGCAATATCGACTTTTTGAAATATGGTGCCTTTGCACAGTTGTCGAAAAAATTTGTGGACGACAAACTATTAGTGTCCTTTGGTTTGAGAACCGACATGAACAATTTCACCCAACACGGAAATAATCCTTTGAACACCCTTTCGCCAAGAGTATCGATTTCGTATCAAATCACGCCAACACTTGATGTTTCTGCCACATCGGGCATCTATTATAAAATTCCGGTGTACACCAACTTGGGCTACAGAAACCAACAAGGCGAACTGACCAATCAATCAATGGATTACATTCGTTCCAATCATTTTGGTTTGGGGCTGCAACTCTTGCCTAGTCAGGATAAGCGCTTCACCCTAGAAGGATTTTATAAACTTTATAACAACTATCCGGTGTCCACAAGAACGGGCATTTCGCTTGCCAATCAAGGCAGTGAATTTACCTCGGTGGGCAACGAACAATTTTTGTCAATCGGCGAAGGAAGAACTTACGGTGTTGAATTTTTCATGCAACAAAAATTGGTGAAAAAAATATTTTATGCATTCAGCACAACCATTTTCAAAAGTGAATTTTCAGGATTGGATGGAAAGCTATTACCAAGTTCTTGGAATTATGGCTACATCGTAGCTACAACATTGGGCTACAAATTCAATAAAGGATGGGAACTAGGTTTGAAATACAGATTGTCGGGAGGTCAGCCCTTAACCCCATTCGACCCTGTTGCCTCAAGACTAAACTACCTCACAATCGGCACAGGAACTTTGGACTACAGTGCCATCAATTCCCAAAAACTAGCGGCTTTCCAACAATTGGATTTAAGAATTGACAAGAAAATCAATTTCAAAAAAACCACACTTGATTTATACTTCGATTTGCAAAATGCCTTGAGATTTCCAACTCCAGGTTTATCGAACTATACCTTCAAAAGAAACGAAACCAACACAGATTTTGTCACGACAGACGGACAACCGATAAGACAAGATGGTAGTAATGCTATTCCTTTAATACTTGAAAACAACAAACCTTTATTCTTGCCTACCATTGGATTTATTCTTGAGTTTTAATGTGAAAAAAACCATAGAAAAGATGTAGAAAATAATTATTTTGGTATCAAATTCGAAGCATGATAAACAGTTTAAGAAATTTCTTCGGGGTTATATTGGGAATTGTGTTGGGTGGTGCAGTCAACATGGGCATCATCATGATAAGTAGTAAAATAATACCACCACCTTCGGGCACTGACCTCACAACAGCCGAAGGCTTGAATGCTGCCATGCCTATGTTGGAAGCCAAGCATTTTATCATGCCATTTTTGGCTCATGCACTTGGTACGTTTGTTGGTGCTTTTGCCGCTGCTTCGATGGCTGCAACTCGAAAAAATGTAATTGCAATCGTTATTGGCTGTGTCAACCTATTTGGTGGTATTTGGGCGGTTGCCATCATTCCTGCACCGGTTTGGTTTGATGTTGTTGACTTAGCCTTAGCTTATTTACCAATGGCATTTTTAGCCTATAAATTTTCTTGGAAAAACTAAACGAAAACTGCCATGAACAAGCTTTTGAGCAAAGTTCATGGCAGTTATAATATAGGTCAACAATTAGTTGGTTGCTTTCCTCACATATTGAGTTAGAATCACAATCGTGTCTCCATTAATTTTACCTTCAATCTGAGCACCATTGTCAGGAACAAGTCTAATTTTTCTTACAATCGTTCCTTTGGGTGCAATAAAATTGGCGCCTTTTACATTTAGGTTTTGAGTTAGGATTACGGTATCTCCTTGTTCCAACACCACACCATAACTGTCTTTGTGCACCACCTTTGCAGCATCCAAAGCATCTTCTGCCAAAGCCCATTCCACCACCGACTCATCAAGAAACACAGATTCCATTGTTTCTATTGCCCATTCTGCTGATTTCATTTGGCTCAAAATCTTGTAAGACAAAGCTTGCACAGCAGGAGTTTCGTTCCAAATGCTTCCGGTCAAACAACGCCAATGATTATCATCAGAAAAATCTTTGGATTGAATTGCCGACAAACAAGTAGCGCAAAGAACCACTTGATGTTGCGGTTCGTCTGTTTTTGGTTGAACGGTGAATGCGGTTAATTGACCTTCGGTATTGCTGCACAACTCGCAGCTAGCATTGCTCCTTTTTTGGAGTTCAGGATGTGTGACATGCGGGCAAAGGTAATCAAATGTTACTAAAGCCTTGAAAACAAAGGAGTAATGATTTATATAAATTTATTATCCTTTGCCAGTTTAATAGCATCAGCTTTGGAATGCACATCCAATTTGTGGTAAATATTTTTGATGTGCGACTTCACCGTTTCTAAATCAATGTATAATTCTTCGGCAATGCGCTTCCTGCTTTTACCAATTGAAATCTGTTCTAGAATTTCAGTTTCCCTTTTTGTTAGCGGACTTTGTTCGTTTCTTTTGAAAGAATTGATGACCATTCTTGCAATATTGGCACTCATTGGTCCACCACCATCCATCACTTCATTGATGGAAGCGATGATTTTTTCGTGAGGCGTGTTTTTAGTCAAATATCCTGAGGCACCGTTGCTCAAAGCTTTGAAAATCTGTTGTTCGTTTTCATTGACTGTAAGCATTAAAATGTAGGTATCAGGAACAATTTTCTTGATTTTTGGAATAGCTTCAATACCATTCATTCCTGGCAATTGAACGTCAAGTAGAATGACATCAGGGTCGTCGTTAGCAATTTTTTTCAATGCATCTTCGATATTGGAATAAGCACTCACCACCTTAAATCCTTCTGTGTCGTTGATGAGATAACGAAACCCTTCACGAATCGTTTCATCATCTTCAATCAGGCAAACACGAATAGTTAAATCTCTTCCCATAGCAGATAAATTTTATCAAATTTCAAGAAACAAGCAACATAAATTGTCCCCCATTTCAAGGTATTATTTTTCTTTAGGTATTTTGAAAGTCAAGTTTAAAATTGTGCCTTTTCCAATTCTTGAATCAATATACAATTTACCATTCAATCGTTCAGCTCTTGTTTGCATGTTTTGCAATCCATGACCGCTATGACTAAGTTTACGGTCGAACCCTTTACCATTGTCGGTCAAAACAAGTTGAAGCACATCATCCTGACGGAGAGAAACCGCTAAACTAACTTCAGTTGCTGCGGCATATTTCAAAGTGTTGTTCAACGCTTCTTTGAAAATCATAATCAAATTTCGACTCCAATCCATTGGCAATTTATGATTACTCCATGCGGCTTCTAATCCAATGCATTGAAAATGAATTTCAGTATCAGCAAAAAGCTCAGAACCAAAATCACTGATGCGCAAAAGAATTTCATAAACACTATCGTTGTTGGGATTCAAAGACCATAAAATATCTCTTGTTCCACTATATAACTGTTGGGTGTTTTCTTCAATTTTATCCAATATTTTTTGCGTGTCTTGATGTTCATTTTTCAATTTGTTTCTCAACACATTGGTGAGCACATTGATACGTGTTAATCTATTCCCTACTTCATCATGAAAATCTTCGGCTGTTCTTTGTCTTACTTTTCCTTGTTCTTCTTTCCTCAATCTTTCCAACAATAACCAACGATTTTGTTTTCGCTTTTGAACGATGTACTGAAAAGCAGTACCTATTAAAATGCAACAAAAAAGAACCGATAATCGAAACCAATTGGTCTTGTGAAAAGGCGTCACTATTTGAAAACTAAATATGCTTTCGTCCACTTGCTGAACATTTCCTGAAAGACAAACCTGAACTCGAAAACGATAATTCCCTGAAGGCAATGCACTGAATGTAGCCGTTGAATTTGTGGACCAATCTGTCCAAGGAGCATTGAGTCCTTCGAGCATGTAGCGATATCTGATTTGCTCGGCATTGGAAAGCGAAACAGCTTTGAATTCGAAATTGAGATTGTTCTTTTTGTAGGGTAATTTCAAACCAATTGGCAAATGATACCAAGGGGTCAAGCTTTCATACCAAGTTGAATCCAATTGTGATTCTCCAAGCAAACGAACAGATTGCAAAGCTACTTTCGGAGTTGTGTTTTGGAAATTATTTTGTTCAGGGCGATATTGAATGGCACCTTGAATGGTTCCAAACCAAATGCTACTGTCATTAGCATGAAGCACGGCATTATGGTTACTTTCCATTCCTTTGACACCCTCTTTTTTACCATAAAAATCAATCAGGTAGCGTTGACTTTTGGTCCATTTCACACGATAAATACCATAACCTGTTCCAATCCAAACATTGTTCTTATCATCAGCCGAAAGATGATAGATGAAATCAGATTGTAAACCATTGGTTCTATTTAATGAAAAAGATTTCTTAGTCTTAAGATTATAAATCAATAACCCATTTTCACTTGTTCCCAACCATATGTTTCCATCTTTATAAAGCAAACATTGAATCTCTGTTTTGTCTGCAATTGTGTTGGTAATTAATTGAGTTAATTGGTCAGATTGCCACAACCAAATACCTTGTGTACTCGCAATCAATAATGAATCATTTCCTGCAGTAGTAAAGTCAAGTACGTTGATATTTTTGGTTGACACTTGATGAAAACTATCTTGAAGCATATAACCAAACCCATTGAAACTACCTACCCAAAGTCGTCCAATATTATCCACATGTAAAGCTGTTATTACATTGGACCTCAACAATGAATTATTAGTATTTATACTCTTCACTTTTTTCCCGTCCCATCGCCACAAGCCTGACCCTCTTGTGCCCAACCAAAGTGCATGATTATAATATTTCATTGCAATAATTGAAGGCTGTATGGAAGTTGGTAGCACCACTGAGCTGACTTTATTATTTTGATAAGCAAAAAGACCACCGTTATATGTACCCATATAAACTGTGCCATTTGGATGTGCAGCAAAACACATGACCTGCGCACTCGATAACCCAACTTGTTCGTCTAATGAAGTGAATTGGCTTTCGGAATATCGAAAGACACCTTGTCCATCGGAGGCTAACCAAACGCTTCCTTCTTTGTCTTGGAAAGTTGCATTAAACACGTTATCACATAAACCATTATGCTTAGAATAGAATTGAAGCGTTGAATCATTTAAACAAACAACACCAGAAGTTGTACTTAACCAAATTTGTTTTTTATAATCTTCAGCTATATGCAAAACATTATTTAACCTTGTCCAATCAAATTGTGGCTTTTTAAATTGAACCCATTGATTGTTAACCACTTTGAACAAACCAAAATTAGTTGCTACCCAAATGCGCTTATTGGCATCAATAAAAAATTCATTAATTGAAAAACTTGGATTGGATTGATTGGGCATCAAACTATCCCAAACTTTATTGTGTTGATGAAATATTTTATCATTTGTTGCAACATAAAAATCATTGGCATTTTCAGCCCAAAAAGAAATCACATTGTTGGAAGAATTTGGCAAATCAATAGCTTGAAATTTGCCTTTGGTGTAAACGTGTAATTTCCTTGCTGCAAGAAACCATAATTGATTGTCAACCACTTGAAGTTTTGAAATGACCTTGCTTACATTTGATGGCAATGAAATGGAACTAAAGGATTTGCCATCATAAAAATTCAATCCATTGTTGCTACCAATCCAGATTCCATGATTGTTTTTATCGTTGGCTAGAGTAAGAATGGAATTACTATTCAAACCGTTTTGAGTAGTATAATTAGTAAAATTTTGACCATCAAATCGACTCAAGCCACCCAAAGTGCCAATCCATAAATAGCCAAACTCATCTTGTACAATTGTTCTTGTTTGCGACTGCACTAAACCATTTTCAACATTAAGATTTAAGAATGGAATTTTTTTAGAAAAAACTTCTGTGTTGACTGTAACTACAAGCAAGAAAATAGCTATTAGTTTCCAAAATATTGACTTCCAAATCATATTGAAATGAAGGTAATAATTTTCAAGAATATGAAAAGGCAACTAAGAAAAGTAACTAAGAAAATAACCCTAATTGTAACCCAATATCTAGCAGAAGAACTTAATATTTTTTCTTTCTGAAATCACCACGTTTCCAAGCCTCAAAAAATTCAGCCCAAGCCAATGGATTAAATACATTCATCGGTTTCATCTGTCCATAATAAACGGCGTTATTTGCTTGAATGCTTTGATAATTAGCTTGACTTTCTCTACCATCTCTAGGTAAAATATAGGCTAATGCACGAAGAGTATATTCATCTGTGTTTTTACGAGCAATTTCGAGCTTATCATCCGGTACTCGATCATTACGAAAAGCATACTCGAATTCTTCTTTTGACATATATGGTCTGATGATGGTTTCCGGCAAGTAGAAAGTGTCTTGCACCATGAGTTGAATTAAACTCACATATTGACCTTGTACATTTTCGGGAACGGCATACTCTTTTGATCGAAAACCGAGCGCATTGAAAACTAAAGTATCGCCTTTGTAAACCACAATGGAAAACACGCCTAAATTGCTAGAAAGCACTCCTCTATTTTGATTTTTCACACTGATAACAACTCCGGGAACAGCGCGCAAACTATCAGCAGTCATCGTTACGCCATTAATTTGCACCACTCTATCCGTTAGGCTTTGTGCCCATGAATTAGAAAAAACAAAAAAACAACATATAAAAAAAACAAGTTTCATTTCAGTAAAAATAAAGGGTTTTACAGCATGAACAAAGATAAAGCGACTATCAGCAAAATATATTGGACTATCAAATTTTAAAACCTAAATGAGCCACAAAGAAAGTTAGTAAGTGCTACTTTTGCGCTTCAATATTTGTGTTTTAACAAAGATATATGATTACGAAAGAGTCTGTTTTAGCTGCTTTAAGCAATGTTCAAGAACCCGATTTGGGAAAAGATTTAGTAACCCTAAATATGATTCAAGACATTGAAATTGAGGGTAAAAAAGTTTCCTTTTCAGTTATCCTTACCACGCCAGCTTGTCCGCTGAAAGATATGATTGAAAAGGCTTGTATCAATGCTATTCATTTGTTGGTGGATAAAGAAGCTGAGGTAAAAGTGAATTTAACCGCTAACACTTCGAGCAACAGAAAAGGAGATAAAAATGTTTTATCGGGTGTAAAAAATATCATTGCTGTTGTTTCAGGCAAAGGTGGTGTTGGTAAAAGCACTGTTGCCGTAAACATAGCTCTTGGATTAGCTGAAGGTGGTGCAAAAGTTGGTCTTTTGGATGCTGACATTCATGGCCCTTCTATTCCTATCATGTTGGGCATTCGTGGAGAACGACCAATGATGATGGATATAGATGGAAAACCTAAAATTGTTCCTATTGAAAAATACGGCATAAAAGCCATGTCCATTGGCTTATTGATTGATGAAAAACAAGCTGTGATTTGGCGTGGCCCTCAAGCAAGTTCTGCTTTAAAACAATTCATATCTGATGTTCATTGGGAAGAGTTAGATTACCTAGTTATTGATATGCCACCAGGAACAGGAGATATTCATCTGACCTTAGTGCAAACCCTTCCTGTTACAGGTGCAGTGGTGGTTTCAACGCCGCAACAAGTGGCAGCAGCAGATGCAAAAAAAGCAATTGTTATGTTGAAACAACCACAAATCAATGTACCTATTTTAGGTGTTGTTGAAAACATGGCTTATTTCACTCCAGCTGAATTGCCAGAAAACAAATATTATATTTTCGGGAAAGGTGGTGCAGAACAAATGGCGGAACAATTTGAATTACCATTTTTAGGAGCTGTGCCAATCGTTCAAAGCATTAGGGAAGGCGCTGATAGAGGAATTCCTTGCATTTTAGATGATGAGCCTATTTCAAAAAATGCGTTCATGGAAATCGTAGGAAAATTGGCTAGAAATATTTCAATAAGAAACGCATCTCTAGAACCTACAAAAGTGGTTGAAATTTAAACAGAAATTATTTCAAGAAGATAGTTACCAAAGAAGAATAAACGATGGCTGCAACTTTACCAAGTTGATTGGAGAACTGGGTAGAATTGTCAGCCATCGTTTCGTTATTGATTTGTTTTTTTATACCTATATTCCAACCTTGTTTGTAATCTTCAAAATTGATAACCGTGTCGATAACCAAAGTCATGACTACAGAAAAAGCTAAGGCGCGCAATAAATATTTAAACTTTTTCATTTTCGTTGATTAAAAAATAAAGTTAAGGAGTTTTTTTAATCAACAACATTTTTTTAATACAAAATAAATTTCTAGTTATTATATTATAATTAGTTTTTGATTAACTTTTGGATTCCTAGAGCATTATTTTGTTTGTCGAAAAGTTTCACCCAATATAAACCATTAGACAAATCGCTAATATCAATTGACTTACCATTTTGAACTATTTCTTGTTTAATTGGTCTGCCTTGAATATCGAATATTGCTATGGATTCAACTTGTTTCATTTGAATATGAAACTGATTTTGAGCTGGATTTGGATAAATAACTGAACCAATATTGCCTGCTAATTCATCCACCGAAGTAATTACAACAACTTCATTTGAAGTATCCTTACATCCATTTGCATCTGTTGCGATTACATAATATGCACCCGGAGTTGTCAATGTAATTGCTTGATTGGTGCTATCAACAATAATTTGATTATTTCTATACCATTGATAAGCGGAGAAAGGCGCAGTTGTAATCAATTTGTAATTGCTGCCAACCAAAATTGCAGCAATAGTAACAGTTGGTAGCGGATTTAAGGTTACAAAAACAGTATCAGAATAAGCTGCACAATTGTTAGTATCTGAAACATAAAGCAAATAATTTCCTGCTGTAGTCGTAGAAAAAGAAGACTGATTGAATCCAAACATTTGAACACCATCTTTATACCATTGGTAGCTATTTGTCGCATTATTGGTAGTAGCCAAAGTCAAAGTTGAACCATCACATAGTCCTACATTGCCTGAAGGAGAAACAGCATGAATTGGCAAAGCATGGGCAACAATATCTAAAGTATCAGAACTTGAAACACAAGCGACGGTATCAGAAATAACAAGATGATAGCTACCTGTGGTGTGCACTACTAATGATGGATTTGTTTGATTTGGAAGTATCGTGTTATCTAAATACCATTGAAAATTGAAATACGTGTTTTGTACTTGAGAAGTCAACATAACACTATCCCCTTCACAAAAAACTGTTGGTGCATTGGCAACTACGTTAGGATGAGGACAACTCCAATTTGGCAATTTTGGAGTGAAAGTAATTCCACGAAAAGCAGTATTAGTAGGTGCTGTAGCCAAAACAATGAATGGAGAATTCGCTCCAGTATCTGCAATTTTGATTAGTCTATTTCCTGTTGTCGTGGCAAAAACGATTGGAGCACTTGGATTGGTTGAAAAATCAACAGCTAAACCACGAGCACCGATATTGGTTCCAGCGGAAAGTTTATAAACCATAGTCCATGTTCCAGCGTTGTTGACCCATTTTTGAATACCGCCTTGTCCAGTTGTTCTGTCATCAGCAACATACACAATGGTTTCATTATTGTTAAAAACAAAATTGTAAGGAGAGGAGCCATTTCCTGTTGCAAACAAAATATTTGAAGTTGCAGAACTATTTGGTAAGTTGGAGAATTTATAAATTCCAGCAGGATTTGGCCCATTAAAAGGGGCTGCTGAATAAAATAAAGAACCGTTATGTATTACTTGGTTTCTTGAACTTGTAATAACTGTTTGAACCGCAGTTGGCGCAGCATAATTTCCTAAATAAACAGTTCCTGTATTAGAACCACTTGCCCAAAAATTGTTGTTCATTTCAACAACAGAACGAATACTTCCTTGATTGAAAAAAGTTGAAGTTGATGCTGCACGTCCAATGTTACCGAGTGCATTGATTGTGTCTACCACTCTATTTGTAGCTGTTGCGGCTGTGTTATTAATATTTGTAGTACCTGTAGCAGCATCATAACCAGCTAAAACTATATGTGAAGTATCTTGACTTAAAGTGATGAAACCTTCAGCAGAAGAAGTATTGCCTGAGTTTACAAGCCTTGCAGCGCCCGTAGTTGGAACTACAAAACTATCTAAAGGCAAAGTTTGGTTAGCAGTTGAAGTATCAAAAACTTTCAAAATACCCTTTGTTCCAGCATTTGTCAGAGCAGCAGCTCCATCACCAACTTGATAAACTACAATTCCATTAGCAGGCATCTGAGCTGAAACGCTTTTACTTATCAATAAAGAAACTAATGAAAGTCCTATTAAAGATATTTTTTTAATCATAATAAATAATTTATAATTTATGAAATGCAAAAATAGATTCTAGGATAGTAAATAAAAGTTTTAGAGACATAATTCACTTTTTAAGCCACAATTAAATTGAGTTTAAGATTTTATTTAAAATCAAGTCTGTTTTAATTCATTGAAATTTAAAAAAAACAATCAATTGCCTAATTAAAATATTAATTTTACCCTCTTATATATAGCACCTTCTCATATGAAGAAAAAGACTCTTTGGTGGATCATTTCGGGCATCATTATTTTATTGATTACACTAATAATTATAGGTAAAAAAACTGCTAAAAATGAATTTAAAGTCACAGTGGAACCTGCAGATGAACATACGATTGTAGAAACCGTTTCCGCTAGTGGTAAAATTTATCCAGAAACTGAAATTAAGATTAGCCCTGAAGTGAGTGGTGAAATCATCGAATTGCATGTGGTCGAAGGAGACAGTGTTGTAAAAGGCAAATTATTAGCAAGAATAAATCCAGCTATTTACAGTTCCATTGTGAGCCAAGCTGAAGCGCAAGTAGAACAAACGCGCGCTCAATTGATGAATTCAAAAGAGATGATGGCTCAAGCCAAAGCTAATTTTGACCAAGCTCAAGCCACTTTTAATAGAAATAAAAAACTGTATGATGAACGTGTAATTTCACAAATGGAATTTGAGCAAAGTCAATCTGCTTATTTGAGTGCCAAAGCAGCCTACGAAGGAGCATTAGCAACCATTTCAGGTGGAAGCTACGGTGTAAAAGGTGCTTCGGCTGGACTAAATCAAGCTCGTGAGAATTTACGAAAAACAACAATATTTGCGCCCAATTCAGGCATAATATCTTCGCTGAATGTTAAACTTGGTGAACGAGTGGTTGGAACCGCACAAATGGCAGGAACTGAAATGATGACCATTGCAGACCTTGGTAGAATTGAAATCAGAGTTGATGTGAGTGAAACAGATATTGCTAAAGTAAAAATTGGCGACACGACGATTATTGAAGCTGATGCATACCGAAATAAAAAGTTCACCGGTGTGGTTTCAAAAATCAGCGTGAGCAGTAAAAATAGTGGTGTTCAACAAATCAGCACAGACCAAGTGACCAACTACACTGTACATATTTTAATTCTAAGAAACAGCTATGCAGATTTGATTCAATCTGGTGCAAAATTCCCTTTTAAACCAGGCATGTCGGCAAGTGTTGAAATTCAAACAAGAGTGGAAAGAAATATTTTATCCATTCCAGTGAACGCTGTTACAACACGAGATTTTCCAGATAGCGTGAAAAAGAAAAACCAACAATTGGATGCTATTCGACAAGTTGTTTTTGTGTATAACGAAACAGAAAAACAAGTTGAACTCAGGGATGTAAAAACAGGCATTCAAGACAATCAAAACATTCAAATTCTTGAAGGTTTGAAGAAAGGAGAAAAAGTTGTGACTGCGCCCTATGGTGGCATTGCAAGAACGCTGAAAGATAAAAGCAAAGTAAAACCAGTCAAAAAAGAACAACTTTTTGAAGAGAAAAAAGAAGACTAATTTCTTACAATTTTAAACAGATTTATTTTGACACATCATATATTAGGAAATATTGGCGTTATTGGTAATGGAAGTTGGGGATCTGCCTTGACAAAGATTTTAACGGACAAAGGCTTTGCAATTGATTGGTGGCTGCGCAACAAACAAGCTGTTAGTCACTTAAAAGAAAGACACCATAATCCAAATTACTTAACCTCTGTTAGTTTTTCTCCTAATTTAATTCTACCAACAGATGATTTGTTGCATGTACTTAACCATTGCGACACCATCATTTTTGCTGTTCCTTCAGCATATGCAAAGTCAGTTATTGACATGGCACCTTTAGAACTTTGGGCTCAAAAAAATATTGTATCAGCAATAAAGGGCGTTTTACCAGATGAGCATTTATTACTGAATGATTTTTTCACCAAACATTTGCCGGAAACTTTTTCACTCGATAAATATGTTGCTATAACTGGCCCTTGTCATGCTGAAGAAGTAGCGATGGAACGTTTGTCCTATCTTACTTTTTCAGGATTAAATGAAACACTGACTTCTGCTGTAGCTGATGCTTTTCAATGTAACTATATTAACACCACCCACAATCACGATATTTGGGGAGCACAGTTTGCTGCAGTGTTGAAAAACATTTATGCTATAGGCGCAGGAATGGCTCACTCGCTCGATTATGGCGATAACTTTTTGAGTGTTTACATTACCAACTGCTACAGAGAATTATATCAATTTCTCAATATACACTTTGAAAAAGTGCATCCTTCAAATGAACATCCAGATTTTCACACTAGTGCTTATTTAGGCGACCTATTGGTAACTTGCTATTCATTACACAGCAGAAACAGAACCTTTGGAGCCATGCTGGGTAAAGGTTATTCTGTAAAAGTGGCTACATTAGAAATGAATATGGTTGCAGAAGGTTACTATGCATCAAAAGGAATGCAAACCATTGCCAATAGCTATCAAATTGATTTACCTATTGCTACTACATTATATGAAGTAATGTGGAAAGGAAGACAAGCTGAAGAAGCATTCAAAAGCTTGGAAAAAATGTTGAGTTAATTTTTCTTTTTAAGATAAATACACAATCGATCCTTGTGTAAAACATATAAATAATCTCCCGATAGTTGTGCGTCAATTATGGGAGATTCTTTTTTGGGGATAGCCATTTTAGTTTCTTGAATCATATCCCAATGGAGCGTTGTTAACGTATCTTCTTTCCTATATACAATTCCTTGTTCTACTGCCTGAAACTTGACAATTTGAGGGAATTGATATTGCTGGATATAATTTCCGTATCTATCGAAAACAAAAATGCCTTTAATAGAATCTAACAAATATACTTTCCATTTTTTTTCAAGCATATAATTGCCATTAAACACTTGCTGTAATTCCATTCTCAAATCATTGCTTTGCAAAATTTCTCGCATTTGCTCATCTACTTTTTTTAGTCGAGCATTAAATCTATCATAAACCCAAATATTACCATCAGCTGAAGATGCAATTGAACTAATAGTCGCTATTGAATTGCTTCTCAGGTCAAGTGTGTTTTTAACAGATAGCATTCTGTCTAAAACAACTGCCCTTCCAAAATTTGGGTAATACAATAAAATCCTCAAAGGATTAACAACATCAATAAAAGTTAAATCACCATTGTGGATATCAAGAAAAAAAGCATTGCTATCTCCAGTTGGGGAATATCGAACAAGCGCATTGTTTTGATGAACAACATACACATTTCCCAATTCATCAACAGACATCATCCTTGCTTTCATTGAAATTTCTTTCAACAAATTAGTTTGCGCCTTGATTCCCAAACCGAAAAAGAATAACCCCAAAAAGAAGATAAAGATTTTCACCAATACTAAGTTATCAATAAAATTTGGAGCATCAAAAAAGCCGAAGTAAATCACCTCGGCTTTTAGAGAAATAAGCTATTTCAATTAGTTTCTTAAATCCATTTCAGCAATAATATTTGGTGCTTTTCCTAATTTATCAATTAAGAATAGAAGGAAACGAGCATCCATACAAATCGTACGTTTATACTTTTTATCAAAAGCGATATCACCACTCATAGCTTCCCAGTTACCATCGAAAGCCAAACCAATTAATTCACCTTTGCCATTAATTACTGGGCTTCCAGAGTTACCGCCTGTGATATCGTTATTGGTAATGAAACAAGTTCTAATCGTTCCATTTTGGTCTGCATAACGACCAAAATCCTTACGCTCATAAATTTTCACTAAGTCTTGAGGAACATCAAACTCATCATCAGCAGGTTTGTACTTTGCCATTAATCCATCAATTGTTGTGTAATAATCATACAACACAGCATCTTGTGGAGAATAAGACAATACTTTACCATAAGAAATTCTCATGGTTGAATTCGCATCAGGGTAGAACATTTTATCTGCTTTCCATTGCATCATTCCTTTTACATATTGTTTGCTCAACTCTTTCTTTTCAGTGCTGAAAGCATCAACTTTAGGCATGTAATTTTGTTCGTAATTTCTTACAAAACTTACAGCGTATTGAACAGCAGGGTCTGTATTCAAAGCCTTTAAAGTTGGTGCAGCAACAAATGCATTGAATTTAGTAGAATCTAAAAGGAAAGTTCCACTATAAATTGAATTGGCATACGCTTCAAATGCTTTAGCGGCATCTTTACCATATTTTTTCAAAATCACATCATTGATAATTGCAGGTTGCTGATCTTTTGCAACATTGTTGTAGTACATTAAATTCATTGCAGCAAAAACTTCTTTATCTGTTGCTAAGTCAAACTCTTTCATTAAGGACTTACGAGCTGATTTTATTGGCTCAAGATATTTATCCATTGTATCCTTGCTTGTTTGTCCTTTTTCTAAAGCTTTTACAAGTGGCTCCATAGCCGCAGCTAGACGAGTCAAAGCAGCAGCACGAAAAGCTTCTGAGTAATAAGTTGCATGCTTAGCAAATGGTCTGTAACCAGCATATGCTGATTCATATTTTGAAATCAAACCAGCAAACTCAGGTGCATTTTTTTCAGCCCAAGCGGTGAACAATGCTTCAGATTTCGCTTTCTTATTAACAATATTCAATCGCTTTAATTGCTCACTTTGACCGATATAATATTTCCAATAGTTAGCAATTCTTGCATAAGAACTGGTCATTTTCAAATAAACAGCTTTGTCTTCATCCATATGTTTACGCATGATAGACAATCTTTTTTCTCGAATTGAAACTATGGAAGGATTCACTTCAGATAAAGCCACTTCCAAACCTTTTGAAATTTCATACCTGTTTGTTCTTCCAGGGTAACCAAAAATCATGGCATAATCCCCTTCTCTAACACCAGCTGTTGAAACAGGTAAATATTTTTTGGGTGAAAAAGGTTTGTTGTTTGCTGAATAAGCAGCAGGTTCATTGTCTTGACCTGCATAAACCCTAAACATAGAAAAATCTGCTGTGTGACGAGGCCACATCCAGTTGTCTGTGTCGCCACCAAATTTTCCTAAACTTTTTGGAGGAGTTGCCACTAAACGAACATCGGTATATTTCTTATAAGTCAACAAGAAATACTGATTTCCATTAAAATATTCTTTAACGTTTGCGACAAATTTTCCATCTTGTGCACCACGTTTTTCAATAGTTTTTTTGATTTCATCCAATTTTTTTGTAAACTCCTCTCCTTTTGCGTTACCTATTGCAGATTGAACCTCCTTGGTAACATCTTCGATTTTTTGCAAGAAAAGCACTGAAAGTCCTTGAGCAGGTAATTCTTCAGATTTATTCTTTGCCCAAAAACCGTTATCAAGATAATTGTTAGCAACCGAACTTAATGTTGCAATTGCATCGTAACCACAATGATGATTAGTCAACAACAATCCGTTTGAAGAAATAATTTCACCCGTACAACCTCCACCAAACTGCACAATTGCATCTTTCATGCTGCTGTTGTTGATGCTATACAAATCTTCCTTAGTTAATTTCAAACCCATGCGAACCATCTCATCATAATTTTTTCCGATGAGCATTGGAATCCACATTCCTTCGTCTGCCTTAGTTGAAAACATCAACCCGAAAGCAAGAATGGATAAAATAATTTTTTTCATTTATATTATTTTTGTAAACAAATTAAGAAACGCAAAGTTAGTCAATTCGGAGAGGAAAATTTCCCCCAAAACTTCCCCCAAAACCAAAAGACAATAAAATGAAAAAATGAACTTTTCAATCAATAAAATGTTTAAATAATGAGTACTTTTTTTTAGCAAAATTGTCAAACATTAGTAAGTTCAGTTTTACTACCTTTGTGCTCTCATAATTTATCACAAATAAATTTATTTAATAAAT
>CAZNVQ010000036.1:0-20984 GCA_964576425.1 uncultured Flavipsychrobacter sp. | reverse complement strand
GAGGAATTCAGTTTGAGGGTAATCTTTTGGAGGAAAGTATGGAAATGAGTTTCAAAGCTTCAACTGCTTACTATCTGCAATATCCTTTTGCCTTTGGATTCCCGGGAAAGATATATGTCATAGAAATAAACAAAATGAAGTTTACTGACAACACCAAAGGTTTTGGACATAAACAACATTGGCAAAGAAAATAGCTTTGTTAGTTTGATTTTGGTAAGGAGATGGTAAAAATGGTTCCTTTGTTGAGTTCACTTTTTACTTGAATACTGCCGTTGTAAAGTTTAATAATTTGATTAGCTAGCGGTAGTCCAAGACCAAAACCAGCAACAGTTTGATTCACATCATAACTTCTGTAAAATGGTTGAAATATTCTAGTGATTTCATCTGCATTAATTCCAGGTCCATTATCTTTTATTATAATGACAATTTGATTGGTCTCAAAAGTTAAAGTTACAAGAGCAATTCCATTTTGAGAATATTTACAAGCGTTCTGTGCAATGTTTTTAATTGCTGAATAAATTAGCTCTTCATTACCATAAACTAAAAGCTCATCCTCAACATCAGGTATTTCTCCAAATTGAATTCTTGCTTCAAATTTTGGATTCAATTTTTTAAGGTCGGAAGGTAATCGCATTATCAATTCGTCTATGCGAACTGGGAAGATTTCAAGCCCTTTTGCAGAACCACTAATTTTTGCAATTTCGAGCAGGCTTTTTACCAAAGAACTCAATCGAGTAATGTCGTCATAAACTGATCCTAAAATTTCTTTGTATTGTTCACTTGTTCGTTCTTTTTGCAAAGCCACTTCAATAGAACTGCTGATAGATGCCATTGGTGTTGATAATTCATGTGAAGCATTATCTATAAACCTCCTTTGTGTTTCAAAGGATGCTTGCAATCTGTCAAGTAATGAGTTGGTCGTAATAGCTAATTGTTGCAGTTCATCTTTCCCTGATCCGAAGGGTAACCGCATGGTAAGATTATTTGTTGAAATGTGATTTATCTTGTTGGTTAAGTCGCTAATGGATTTTACGAGCCTTAAAGAAAAGGCATAACCAGAAATTATAACAATACTGATGCTTATAAAGAAACTGACTACTAAAATGAATTTTAGTTTAGGAATCCATTCTTTTATTTCAGCATCGTACGAGGCAACTGCAATTACATAGGTTTTGTTATTGTGTGTATAACTAACTGCTATTGCTTTTTTGTCTTCAAAACTAAACCTACATACGTTTTGCCTAATGGCAACATTATAAATTTCCTTTGCGAAAATCAAGGTGTCACATCCTTCATCTTGATATAAAAATATGGGATTGAAATTACTGTCTAATACTGATATGGATTTGTTCACGATTGAACTTGGAGAACTCATATTTATCTCCGTAATCATTTCACCTGACATTCCATATTTCAGAAGTAACTCTCCTGTGCTGATTGCTTTTCGAGTTAGGCGATTGTAAAATTGATCTGTTCGGTTTTCTAGAGAAGCGTAAAATATAGAAGTACACAATAGCATCAATATCACTGTTACGATAACAGTGTAAACAAGTGTAATTCTATATTTAATTTGCATTTTTAGTCATCTGTTTTTAAGATGTAGCCCATCCCTACATGCGTGTGTATTAATTTGGGTGAATAACTTTTGTCAATTTTCTTTCTTAAAAAATTGACATAAACATCTATGACATTTGTTTGTGGATCAAATTCAGTCTCCCAAACGTTTTTAGCTATATCTTCTCTTGATATAACTTTATCTTTATTTCTAATAAAGTATTCCAATAATTGAAATTCTTTGGCAGTAAGTGTAATTTTTTGATTGTCTCTTCTTGCTTCTTTTCTATTCAAGTCAAGTTCCAAATTGGCAACCGTTAAAAACTGCTCCGAGTTAAAAGTCTTGGTAAATTCTGTGCGTCGAAGTAGTGCTTTAATTCTTGCTAAAAGTTCCCTAAACTCAAATGGTTTACTTATAAAATCATCAGCACCTAGTTCGAAACTTTCAATTTTATTATCCAAAAAGTTTTGAGCCGTCAATAGAATGATAGGAATATGTGTGTTTTTATCTCTAAAAGTTTTGCACAGTTCTTTGCCATTGATAAAAGGCAAATTGATGTCTAGAATAACTAAATCAAAAACGTTGCTAAAAAACAAATCTTTCCCTTCTTGACCATTGTAAGCTGTAGTAACATCCAAGCCGTGTTCGCTCAAACCAGCTTTGATGGTTTCCGCCAATTTAATCTCGTCTTCAACAAGTAGTATTCTTGGTTTCATAATCAAGTCAATTTTTATAATAATAATTATAACTTCTTAGTTGGAGGTCTAAATTACAGAAATGGTGCTAACTTCCGTAAATAAAATAGTGTTTTTCTCTTTTTAATTTTGCTTTAAAACTTTTTTTATTCAATCGAAATGCAAGAAGCTATTACCGTTAATGAAGCCTTTTTAAAGACTAAATCTTCAATGTCTAAAATTTATGATGATTCTGAAGCTAAAGCAATTGCACATTTATTACTAGAAAACATTACTGGCTGGTCAAAACTTCAAAGATTGACAAATAAAGATCAACTTTTATCACCGAATCAATTTCAGATTTTAAATAATTCAATTGTTCGGCTTACAAAAGGAGAACCATTACAATATGTTTTGGGCGAACAGTATTTTATGGGTCTTAATTTTACGGTTAATTCATCAGTTTTGATTCCAAGACCCGAGACTGAGGAATTGGTTCAGTGGATTATTGATGATAATCAATCAAGGCAAACCTGTTCCATTATTGATATTGGAACAGGAAGTGGATGTATTCCAATTTCTTTGAAAAACAAAATGATATCAGCTTTTATTACAGCAGTTGATTTGAGTGTAGATGCATTAAAAGTGGCAAAGCAAAACGCCTTGAAGAATAAAGTTTTAATTGACTTTCTGGAACTTGATTTTTTAGTTGAAATTAATTGGTTTCAATTAAATAAATTTGATGTTATTGTTTCCAATCCTCCATACATTCCTTGGGCAGAGCAAGCCATGCTTCATCAAAATGTTCGTGACTATGAACCAACAATGGCACTATTTGTAGCGGATGAAGATCCACTAATATTTTATAAAAAATTGGTAGCTTTTGGTAAACAACATTTAAATGAATTAGGAAGTATTTATTGTGAAATTCATCAAGATTTTAGTGAAGCAACAAAAGCTGTTTTTCTTGAAAATGGATATAAACAAGTCGAAATAAAAAAAGATATTTTTGGTAATCCAAGAATGATAAAGGCTAGCTTATAATTTTCAATATTATGTATAAAAAAATGCCCCGACTTACGGGGCATTTTTTTATCGTTTTATAACTAGAATTATTTTTTAGCTGTTGATTTTTTAGCTGTTGATTTAGCTTCTTCTGTAGAAGCATCATCAATGTTCAAGTCCATCATTTTTTTAATTTGACGCACTTGTTTTTTTAAATCATAAATGGTTTTGTATAACTCATCCATTTCGCTGCGTGTAGCAACTGGAATACCAACCATAAATTTCTCTAATTGGTTTTCAACATCTTTTTTCAATTTCAATTGCATAGCACTAACTTCTGCCATCAATTTGCTGTATTCGTCAGTCTCAAATAAAGAAACAAAGGTCTTGTCGCTCAAATTCATCCACTCTTGGAATAAAGCCATCATGCTGTTAATCTCTTCGCCAGATTGCATTTTGTTCATAATGTTTTCAGCTAAGTTGTCCATTGCTTTCATACCTTGGTTGTACATCATGTATTGCAATTCTGCATTCTTGATATTGTAGATAGCCATACGGTTAGAAAGGTCTTGCCATTCCATCATGTTCTTAGTGTTTTGACCAGGAGTCATCATTTTGTTGAATGGAGCAACTGCTTCCGACATCATGTTTTGGAAGAAGTTGTAACCGTTCATGATGTTGCCAAACATTTGATCATTGTTCATTGGGAACATTTGACCCATTGATTGACGCATTTGATGGTAGCCTTGCATATTGCTGCTACCCATTTGTTTCATTGCATCTTGCATGAAGGCAGTCATTTGGTGCATATATGTGCGGCTACTTTCTGGCATAAATCCTAACATCTTGTCCATCAAGTCTTTGTATCCAGCAGGATTTATCCATTGCTTATACATATCCATGTTGAAGCTTTTTTCTTGAATGCTTTTCCACATTGGCATCCACATTTCAGAAAACTTGGTAAAGCTTTCAGTTGCGCTCATCATGTTTTTATAAACATCTTGAGTAGTGCCATTTTGCATTGACTCCATCATTTTAGACCAGTTTCCTTTCATCATTTCTTGTGATTGTTGAAACATTTTAGTCCAATTTTCAGTTGAGCCATTTAAAGAATCCATGTTGAACATTTTGCTCCATTGTTGCATCATGTTCATCCATTGATTGGTATTGTTCATGCCACTCATCCAATTGTTGAAATTAGAACTCATGTTTTGCCACATGTTCATTGGATTTGAAGTGGCTGTTTGTGCTTGGTTGCTGAAGTTTTGAAACATTTGGTTATTCATGTCCCAAACTTGTTTAGCCCAAGTGTTTTGTGTGTTTAACCAATTTTGAAAATATTCATTGGTTTGACCCAAATTGTTTTGCATAGATGCAGTTTTTTCAGCAGTTTGATTGAAAATGTTTTTTTGACTGTCCAACCAGTTTTTGTACCACTCACTACTTTTTTGAGCAGTTTCGCTAACGATTGTATTGCCATTCGTGAATTTATTAGTGTTTTCCACTAAAGTGTCCACAGCTTGTTTTTGTGCATCAACTATGATGTCCACAAAATTTTTGTTGTCTTGGTTTCCCATTTTGACTTGTTTTTATTATAATTGTATTTTAAACCTATTTTTACGCTCAATCTGCTCGCAATCCAATTGCTCCAGCTCGTTTTGGCGCCGCAAAGGTAATCATAATCTATTAAAGAAATGTGAAATCTTTGATTTAATTCCTTAGTTAGTTTTATATTTTGTTTTATTATTTTTAATTAACTGATAGTCAGTTTTTTATATGTTATTGTTTTAAAAATCAACTTTTAGGACAATGAAAAATTAAAATCTCCTATTTTGGCAAAAATTTCATTCTATGTTACAAATTGGCGATGAATTCCGTCACAAATTCAGTTACACACAAGAAGATGTGGACACTTTTGCGAGAGTAAGCGGTGACACAAATCCGCTTCACATTGACCCCCAAGCTGGAAAAGACAGCATGTTCGGAAGAAATATTATTCATGGATTTCTTGGCGCTAGCGTTTTTACTAAAATTTTTGGCGCACTTTGGTATGTTGATGGTCATGTATATCTTAATCAAAGTATGAAGTGGTTGAAACCAATGTTCACCGGCACCGAATACGAAGCAGTTGTGAAAGTGAAAGAAATTTTCCCTGAAAAAAATCGTGTATTGTATGAATGCGCAGTTTATGATGTGGCTTCTGGAGACCTAACCATAGCAGGGGAAGCTATGTTATTAAATAAAAAACAATACGTCTGGAGTTAATATCTTTTTTTGTATTATACAAAGCTATTTAGACGAAACGTTTAAACAGCTTTTTTCATTTCTAGATAAGTTCTGAAATCAATTTTTAGAAAAATTACTCCTCAGTTCAATTTTTTAATGATTTTCAGTTCTATATTTTGCATATTTGTGCATCAATTGAATTTATATGCTTAAAGTGTTTAATGTTTTTGCAGTTTTAATGTTTCTAACATTTGCTTCAAGAGCTGATGTTAAAATAGATAGAACGGAACTTGCCAATAAGGTTTTGCCAAGAGTAGATAGCATTGGTGCTTGTCAAGATTATCCATTACGCTATATAGTTGAAAAACTTTGTCAAAAGGACTTCAACGAAACTGAAATTATCTATGCCATGTATAGTTGGATGGCGAACAATATTAGTTTCAACACTTGGGATTATCACCATCCAAAAATTGCCAACAATTCCCCTTCAGAAACTTTGAATAAAAGAATAGCAACAGGAATGGGCTATGCTAATTTGTTCAAAGCAATGTGCGACATGATAAAAGTGCCTTGTGTTGTTATTGAAGGTGACGCAAAAGTAAATCCTCAATCCATAGGTAATAAAAAACGCCTACTTAAACATGCTTGGAATGCAGTGAAACTCAAGAATACTTGGTATTTAGTTGATGTGGCTCTTGGCGCTAACACTTTCGATAAGAAAATAAAGCGTGTGGAGAAAGAGTTTTCAGATGGTTGGTGTTTCGCTGACAGAGAACTATTTATGTTGAGCCACTTCCCAACAGATACAAAGTGGGTATTGATGGAAACTCAACCAAGAATGAATACCTTACTTCAAGCGCCACAAGTGGGTTCTGGAGCATTGCGCAGTTCAGTTTATTTGACTAAAATCATTAAAGGAATAATCAAAGGAAATAAAGATGGTTGCAAAAGAATGATCTTTGAAATTAATGATCCTAAGGAAATTACACAAGTAAATATTAAACTTGATGACAAGTTGATTTTCGCGGATTATTATGTGGATAAAGATTTTCTTTATGTTGATGTTCCATTTTCAAAGAAAGGTAAATACCCTTTAACCATCATGGTGAATGGTCAAGCTGGTTATGTTTACAATGCATTGGTTGGACCTAAAAAGAAACGTAGATAAGCAGTAGATTTATTAATTAAAAAATGGAAACAACTTCAATTGGAATTGGCTCTAGGGTTGAACATCCGCATTTTGGAAAAGGTATAGTGGTGGAATCGGCTAACGAATTCTTGTCCATTTGGTTTAAGTCGCAAAACGCAGTTAAGCAAGTAAGTACATCTTATGCCGATTTGAAAATCATATCATTAAATACGGCTGAACAAATTTCCAACAATGCATCTGTTTCTTTGGTGGAAATCGAAAATGCATTGGAGCAAATCCTCGATAGAAAGCTACATGAGTTTCAGCTCGTTCCCATGAGTAATAAATGGAATAATGGAACTTTGGTTTTGAAGCCTGCTGATGCTCAATTGCAAGAAAAAGAAATCCCAATTGAAACTTTTTTTCATAAAATCGTTATGGTCAGGGATAGATTACGCCTTATCGAACAAAAAATTAATGCACACAAAGTCTTGACCGACGAACAAAAAGTGGATTTACAACAATACATCACTGGCGTCTATGGCTCATTGACTACTTTCAATATCTTGTTTAAAGAAACGCATCACCAATTCAAAGGCGCTTCTAAAGACTAATCAAAAAAGGATAGTATTAATTAAAAATATTTATTAATTTTAAATCAACAACCTTAAAACAATTGTTTGCTCCTTCCATGTGTTCCAAGTTCGATTTAAAATATTTTTTTGTCCTTTTGACTTTGACTTTTTTGTCTTGTGAAAAACAAAAAACCGATTCTGAAATTACTGAACCTCCTGCTATTTGGGGAAAGCTAGCCGCAATCAAAGAACACCGAAAATTATTCAATGGTGTAGATAGCATTACCTACACTAAAGAAGTAGCCAAAGCAGAATTTTTTCTACTTCCTTCTAATACCAATGTTTTTACAGATGCAGGCACAGTGAAAATCAATGATTTTGAGCTGATTAAAGACGCTAATAGCATTTACAACAAAGACGCCACCAATCTTGATTTCACGCAAAAAGTTAACTGGTCAGCAACCGGAAAAAATGCCATTCCAAACATCAATTTTGTGGACACGTTTAAGTTCCCAATCTACACTGGTACATTACCATTCACCATCAGTAGATCTTCAGGAGTTAGTTTCTATTTCGATTCTTTAGTTGTTTTGCACGCCGATTCTGTGCGCATCCTCATCGATGATGGATTCAATCATTTGGTTAGTAAAACCTATGGCGCAAAAGTGGGAAATGTCACCATTAATGCTTCTGAATTATCAGTGCTCAACAACGTGGCCGACCACAATGCAAGTCTTGGCATTTTCCCTTTCAACGGAAAACTAAAAGCTTTCCAAAGCAAAGGGTTTTATTTCATCCGCGAACAGCGTTATTATCAGTCGCTGAATATTGCTAACTAAATTTTATTTCAACACCCATTTTCACTTCAATTGGCTGAAATCCTTATTTGGCTGAGGTTTAACTTTTTGTGAATAGTTGAATTATAGACAACACTTAATTTTGTCTTTTCATTTGTTAAAAAAACAAACATGAAATCAAATCACGAAATAGACTATCAAATTCATGGCGAAGAAATGCAGTATGTGGAAGTGGAACTCGACCCGAACGAAACCGCTGTTGCAGAACCCGGCGCTTTCATGATGATGGACAACAATATCCAAATGCAAACCATTTTTGGAGACGGAAGTCAACAGCAAAGTGGATTGTTGGGCAAATTGTTTTCGGCTGGCAAACGTATGTTGACTGGCGAAAATTTATTCATGACTGCCTTCACCAACATGGGGTCCACCAAACAAAGAGTATCTTTCGCATCGCCCTATCCTGGGAAAATTATTCCGCTAGATTTGTTTCAAATGGGCGGCAAAGTGATTTGTCAAAAAGATGCATTTCTGTGTGCCGCAAAAGGCGTGTCGATTGGCATTGAGTTTCAAAAAAAATTGGGCACAGGGCTCTTTGGTGGCGAAGGCTTTATCATGCAAAAAATTGAAGGCGATGGCATGGCTTTCGTGCATGCGGGCGGACACGTTACCAAGCGCAACTTACAGCCCGGCGAAGTGCTGAAGATTGACACCGGTTGCATCGTGGCGTTTACACAACAAGTGGATTACGACATTCAGTTTGTGGGGGGAATCAAGAACACCATTTTTGGTGGCGAAGGTGTATTTTTTGCCACGCTTCGTGGACCGGGAACGGTGTGGATTCAAACCCTGCCGGTGAGCCGACTGGCAAGCAGAATCCTTTCCTATGGCACTGTTCAGCGCAAAGACGAAGGCAGCATCCTCGGTGGATTGGGCAATATGCTCGATGGTGATGGCTGGTAATTAATTACTAAATCAAACTATACTAAAACAGGCTTCTGAATGAAATTTCGGAAGCCTGTTTTAATGTTTGAAAGAGATTTATTTTAATTAAAGAGCAAACAAAATTACCCAAGGTAATATAGCGGTTCCGGTTACATAAACCCAATATCCAGTACTATAAGGTGGTACTTCAACTAATTTTGTAATTTCTTTATTGTTTTCAATTTTAATTGGAATTTCAGCGTTTAATTTTTATTTATACCATCCGTTTTCAGATGTGTAGTTTATAATGTAATTACCATATGGTACATTATTAATTGTTACTGATTTTACATTTTTCTTGTTAACAATTAAATTATCGTTTATTGTAACAAAAGTTTTATCAGTTGATTTACTAGGCCTCAATACTATTTTGCCCGTATTAGAAGATTCTGTTTGAAAATTAACATATATATCTTTTGAACATGATGTAAACATAAAAATTGCAGTAAAATAGACCAAGGAAGTTGTTTTGGAAATCGTCTTTTTAATTTTAATTTTTTTCATTTAAAAATGTTAGATTTTTTGTGGAATATATATTTTTCAAAAGTAATTTTTTTGAACATCTTTTTCGACCTTGTAAGAAAAGTGATTGGTAAGAATAAGTATATAAGAACCTTTTGAAAGGTATTTTTATATATGCAATATTGTCTTTATTTTATGAAGTTACAAATTTGATAATTCACCAAAATAATTCATTACTTGTTGATTTACAGTTATACTCAACCAATAATGATAGAGTTTACCTTTTATCTTAGTTGGTGGATTATCGTAATGAACAAAATCAAAAATCATGTCCCTTACACCATCAGTAATTTTATAGGAATTGCCGTTTAATGATTTGCTAGAAATTTTGTAAGTCAATTTATTTCCTGACTTAATATCTGTCATTAAAATAGTAGAATCATTAATTTCAATTTCTGTATCTAGTTTCACTTGAACCCCAGAAGCCATCATAGCACCACACACAAATTTCTTAGATTGTCCAAATGACTTAGAATTGAACATAAACAATAAGAAGCATATTGATATAATATTTCTCATGATTTTATAAAATGTTTAAACGAAAATAATACTTTCTGGGTTACTATGCAGCCGAGAAAGTTTATATTCTTTGGAATTTTAAATTTAAACCATACCTCCTAAAAAATTAGTTTCCTGTTTTAGAGAGTGCTAATTGATAAACATAAAACTAATCTAGAAAAGCAAGTAATACGGTTTTATCTATTTGCTTATAAGGGTTGAATTTCTTGACATTGATAGCCTTCATTTACTTGAAAAAGATACAGTAAAAATGAGTTTGTGACGTAATTGTGACGTAATAAGAAAATAAAAAAAAGGGTTACAAAGCTGTAACCCTTTACTGTGGCTGCTCTCCCTGCTGGACTTGAACCAGCGACCCTCTGATTAACAGTCAGATGCTCTAACCAACTGAGCTAAGGAAGATTCCCATTTGGGATTGCAAAGATAGTAACCTTTCTTTTTCTACAAAATCTTTTTATGATTTTCTTCCTAAAAATTTCAAATTTTCTATCAAAAAACGAACATCATTAGAGGTCTTATAATATAAAGCGTATAATTCATTCATTTTTGACAACATTTGTTCGTTTGGATTAAAATTCTCAATTATGCGATAACAGGGAATAATCGATTTTTTAAGTTGAGGTAATCCTGATTGTTCATTGATGCTACAACCATATCCAACCCAAGATTTGTTACCAATTAATACTTGAAACCAATTGCTAAAGAATTGTTTTATAGATTCTTGTTTAAAAAAGATAAATGGAAATAAGAAAAGCAATGCAAAGCACATTAAAATATCCAATATTCTTTTGTTGCGAAGGTGTGAAGGATTCGAAAGATTAAACCTTTGGTCTAGAACATATAAATCTCCAGCAGAATTGCTAGAATTACTGCCTACAAAGCTTTTGCTACCTTCAACATGAATTTTAAAATCATAATTGGAACCGCAGGTTTGCATCAAATCTAATATTTTCTTAAAAGGTAATTCATTCGTGCAAAAAATGATTTCTTCAACATCTGCTGTTACTAAAAAAGGTTCTAAGTCTCTTATGTTTCCAATCGCGTTAGTAGTGTTGTTGACTTCATTTGGTTCGATGCGTCCATAAATTTTAGGTGCATAGTGAATTTGATCTAATATTTCTGAGGTGGTAATAAATCTTTGTTCACGAGCAAGAATAACCGCATTTCCAGGCAATTGATCGAATGAAATAAATTTAAAAATTCCCAACCGATGTAGCCACTCATGCAAAGCAATCAAAGCAATCGAACTTGAAATACCAGTCAGAAAAATAGTTGCCCTCGAGTGTCGCATTTTAGCAGGGAGCAATCCAAAAAAAGCCAATCCTAACACAATGCCAGCAAGCATTCCTCTAATGACTCTGTTAGGTTTGTAAGGTTGGTCGTAGGCTCCATTGATAAACAAACTCAAAATCCAAATGGCAGTGTAAATTGGGTAGGTTATCAGAATAGAACGAGTAGGTATCGGTGCTATGTTTTTTATTTGTTCCACCCAAAATTCTGTTACCAATAATAATGTTGCAAGAATCACAATAGCATCGAATAAAGGCATTTTTAAAACACGAAAAAATTGTTTTACTAAGCCTAAAAAACTTCTAAATGCAATGCCGATTTTAATGAGTAAAATAAAAACAGTTGCATGCTGATTGGAGTAGTGTTTTTTTACAAATGTAATTAAGGCTTCATTGAAAATTTTTACATAAGATAAGGAACCTTTTTTCGTGCTTTCACCTTTGTAATGAATAATTGTGGTGAGTGGAAAATAGTAATTTTTAAAGCCGGTTTTTTGAAGTCGATAACATAAATCCACATCTTCACAATACATGAAATAATCTTCATCAAACGCTCCACCAGCTTTTATCACAGCTTCTTTACGAGTGAGCATGCAACATCCCGAAAGTACATCTACTTCAGCAGTTTTAAATTCACCCACGTGTACGGCATAATATTTATTGAAATAAGAAGAATTTTTAAAGAGTTGATTGATGCCCGTTGTTTTGTAAAACGCGACGGAGAAACTAGGAAATGATTTTTTCCCATCTGGGGAAAAGCTTCCTTTACCATCAATTATTCTCGGACCCAATGCGCCAATATTGGCATGCTTTTCCATAAAAGCAATTGACAGACTGAAAAAGTCTTCGGGCAAAACCGTGTCGGGATTTAAAAACAAAACATATTTTCCTTTGGCAATTTCAAATGCTTGATTGTTGGCTTTTGAAAAGCCTAAATTTGAATTATTGGCAATGATTTGAACTTGAGGAAAATGTTGACGCACAAAATCACAACTATCATCTTTTGAATGATTATCCACCACGATAATTTCATGTGCAATATTTTTCAGCCCTGCGACAACCGATTGGAGGCAGAGTTCCAAAAAATACTTTACATTATAATTGACAATGATAACTGAAACTAACATGGTGTCATTTGTGCGGCATTTGCGAAAATAAGGTCAGCATTTGGGATAAACGAAAAAAGCTGCTCAGAATTGTTGAGCAGCTTTGAAAATAGGTTTTATTATTTTATTAAATAAATAATGTTAGTTATCCATTTGTTGGAATCAGCCTCAGAGCCGGGACCTTTTACATATTCTTCTAAAACCAATCCTTTCTGTGCTCCACTTTTTGTAATATGTGCATCCATTACTTCGTGGGCTTTACCAGAACCATAATAGCCTCCAACATAGGTGATTTTAAATCCTTTTGAAACAGCTACTTTTTCAAGTGCAACTTTAGAAGGTGCTACGTCAGCTTTTATCGGAAAGCCAGCAGCTAAATTTGTTGTGCCAGATTGTTCATCCCAGGTATAAAAAAGCGCAACAGGATTGCCAATAATATATTGTCCTACTGATTGACCTAACATTTGATAGCTGTTTGAAAAAAAAGTGGACATACTAGCTTCATCGCTGATTTTGACCGTTCCTTTCATGATGGCATAGGTTTGAGCTGGGAAATCAATACTTTCAATATTGAATTCTGCCGATTTAGGTTGGCTTTCCACAAATTTTTTAAGTTTTTCTAATCCTTTGTTGAAATCTTTGCTGAGCATGCCTTTCATCCCCATTATCATCATTAGTCCATTGGAAGGATAATTGTTATGTGTTGTAAATCCCCAAATAGCTTTTGACTTTCCATTTCCAGCATCTTCAACTTTCCAATAGCCATAAGCATGTGATTCCCAAGGTTCTTTAAAATTGAGTGTGTAATTTAATTTGTCTGAACTAACATCACTCATAGACATTTCGCCAGAACCCACGTCGGAGTTGCCTTTCCAGCTATATTTAGAGCCATTTGCACCATCTTCGCCTGATAATTCCCAAGTCATAGTCGTATCTAGTTCAAACCAAGGATTCCATTTGTTGAAATTGCTGAAGCGCAGCATTTGTTTGGCAACAGCTTCTTTGGTTGTGTTAATTTCAATAGAACATTCAACGCTCATTTCTTTGGGTGCAAAAATGCCCAAAATCAATACGCCTGCAATGATGAATACAATCGAAAACAGGACAATACGTAGGACTTTTTTCATATCAATTGAATTTCAACAAATATATAAATACTATTTTTTAATATGGATTATTTTATCGCAAATTATTTCAACAATATCGATTGCTTAATAATGGCATTATTTTGATTTGTACCTTTGATGAATATGTTGAAAAATATTCGCGCGATTAGTTTTGATGCTTTGCATGAACAATTGAAAGATTGGGATGAGCCAAAGTTTAGAGCAAAACAAATACAGGAGTGGTTATGGCAAAAGTTTGTGGGTAGTTTTGATGAAATGACAAATTTGTCAAAAGGTCTAAGAGAAAAACTTTCAACACATTATTTTATTCCAAAAGTTAAAGTTCATCATAGTCAATTCAGTAGCGATGGCACTATTAAAAACAGATTGATGCTACATGATGGTCATTTTGTTGAGAGCGTTTTAATACCTACTGAACATCGAGTAACCGTTTGTGTTTCTTCACAAGTTGGCTGTTCGTTGAGTTGCAAGTTTTGCGCAACAGGCTATTTGCCAAGAAAGCGCAACATGGATTTCGATGAAATCTTAGATGAGGTTACACTTGCAAACGAACAATCATTTCAACATTTTGGAAAAGGAATAACCAATATTGTTTTCATGGGCATGGGAGAACCGTTGTTGAATTACAACAACGTCATGAAAGCGATTGAAAAAATCACAGATCCTGAGTGTTTAGGCATGAGCCCAAGGCGAATTACAGTGTCAACTGCTGGTGTGGCAAAAATGATTAAAAAAATGGGTGATGAACAAGTGCGATTTAAATTGGCATTGTCATTACATGCAGCAAACGACAGCAAGCGAAATGAAATCATGCCTATTAATGAAACCAACAATTTGAATGAATTGATTGAGGCATTAAACCATTTTTATAAATTGACTCAAAACGAAATAACATTTGAATATATTCTATTCAAAGGGTTTAATGACAATACAAAAGATGCAGATGAGTTGGTGAAAATTTATCGTCAAGTCCCTGCTGATTTAGTGAACATTATTGAATATAACCCAATTGATGCAGCTGATTTTGAAAAACCACAGGAAGTAGTTGTAGAAGCATTTATGCAATATCTAGAAAGCAAAAAAGTGAATGCACGTTTACGCAGAAGTAGAGGTAACGATATTGATGCTGCTTGTGGACAATTGGCAAATGTGGACAGAGTGGTATCAGAAAAATTTAATCAAGAAGAGCAAACTATTTAATACAAAATAATTGGCAGTTCGTTTTAATCAGTTTTTTGGAACGGAATTTGTCAAGTTTATATAAACAAAAATTATATAATGAGTAAAAAGGGGATTTTTAAAATATTTTTAGCAATAGTTCTACTTGGTGTGATTGCTGTTGTAGTGATATGGAATAAGCCACACGCCTCAGTAAACGGAAAAGATGGCATGAAACTATCGGCTGTTCAACTAGTCGATTCTTTTATAAATAATGAAGTAGGAGCCAATAAAGCCTATTTAAATAAAATAATTGAAGTAAAAGGTGCAATTGCTGAAATATCAACTAATCAAGACAGTAATCAAGTCGTTTTATTACAAGCTGATGACCCACTTTCGGGTGTTCAGTGCACAATGAAAGAGCCATTGAATTCAAAAGTAGGAGATTCTGTTTCAATAAAAGGATTTTGCAATGGATACACAATCGTAGTTTTATTATCTGATTGCATTCCACATGAAGATTAAATTTCAACCTAATCCCAAATTTCAATGTCTTACATTAACAATAAGAAGTTTTAAAAAATGAAAAAAATATACAATGTGTCAATGGCATCACTTTGCTTGCTTTTCTTAACAGCTGGTTGTTTCAATGATAATATTGAATCACTTTATCCAACAAGCAATCAATGTGATACAGTGGATGTGTCCTACAGTGCAATAGTGAAGCCAATACTTGACAATCAATGTGTTAGCTGTCACAATGAATCAAATGCCTCAGGCGGTGTTGATTTATCCACATATACAGCGACAAAAACATACGCTGACAATGGCAAATTGGTTTCGTCAATTAAGCAAGATGGCTCTGCATCTGCCATGCCACAAGGAGCAGATAAATTGGACCAATGTTATATTGATAGAATTGAAAGCTGGGTAAATGCTGGCGCTAAAAACAACTAATTAAACAACTAAAATTAATTATGAAAAAAATCATTCTTACTGCAGCTATACTAACAAGTTGCTCAACTGCAATTTTTGCACAAAAATTTATGGCTTTGACATCAAAAGTCACATTCCTTTCATCAACACCACTCGAGAATTTTGATGCCATCAACAACGAAGTGACAAGCATCATTGATGCTGAAAAAAATGGCTTTGCTTTCATCGTTCCAGTTAAGAGTTTCAAATTCAAGAATGCTTTGATGCAAGAACATTTCAATGAAAATTATATGGAAAGTGATAACTTTCCTAAAGCTACATTCAAAGGGTCTTTCAAGGGTTTCGATGTGGCTAATTTCAGCAAAGAAGGCACTTATAAAGTAATAGCAGAGGGAGATTTAACTATTCATGGCGTTACAAAAGCAGTAAGCATTCCAGGAAGTATTCAAGTAAAAAATGGTTCCATTATTTCTGATGCAAAATTTATGGTAGCAACCAAAGATTACAACATTAAAGTGCCAAATGCTGTTGGTAGTAAAATTGCACAAGAAATTGAAGTAACGGTTCACGCTGATTTAAAGAAGAAATAATTCAAAATGAAATTGAAAAATATAGTTGCATTGGTTTCCTTTTCTGCTTTGTGTTGGCAAGCAAATGGACAAGCTAAAAATCAACAAAATGGTCAAGATGATTTGTTGTCTGCGCTTGAAAATGAAACTAAATTGACTAGCAAAAAAGAATATGTTACTGCCACATTCAAAAGCATCAGAATCGGCAACAGTCATAGCATTGAAAACACACCAAAGGGAAATTTAGATTTTAGAATTTCACACCGTTTTGGGACATTAAATTCTGGAGTTGAAAATTTCTTTGGTATGGATAATGCAACTATTCGACTCGGATTCGATTATGGTGTTACGGATTGGTTAGCAGTTGGCGTAGGGCGTAGTTCCTATTACAAAGAATATGATGGTTATCTAAAAACGAAAATACTTCGTCAAACTGAAAACAATTCAATGCCCTTAAGTCTGAGTTATGTTGGGTCTATTTCTGTAAGAACTAGCAAAGTGACAATGCCTGAAGGACAGGAATATTTTTTCAGCAATCGTTTGGCATTTGTCAATCAACTGTTGTTAGCAAAAAAAATTAGCAACAAGTTTTCACTACAAATAATGCCAACACATGTGCATTACAATTTGGTGGAAGCCAAAAAAGATCCAAATGATGTGATTGCATTAGGTGTTGGAGGAAGAATGAAATTATCCAATAGGGTTTCGTTAACTGCTGAATATTTTTACCAACTCCCAAGTCAACAACTCCCAAGTTCAACGAATTCATTAACTCTTGGGTTTGATATCGAAACAGGAGGACACGTATTTCAGTTGTTGTTCACCAACTCAACCGGTATAACAGAAAGAAATTTCATTGGTCAAAACACAGGAACATGGAAAAACGGAGATATTCATTTTGGATTCAACATCTCAAGAGTGTTCACCATAGTTGCACCAAAAGGATTTGAAGATAGCAAAACCAAAATTTGGTAAGATAATATGTAGAATAGATTATTTTATTTCTTCATAATCGATATAATCACCCTCAATTGATTTTTCATTTGAGGGTTTTTTATGTTGTTGCTCTTGTTGCATGGCATTTATTTGCTCTTGCATTGCTCTCATTTTGTTTTGAGCAGCTCGAGTAATCTGAAATATAGGCAGCAAGAATCTAGAAATGAATCTAAAAATTGTTACTATGATGAATCCCCATAGAATTATTCTGAAAATCATAGAGGTCAAAGGTAGGTATTAAGGAATCGTGTCACGTTAAAAAAAACAAAAAATCAGTTCCTTGCAAACCAATCTTTTTTTTAATGAAAATATGTATTAAATTTGCACTCAGAAAAATTAGGAGGCAGGGGACACGGTGGTGTCCCTTGTTTTTTATCATGACAGAAATTAAATCAAAAATTGAGGCTTTTGTTCTCCCATTGTTAGAAGAAACAGATGTGTTTCTATTACAAATTCTTGTTCAACCCAACAATGATATTAAGGTTTTTTTAGATGCAGATTCGGGCATGTCCATTGACAAATGCGTGAAAATAAATCGAAAATTACGTTTTCTTGTTGAGGAAAGTGGAATGTTTACTGATGGTGATTTCTCGCTTGAAGTATCAAGTCCAGGAGTCGATGAGCCATTGACATCTATTCGTCAATATCAAAAAAACGTTGGGCGAACAGTGCTCGTGACCACACATAAGGAAGAGCCTAACGATCATCTTGGGATATTAAAAGAGGTTTTGGCTGATGGTATTTTATTGGAACGGAAGTTAGTTAAAAAGAAAGAAACCGAAATACTTGTCATTCCATTTAATGAAATAAAAACAATAATTGTTCAAATAGTATTTTAACAAAGCCCATTTTGGGTGCAAAATTGATCAACATGGCTAGTATCAATCTTATTGAGTCTTTTCAGGAGTTTAAAGACGCAGAGAATATCGATCGTCCCACCCTTATGAAGGTTATTGAAGATGTGTTCAAAACGATTCTTCGCAAAAAGTATGGTACCGATGAAAACTTTGACGTAATCGTAAATGACCAAACAGGTGACCTTGAAATTTTTAGAAGAAGAATCATTGTAGAAGATGGTTTTTCTGAAGACGATAATCTTGAAATCGAATATGCGGAAGCAATCAAAATTGAACCGGATTATAGTGTTGGTGAAGAGGTTTATGAAGAAATAAATGTTGCTGACTTCGGACGTCGCGCCATTTTAGCCGCTAAACAAACACTTGCTGCTAGAATCAACGATCTAAAAAAGAAAAACCTATTAGATAAATATGCTGAGCGTGTTGGAGATATTATCAATGGTGAGGTATATCAAATATGGAAAAAAGAAATATTACTTTTGGATGATGAAGGTAATGAATTGATTTTACCAAAATCAGAACAAATACCTTCTGATTTTTTCAAAAAAGGCGAAGCGATTCGTGCAGTTGTGAAAAAAGTAGAAATGCGTAATAACACGCCTGTCATCATTCTAAGCAGAACACATCCTTCATTCTTGGAAAAACTTCTTGAAATAGAAGTTCCAGAAATCATGGATGGACTTATTGTGATTAAGAAAATTGTTAGAGAGCCGGGTGAGCGTGCAAAAGTTGCAGTAGAAAGCTATGACGACAGAATTGACCCTATTGGAGCATGTGTCGGCATGAAAGGAAGCAGAATTCATGGCATTGTACGTGAATTGAAAAATGAAAATATTGATATTATTAACTTCACTAATAATACTCAGTTGTTGATTCAACGTTCTTTGACGCCAGCGCGCATCAACAGAATGGAATTGGACACAGAAAAACAACATGCTGATGTTTATCTTGAACCAGACCAAGTTTCATTAGCCATTGGTAAAAAAGGGGTAAATATCAAATTGGCTCAAGAATTAACAGGATTGAGCATTGATGTTTATCGCGATGTTCAAGATAGTGAAGTGGAATATGATATCGATCTTGACGAATTTAGCGATGAAATTGACGAGTGGGTAATTGACGAATTCAAGAAAATTGGATGCGACACTGCCCTCAGCGTTCTTGAACTTTCTGTGGAAGAATTGGTGCGCAGAACAGACCTCGAAGAAGAGACTGTTCGTGATGTCCACCGTATTTTGAAGGAGGAGTTTGCAGATGAAAATGGAAAATAGAGGATTTGACTTTGACCTTTTCAGAGGCAAATAGTGGTACGGAGCACCAAATCTGCGGTGCAATTGAGTAAAAAAGTGTAGGTTTGTGCACAAAGCATTATGGCTAAGTGTAAAAACATATGCGATAATTGTTTGACTTATTTTTAGAATGGCAACAGCTACAAAAACACCTAGATTACTGGCAGCAGCCAAAGAATTTAACATTGGTAAAGAAACCTTAGTGGAATTCCTTACTAGTAAAGGCTTTGAGATAAATGCTAGTAATCCTAATACAAAGATTACAGAAGTAATGTATGACGCTTTGCAAACTGAGTTTGCACAAGACAAATTAGCAAAGCGCAAAAGTGAAGAAATCGCTTTACCTAAAGGTTCCAATTTGGACAATAAAGCAAAAAAAGAAGCTACAGAAGCGACGTCAAATAAAACCGATGATCTTCCGCCGATTCCAAATAAAGAAATTGTACAACTAAAGACCGAAACGACGAAAGTCGCAGAACCCAAAGTGGTTGCTAAGATTGAGCTTGATGTTAAAAAGCCTAAAGAGGGAAAAGTCATTGAAGCTAGTAAAGTTGTGGAATCGCCTGTAGAAGAACCAAAAGCAATTGAGGTTACAAAAGAAGATAATAAACTTGTTGCAGCTGCAACTCCAAAAGTTATACCTGAAGCTGCAGAAGTTGAAAAAATTGAAACCAAAAAGGTTGATGCAAAGAAACCAGCCTCTGAAGAAATAAAGGTTGAAAATGCTGCAACTGAAGAAGGGCATATTGATGTCAAAGCACCTAAGTTGGAAGCTCCTAATGTTCTAGGTAAAATCAATTTAGATGAGATGAACTTGTCTTCCAGGCCTAAAAAATCCACATCTAAAAAGTCGGAAGAGCAAGAAAAGACTAACAAAAAAGCTCCAAAGAAAGTTGAGCCCAAATCGGTTGAGTCTAAGTCTAAAGAATTAGTAGTAGCTCCAAAGTCTGCAAAACCAAAGCCAACTCCTCCTACAGCACCAGCTGTAGAAGCTCCAAAACCAGTGGTTAAAGCACCAGAGCCTACACCAATTGAAGAGGATATTAAACCTGAGCATATCGAGATGAAAGCACCAAAGCTTGAAGGTCCAAAAATCATTGGGCGTATTGAGCTTCCGGTTGCAAACAACAATAACGATAACAAAGAAAAAAGAAATAGAAAAAGAATTCCGGTTTCTAAAAAACCTGAAACAGCTAAGTCCTCAGATCAAAATGGTGGACAGCGTAGAGACGGGCAACAAGGTGTTGGACAACGTCGAGATGGACAAGGCGGTGGTCAAAATCGTCCCGGACAAGGTAGTGGACAAAATCGTGCTAGACAAGGTGGACAACAAGGTGGCGGACAAAATCGCGGCGGTCAACAAGGACAAGTTGGTGGTCAAAACCGTGGCGGTCAACAAGGACAAGGAAGATTTGATCGCAATAATCGTGGTGGTGATAGAAGAGGTGGCGATAGAAACGCACCACAAACACAACAGCAACAAGAAATTGATGCTAAAGCAATTCAAGAAAAAATTCGTCAAACACAAGCTAAGCTTGCGGGAAATACAAAAGGTAAAAATCAGAAATCTAAATATCGCCGAAATAAGCGAGAAGAGATGGCTGAAAGACGTGCAGCCGAAGAGCATTCAACAGGCAAAACTATCCAACTTACTGAGTTCATTTCAGTTAG
>CAZNVQ010000035.1:20699-20988 GCA_964576425.1 uncultured Flavipsychrobacter sp. | reverse complement strand
GGCGTTGTTACTACTTCGAAAATCAGCAAGATAAAAAGCAACGCTATCGTTTTTCAATTGTCCGTTGAAATAGCCACGAACAACAAGTTTGAACCAATCAGGATCGTTGCCTGTTGTTCCTCCAAATTTTTTAGACACAAAATCACCATCACGCAAACTATTGTAAGCATAAGTAGAATTAGTAACATAAAAACCTGTGAAACGTTTCACTGCAGCAACTCCAGGCAATTTTATTTTAGGTTCATTTCCATAACCGGTATAGTAAACTACATAATTTGGTGAATTGGCA
>CAZNVQ010000035.1:0-20689 GCA_964576425.1 uncultured Flavipsychrobacter sp. | reverse complement strand
TGTAACAGAATCTTTCATATTGGAATAAGCGAACCCGCCGTTCCAAATTCCTCCCCAAGCCGTGTCATAAACACAATCAAAATATGCTGAACCAATATTGAACCCAACATCCATTCCTGGATTGGAGTAATTGGTGTAAAAAGTGTCGGGCTTACTCAAATAAAGTGTGTCGAAATTAATGACATACTGAGCCGAAGCTGAAAATGCACTCGCGATGAAGGCTAAAGAAAACAAAATTTGACGCATATATCAATTGGTTTTAAATTCAATGATGATGCAGCATGGAAACAATTCAGTAAGAAAAAGTAGCAATTAAACCAACTTAGTCCTTGCTGTGCTTTTATTCCCGAAAGCAGCAAAAATTATATCAATGGCAGGTCTTCTGACTCGCTTCATCTTTTGTGCCTTCCCGTCAGTGAAATAACAGTGGCATGAGGATACAAAAGAATTTTTTTGAAGCTCACAGCATCGGGTAATGTCTAGGATTTTCACCTAATTCCCTTTTAATCTTGCTCAACACAAGAACCGTTGATGATGCAAATGTATAAAGTCAATTGGATTTACAACATATAAATTTAAACAAATGTGGATTACTCAAGTTCAATTTTTCAGTCTTTGGCGTAATGCTTCATATAGAATCATGCCAGCAGCAACTGAAACATTTAAAGAATCAAACTGAGTGACCATTGGAATTTTAATCAATTGGTCGGCTCTGCGCAAAACATCTTTACTAATTCCTGTGTCTTCGGCTCCCATAACAATACAAGATGGCGCAGTGAAATCGGCATCGTAAATGGGAACACTTCCTTGCATTTGAGTACCCATTACTTGAATTCCGTTTAACCTTAAAATATCTATGGCTTGTGGAACGGAAGGAACTCGACATAACATTATTTTTCTCAAAGCTCCTGCTGAAGTTTTTATGGCATCCTCTGTCAATGAAGCGGATGAAGAAGTTGGTAAAATTAATCCATGTGCGCCACAACACAATGCTGAACGTGCAATAGCTCCAATATTTCGCACATCTGTCAAACCATCCAATAACATGAATAGTGGCGTTTGACCTTGCTCAACTACATGTGAGATAGCAGATTGTAAATCAACATATTGCAACAAACTCGTCCAAGCCACCACCCCTTGATGTTGCGCTCTTGTCAATCCATTTAACTTTTCAATAGGTACTTGACTTAATGGAACATTTTGCTCTTTTGCCAATTGTCGAATTGTGTTAATTTCTGGACCAGTTGCCGAACGCAACAAAAACAATTTTTCAATAACTGTTCCTTGTTCAAGTGCCTCCAATACTGGCTTTCGACCAATGAGAATAGGAAGTGCTGCTCTTGCTTTTTTCATAAAGTAAACCTACATAAAAAAGCGACAACCCTTGAAGATTGTCGCTCAAGCATTATATTAAATAAAATAAAATTATCCCATATTATGGAAAACACGCTGAACGTCATCATCTTGTTCCAAACGTTCGATTAGCTTAAACACATCATCAGCTTGTTCTTCTGAAATTTCAACTGTGTTAAGTGGCAACCATTCCAATTCAGATGATATTGGTGTCAATCCTTTTTCTTCTAAGGCTTTTTGCATGTTGCCAAAATTGTTGAAATCACATCGGATGACTAAGTTTCCATCACTGTCTTCGCCGAGTTCTTCAAGACCTGCATCAATTAATTCTAATTCCAAATCATCTGTTGAAAGCCCTTCTGGATTGAGTTTGAACACGCCAACGTGGTTGAATAAAAATCCGACAGATCCACTGTTTCCTAATGTGCCACCCCCTTTATTGAAATGCGAACGAACATTGGCTACTGTTCTTGTTGTATTGTCTGTAGCAGTTTCTACTAAAATTGCAATTCCGTGTGGCGCATAACCTTCATATAAAACTTCGTCGTAGTTGCTCGTATCTTTACCTAAAGCGTTTTTAATAGCCCCTTCAATTCGATCTTTCGGCATATTGAAAGACTTTGCATTTTGCATGATGCGGCGCAACATAGGATTGGTTGTTGCGTCAGGACCACCCTTTTTCACTGCAATAGCAATCTCTTTTCCAATTCTTGTAAACTGCTTCGCCATTCGGTCATAGCGAGCAAACATTTTAGACTTTCTTACTTCAAATATACGACCCATATAAATATTTTAATAACTATACGCTTTTTTCAAGGCGCAAAAATAAGCATTGTTTTCAAGGGTTGAAGATATCAAACCAAAAATTATTCTGCATTCGCCTCTTCCTCTCTAAGTAAAATTGCATTGGCTTGATTCATGGCATTTTGAGCTTGTTGATTGTCACCTTTTGCTTGATAAATCTGGGCTAAAACTTGAAAAAAGTCTGCTCGTCCTGCATCAATTTTAATCGCTTTGTTCATTGCTGAAACTGCTTGATCCATTTGTCCAATGGAAGCGTAGGCAATTGCAGCATTTGCCCAAGCATTTTCATCCTCAGTCTCTTTTGCTAAATATTCGCTATATAATGTTGCTGCTTTTGCAAAATCTTTTTGTTGAAATGCTGCTGCTGCTTCAACCGAAATTAAACTTTTACGTTCAAGAACTGCTGCTATAGGAACACCTCCAGCTTTAATTACATGAACAGCGTTGGCTGGCGGCCATGTTCCTTGTTGCAATTGTTCTGCTGAAATATATCTCGAGTAAGTAACATAATAATCCCAATCTTTTTGATGACGCTCGTTGTAACGAACATAATACCAATTAATCCATGTACTGTCTTTAGCAAAATATTTATCAAAACCAAGCATGTTGGAACCAACTAACACTTTACCAATTGTTTTTTTCTTAGCATTTTTTATAATCCAATTGGCTGCTTGTAAACCTGTGTTTTGGTAATAATCTGTATCATAATATCCATTTGCTCCTTCAATTCCACCAACAAATTCATTGAAATAGACATATTGATTTGGGTGTTCTTTTATCGTCCAAGCAATTGCTGGAGTCAAGCCTAAAACAGCAATAAGAAAAGGAATGAGTTGTGCTTGTTTTGATTTTATAAAATCTGAAACTATTGAAACTCCAAGCGCTGCCATTGCCACCCAAAAAGGATAAATGAAAAATAAATGTCGCCAAGTATCATGAACACTCGACTTTTTATAAATCATATACAATGGAGTGAAAAATGCAGCAAAAAGTAAAAATAGTGCAGGAAACATGCCATATGTTTTTTTCACTCTTGTCCATAAAGCTAAAAACAAAACCACACCAAGAACAACTATAATCGGATTTGAAATTAGCATCCATTTCAACTCGTAATACCAAGGCTGGTGGCTGTTTGGACGGAATACTCCCTCAAAAAACACTCGCAAAGTCACACTTCGATTGGTCATTTCTTTCAATGATTCCAAAGGATGCGACAAAGGAGATTGAAGTCCCCAAGGCCAAGTCAATAATCCGATAATGTAGCCAACAACTAGTGCTCCTGTTAAGAATAGCATTCCTTTTTTCAACAATTGATTGTTGTTTGTAGTAACAGAAGTTTTAAAATCTTTATTGATAAAAAAGTAAAGCAAACTCAGTAAACCGAAGTAAGCCACTTGCAACAAACCTCCCGCAGAACGAACACCAAATGCTACTCCAAAACCAATGGCAACACCTATTAAATTTAACCATGACTTTTTTGGGAAATCTTGTAAAAAAGCCAACCATGCATACATACCTAATATGAAACCAAAGCCCAATGGAATGTCTTTTGGATTATTCATGCTTTCACCAAATATTCTCGGTGAAAAAGCAATGAACAACAAGGCTATTAATCCAACAGACCATTTTTTACTCAATCGAAAAGCAAATAATCCCGTGAATATCATCATCAATGCCCCCATTAATGCATTTATAAAATGACGAAGGTGCAACAATGGAATATTTGGCATTGCATGGTGCAACAATTCAGTAGTATAATCAAAAAAACCACCATAAAACTGCTGACCTTGATATTGCAAGCTCATGTCATCATAATTCAAGGCTCTTTGATCTCCATTATGAAAATAATTCCATATATGTTGACCATATTCAATTTGAAGCCACTCATCCCCACTTTGCCCATAATCTTTACTCAAAAATGGCATGATGACGAGCAAACAAACACTAATAAAATAAAATAAATATTTAAAATACTTTGCTTCAGTGTTTACAAATTGTTCTTGATGTGTCATAAATTGGAGTATAAAGTGTAAAAATAATCGAATATTGATTTTATCCGAGACTTAAATTAAGTGACTATTATTTTTCAAAGATTATCTTTGAAACTTTTAAATCCAATTATGTTTTTAGCGAATCTTCCTATTTATAAAAAACTAACTCGACAACGGTCAATAACTTTTGCTCAATATCTCGCGCCATTAATTCCTGATGGTTTTCATTTATTAGATTTTGGTTGTGGTAATATGTACACTGCAATTCAATTGTTAGAACATCGACCAAATTTGAAAATAACTGGTTTAGATATTATTCGTGATCAAAATTTGACAGATGAAATTTTGAAAGACCCAAGGTTAGATTTTCGTTTGAGCAGCACTAAAGAAATTCCAGCTGAATCTAATAGTTTCGATGGTGCATTAGCATTGGCAACTTTACATCACACACCAGACCCAGAATATTTTTTATCAGAATTGGTGCGTGTTGTTCGAAAGGATGGTTTTGTGATTTTGGTGGAAGAAATGGCAATCAACTTTTTAGACAAACTTTATATTTCAACTGAAGATTGGTTGCTGAATAAAATGAAAGAAGGTGTACCTGTTCCACTCAATTTCAGGTACCACAGTTATTATCTGAAAGTGTTTGAAGAACAAGGACTTTCCATTGAATTTAAAGGTTCTGTTCGTCCATTTCCAACCATGATGCATCATTATGTTTATAAGTTGCAAAAGAAATAATTGTATTCCATTCATGCTATTTGATAAATGAAAAAGAACCAAGCCACACAGAATAATAAAGAACTGATTGCAATCTTAAAACAAAGGTTTGAGAATAATATGCATCGGCATAAAAACCTTTACTGGCAAGATGTTCAGACTGCACTAGCATCAAATTCCAAAGCTCTGATTTCACTTCAAGCTATGGAAGAAACAGGTGGTGAACCCGATGTTGTGGACTTAAAAACTAATGAAATAATATTTATTGATTGCGCTGCTGAAAGTCCAATTGGCAGGCGTAGTTTTTGTTATGATAAAGAAGCGCTTGATAGTCGTAAAGAAAATAAACCTGCTGATAATGTATTGGATGTTGCAAAAAGAATGGGCATTGAATTGTTGGATGAAAATCAATATAAAATTTTACAAAAATTTGGAAAATTTGACACTAAAACTTCCAGTTGGTTGAAAACACCCGATTCGATTAGAAAACTTGGAGGAGCCATTTTTGCTGACTATCGTTATGGTCAAGTTTTTGTTTATCACAACGGAGCTTCGTCTTATTATGCAGCAAGAGGATTTAGAGGATTACTCGAGATATAAGCTTTAAAAGAACAATAAAAAAGGGCTTTCTTGATGTTTTTCAATGAAAGCCCTTTTAAATTCATATTCCTTTATATTACTCTGCTGTTGGTTCAGCGGTTTCGGATGCATCTGCAGCTGTATCTTCACCACCTTCATTGTTCAGCATTTCTTCATCTTCTTCTGATTCTTGAATGTTGGCAATTGCTGCTATTTCATCACCTTCATCAATATTGATAAGTTTAACTCCTTGAGTGGCTCTTCCTGCTTCTCTGATTGACGAAACCTTCATTCTAATGGTGATTCCTGACTTACAAGTAATCATCAAATCATCATTTGGATCAACAGCAAGTAAACCAACTAGGGCTCCCGTTTTATCGGTAATATTTATGGTTCTGACACCTTTACCTCCTCTGTTGGTAATACGATATGCTAATTGGTATTTTTTAATTACTCCGTTTTCGTCCTCCAATTCAATCAAGTTTGATAATTCGTCTTGATTAACGTCTTCACCAATTTCTTCAATCAAAGGGGTGCGTTTACCTAAGCCTTTTTCAGAAACAACTAAAACTTGTTTAGAGAACATGTCTTTTTTAGCCACACAGAACATACCAATTACTTCATCTGATTCGTTTTCTAGCTCAATTCCAAACACACCAATTGCACCACGACCAGTAGTTCTAACTTTTTCTTCAGAGAAAGTAATAGCGCGACCAGATTTTACAGCCATCATGATATAGCCAGTTCCATCAGTCAAAGACACATCTAAAAGTTGGTCATTTTCTTGAATGGTGATGGCGTTAATTCCATTTTGACGAGGACGACTAAAATCTTCTAATGAGGTCTTTTTGATGATACCCTTCTTTGTACACAACACAATACCATGTTGACTTACATAATCCTTGTCTTCAAGAGTTGGAACATCAATAATCGTTCTTATTTTATCGTCTTGAGGCAGTTGTATCAAATTCTGAATAGCACGACCTTTTGAATTTTTTTCTCCTTCAGGAATTTCATAAACTTTCAACCAATAACATCTTCCTTTTTCTGTGAAAAATAACAGAGAGTGATGTGTTGAAGCAATGAAAAGATGTTCTATATAGTCTTCATTTCTTGTTCTTCCGCCCATTGCACCTCTTCCTCCTCGTCTTTGTGCGCGATATTCATCGGTTGAAGTTCGCTTGATATAACCTAAGTGGGAAACTGTAATAACAACGTCTTCTTCTTCTATCAAATCTTCAATACGCATTTCATTTGCTAAATACTGAATTTCAGACTTACGCTCGTCACCAAACTTTTTCTTCACCTCTTCCAATTCTTCTTTGATGATTTGATACCTCAAATCTTCATTTCCAAGAATTTCTTTCAATCGACCAATTAACTTCATTAATTCAGCATGCTCTTCACGAATCTTATCACGCTCCATGCCAGTTAATCTCTGCAAACGCAATTCCAACACGGCTTTGGCTTGTATTTCAGACATACCAAAATTCTCTATTAACCCATGCTTTGCAATATCAGGATTTGCAGAATTTCTTATCAAAGCAATCACCTCATCCAGATGATCTAGTGCAATTAAATAACCTTCTAGAATGTGAGCTCTTTTTTCTGCTTCGCGCAATTCAAATTGAGTTCTTCTAACAACAACTTGATGACGGAACAATACAAACTCAGAAATCAAATCTTTCAAATTCAACGTGCGTGGGCGACCATTAACAATCGCTACGTTATTGATGCCATAGGAAGTTTGTAGTTCGCTGTATTTATACAACTGATTAATAATCACTTGAGCAACAGCGTCTCTACGAATTTCCACAACGATACGAGTACCGTCTTTGTTTGATTCGTTCGCTACATTGGTAATGCCTTCAATAATTTTATTGTTTACCAAATGACCAATTTTTTCTGTTAGTGCATCTCGGCTAACTTGATAAGGCACCTCGGTGATGATGATTTGTTCTCTGTTATTTTTGGTGGTTTCCACCATCACTTTCCCACGCAAAACTACCCTTCCACGTCCGGTATGCATTCCAGCTTTGATACCATCGATACCGTAGATGATTCCTCCTGTTGGAAAATCAGGAGCTTTCACATATTTTATCAATTCATCAATCGTTATTTCTTTGTTGTCAATATAGGCAATGCAACCATCAATTACCTCAGATAAATTGTGAGGCATCATGTTTGTTGCCATACCAACCGCAATTCCAGACGAACCGTTGACTAACAATTGCGGAATTCTTGTTGGTAAAACCGAAGGCTCTTGAAGAGAATCATCGAAGTTGAGGGTAAAATCAACTGTTTCTTTCTCCAAATCTTCAAGCATATTTTCAGCCAAACGCTGTAAACGGGCTTCAGTGTAACGCATTGCAGCCGGTCCGTCACCATCTTGAGAACCATAGTTTCCTTGTCCATCAACCATAGTGTAACGCATGCTCCAAGGTTGTGCCATTCGAACCATAGCGTCATAAACTGCAGTGTCGCCATGAGGGTGATACTTACCCAAAACCTCACCTACAATACGTGCAGATTTTTTATGAGGTTTGTTGAAATTGATGCCGAGTTCATGCATAGCAAAAAGCACACGTCTATGAACTGGTTTCAAACCATCACGAACATCAGGCAAGGCACGACCAACGATAACAGACATAGAATAATCTATATATGCCGTTTTCATTTGCTCTTCGATGTTTACTTGAATTATTTTGTTGGTTTCGTTGGACGAATCCTGAGGCGTTAAATCTTGATTATTTTGATCCATGTTTTAGGATAGAAAAAATGTGCTCAAAGATAACGAATTATAGACAAAACTTATGGCTAAACCTATTCACAAATTGTGGATTTCTGTAGTTTTTTTTGACTTTTAAATACCAAAAAATAAAATACGGATAATAATGTAATTAATTTTAATTTATATATAAATTGTTTTACAAGTTCATTTTAGTATAGAAATTTATTTAATTCTTAATTGTTGTGTTTTGAATTCATAATTATATCTTTGACAAACCTGAATTTATGCTTTAAAAGAAGTTTTGGCATAAAATTTCAAAATAAACTTTACAAGGAGAAAACTTTATATGGAAACAATTTTAGTTGCAGGAGCAGGAAAATCCTCTGCTCATTTAATACAATATTTAATCAATCACGCACCAAAAGAGAACTGGCAAATCATTGTTGCAGATGGTAGCTTGGCTGCAATAGAAGAAAAAACTCAAAATAGCCCACATACAAAAGCAGTTGAAATTGACATTACTAACACACATGAAAGGCAAGCCTTAGTTCAAAAAGCAACTATTGTTGTTTCTTTGATGCCTCCTCATCTTCACATTCATCTTGCTAAAGACTGCTTACAATTTAAGAAAAATTTAATAACATCATCCTACATTTCACCTGAAATGAGAGCAATGGATGCCGCAGTACGAGAAGCCGGTTTAATGTTCATGTGTGAAATGGGATTGGACCCTGGAATTGACCACATGACTGCCAATCAAATCATACACAGCACTCAAAAAGTAGCTGCAACAATTACTTCTTTTAAATCTTATTGCGGTGGTTTAATTGCGCCAGAAAGCGATGATAATCCTTGGCACTACAAATTTAGTTGGAATCCTAAAAACATCATCACTGCTGGGCAAGGTGGTGCTCAATTTCTAGAAAATGGACAAAAAGTAATTATACCTTACGAATCCATTTTTCATCAAAACAAATCTATTAACGTAGAAGGAATTGGTGCTTTATCATATTATCCTAATCGTGATTCATTAAGCTATTTAGATGTTTATGATGTTCCAGAAATTGAAACTTTTCTTAGGGCAACTTTGCGTTACCCTGATTTTTGTATTGGTTGGAATAGTTTAATTCAACTCGGCTTGACGAATGAAAAAGATGAAGTTGTTGGCTGTAACACCTTGATTGAATGGGTTCGCAAAACAATTGGTTGTCCAAGCGATACAGATATCAAACAATTTTTTTCCCAAAAACTAAAATTACATACAAGCAATCCAACCATTTCATTACTACAATGGCTTGGGCTTTTTGGCGATGAAATATTACCTAAAAACGCTCATAATTCTGGTGCCATTTTGTTAGATATATTATTGAATAAATGGGCTATGAAACCAAATGACAAAGACATGGTAGTGATGCAACATGAAGTGAAATTCAATAGAAAAGGGGTCAATACACAACTTACGAGTACAATGGTTTTGAAAGGAGACAACCGTGAACTTTCTGCAATGTCAAAAACGGTTGGATTGCCAATGGCAGTACTAACACATTTGATTTTGAAGAAAAAAGTACCACTTTCTTTTGGAGTCCATATTCCAAACATGCCTAGCATCTACAATCAAGTGTTGAAAGGGCTTTCACAACTTGGAATTGTTTTCAAAGAAGAAATTCTCAACGAAAATTAAATCTAAAAGATGTTGAATTAGTTTATTATCGGATTAATGCAACATCTCCTTTTATCATTTCTTCATTTCCATACCTATCAGTTATCCCTAGCACCCAAAAATAAGTTCCGACCTCAGCTGGCTCACCCTTCCAACTACCATCCCAACCGTCACCAAATAAAGTGGTGTAAAATACTTGCTGTCCCCAACGATTAAATACTTTGAAGAAATTTATGGCTTTGTATCCTATGCCAATTGGTTTTAAAACATCATTTTTACCATCTCCATTTGGAGAAAATGCAGTGGGAACAAATAATGAACCCTGCCCTACAACCCAAACATTTATAGTGTCTTTTCCTTGGCAATTATTGGGACTTACAATTTCCACCACATAACTAAATCTTCCTGTATCTGGATAACTTCCTGTAGGATTGCTAACAAAAGCATTATTTAATTGAGTAGACGGAATCCAAGTGTAGGAATCTCCTCCACTTGCATTGAAATTAATAATTTCTCCTTTTACAATAATGGTGTCATTTCCTGCAAAAGGTTTAAAATCATCAATAAAAATATTTTTTCTAATTGAGTCTACGCAACCTTTGTCACTTTTTGCAGTAAACTTCACATTATAATTTCCTCCCGATTCGTAAATATGAACTGGATTTTGAACAAAAGAGGAATCACCATCACCAAATTGCCATTCCCAATTATTGGGCTGATAAATTGTTGTACTGTATGAAGAATCTTTAAATGTGATTGGCAAACCAGGACATCTAAAACCTTCAACATAAAAGTTGGCTTTAAATTCTGGATAAACTTTCACCAATCTATATATGCTATCTGAACATGTGGTTCCTTTATTGACAATTAATTTCACCACATATGTTCCGCTGTCTGGATATGTAAAAGTTGGACTGAAATCGTTCGAAGTATCATTCTGTTGACTTGCAACTCCAAAATCCCAGTAATAAGTGCTTCCGCCTGTACTTTTGTTGTCGAATGTTACCGTTTTGGAAGCACATTCCACTTTGTATGTATTAAAATCTGTTGAATATTGTGGAATATTTGCCACTACTGCTTTTGAGCAATTGGTAACCACAAATTGAAATTCTCTTTTTACAGAGTTAATTATCACACCATTTCGCCATTCATTACAGCAAACTGTCACTACAAATCTGCCTGAAATATTAGGCGTTCCAGTAATTACACCGGTAACAGGATTAATTTGAACAATTGGGTTTCCAGCCATAGGTTTCAATTTTGTGAAGCCAGCAACGTATGTTACAGAAGCAAAAGGTGGAGGAAGAGGCGGAAATGGCTTGGCGTCATTAATACTTCCTCCAACATAGGATTCACAAAACTCATAACTTAAAGAGTCACCATCAGCATCCGTAGCTGAATGGTCATAAACAAAAGGATTGTTGATGCAAATGATTTGTGGTGGAAATTCTTTGTAAACAGCACTATTATTACAATTCCCTGTTATGTTTGCTGGGATTTGACAATAATAAGTTGCACCAACTTCTCCAGGTTTGAAAATATTAAGAATAGTTTGATTTCTACAGCATCTTTGATAAACAAAATAAAACGATTCATTAGCTGGAACACTATATTTTTGAGCAAAAGACACTTTACGCAAGCAAGTGCTTGGAGGGTTTACCACACAACTATTGCTAAAATTTGGTGGAACAACAACTGCAGAAAAAGCTTCAATGGAATCCATAAAATAAAAACTACCATTAGCTCTATAAACTGCAATATATGCTGGATTATCTTCTTTAATTGCTAAGGAACTGCCTGTTAAACAATCTTGATATATAGTTAATTTTATTTCATAATCAATTTTTCCAGCAGCACCAGGTCCAAGGCATGTATAGGTAACTTCACCGCCAACAATATGAGACGCCCAAAGAATGTTGCTCTCTAAAAGTACAACAAAAAATAAAAAAACAGTTTTCAGTTGACGCATCAAATTCATTATAAATCAATATTTCAAACAATAATTAAAGAAATACTTTAATTCTATTGACAATTTTTCTGGTTGTTCCAACATGCTCATGTGTCCACAATCCGAAAATAAAGATACAAAAGTAACCATTGAAAGTCTGCTTTGTTGCAAGGCTACCATCATTGGTACCAAATGATCTTCTTTTCCGATAATCCACTGCGCAGGAAACTGAGCTGACTTCAAGATACTTGTTCTATCTACACGATTCATTATTGCATGGTAAAATGCGACCAAACTTTCTTCTTTTACGTTTATCGCTTCGGAAATCATGTTTTCTAATCGTTCAGCTTGATTGATTTTAAAAGATTCACCAAACAATGTAGGAAACATTTGCTGTAAAAAAACTTTCTTGCCTCCTTTTGAAATTATTTGAATCGATTTTCTTCTTAGTTCAATTTTTTCAGATGCGTCTGCTAATGCTGAGGAATGCACCAAACTCAATCCAGCAAACATTTTTGGGAATTGAGCAGCAAAAGCTAATGCAACATATCCACCCATGGAATGCCCTACTAAAACCACTTTTTCAATAGATTCAGCAAGACAAATATCATATATGCATTCTGCCAATAATTCCATCGTTAAAGTTGAAGGTTCAACATCTAAACTACTGCCTCCCACTCCTGGCAAATCAGGAATTATTAATCGAATATTCTGATTCAAGTTTGTTGAAATCAACTGCCACATGCTACCATCTTGGGGAAAGCCATGAATGAAAATTACTGGCAAACCCTCGCCTTCCACTTTGTATGACAAGAATTTGGAAACTTTAGTAGAAATTGATTTTTGAACCATAGTGAAATTAATTTATTTGTTTCATTTTTCTGTATAAAAACACGTATTGTACCAAAAGTGCTAACATTAAAGGCGACAATTCCAATAACGGCAGCACCTGAATTTTAAGTACGTGTAAAAACAAGGAAACAAATAATAACAATATCATGACAAAAACATATTTGTCTTTAGCTCTTTTTTTGACAAAGGCAAAAATCAAATTAGTTGGAAAAGCCCATAATAAATTATAATTACCCCTACATGTTTGATGATCCGTTCCAAACCACATAAAGAGGATAAAACAACCAATTAGCCCTGTTAAAAACAACAATAAAAACTGCATTATAGGTTGAATTTTCATCATTGGCTGATAAAAAATCGAAGCAATTGTGACTATGGCAATCAGCATCATAACCATGAAAGGAAAATTTTCTCCCAAAATGGGTTGCTGTCCTTCTGGTAGGATTTCTGTTGTTGGGCTAAAAATTGGTTGCGATTTAAATCTAGATTTTTCTAAACCTTCACTTAAAAAATCAGGCAAAAACATAATTTCAGCATTGGTCATTTTTCGATCTATTTTACTTCCTAAAAGCAAATTCACGCCAAATCGCTGCCAATGCACTTTATAAAAATATTGATTGATTATGGTGCGAAAACTTATGGCGCTATCTGATTTCATCACCGTTCCAAGTTGGAAATCTTTTCCTAAAACTTCTGGAAATAAATCCCTGATTCGTGTTGCGCAATTGTCGAAAAAGAAATCATATTTATAATTTTTATTTTCTTCCAAGCAATTCCAATTCAAAAATTCATATATTTTCAACTTAAAGCTATCAGGCAACAAACAAACTTGTTCCTGCACACTTCTACCCGCAGACAAATACTCTTCAAGAAAATCGCGATATGGGTAATAACTCACATAATAATCTAATTTACCTCTAGTGAATTTCACTAAAAAATCTTCATCATAACCATTGAAACATCCATAGTTGTATACATTATCAGTTCCATTGGTACTGTCCACAATTCGGATGGCTGTGTGTCCAAAAGTTTCCCAAGGTTGCGCACCAGAACCACAAGTCAGCAAACTTAAGCGAATGGCATGTTGCTCGTTTGCTTTTAAAGCAGTTGACAATAAGAGCAAAAAAATGAATTGAAATATTCTTTTCATAGCTGAAAAATAAGAAAAGTCCCGGAGGTTAAAACCGGGACTTTTAAATAAAACTTTAAGAAATTAAGCGTTGTTTGCACTACCAGAAAAAACAGCACCAATGTATTCTCTGTTCAATCTTGCAATATTTTCTAATGAAATTCCTTTAGGACATTCCGCTCCGCAAGCGCCAATGTTGGTACAGCTTCCGAAACCGTCTTTACCCATTTGAGCCACCATATTTAGCGCACGGATTTTACGCTCAGGATCGCCTTGAGGAAGCAAAGCCAAGTGAGAAACTTTAGCTGAAACGAACAACATTGCCGATGCATTTGGACAAGCGGCAACGCAAGCGCCACAACCGATACAAGCCGCTGCTGCGAATGATTCATCAGCTTTTTGCTTTTCAATTGGAATAGCATTGGCATCTACTGCATTACCTGTATTCACAGAAATGTAACCACCTGCTTGAATAATACGATCAAATGAAGTTCTGTCAACAGCTAAATCCTTGATAACAGGGAAAGCCGCTGCACGCCAAGGTTCGATAACGATAGTGTCGCCATCTTTGTATTCGCGCATGTGCAATTGACAAGTAGTTGTTTGCTGCCATGGTCCGTGCGCACGTCCATTGATGTGCATACTACACATGCCACAAATACCTTCACGGCAATCGTGATCAAAGGCTATTGGTTCTTTATTTTCAGCAATGAGTTGCTCATTGAGTACATCAATCATTTCAAGGAAAGACATTTCAGATGAAATATTTTTCACTTGATAGGTTTCGAAACGACCTCTTTCTTTTGCATTTTTTTGACGCCAAACTTTAAGGGTCAAATTCATTGTATAGTGTTCCATACTAATATTTTTCTATTACAACTATAATTTCGATTCGTTATTATTTATATGAACGTTGAGAAGGATGAACCACTTCGTAATTCAAAGTTTCTTTGTGCAATTCAAATTGACTGTCTCCTTTGTATTCCCAAGCTGCAACGTACATGAATTGGTCATCTTGACGCAATGCTTCGCCATCTTCAGTTTGGTATTCTTCGCGGAAGTGACCACCACAACTTTCATTGCGATTCAAAGCATCCATACACATCAATTCTCCTAGTTCAATGAAATCAGCAACACGATTAGCTTTGTCCAATTCTGGATTTAATTCATTGATGTCGCCCATTATACGAACATTGCTCCAAAATTCTTTCTTCAATTGACGAATCTCTTCTATTGCTTGTTTCAAGCCTTTTTCATTACGAGCCATTCCGCACTTATCCCACATGATTTTTCCTAATCTTTTGTGGAAACTTTCAACACTTTCTGTTCCTTTGATACTCATCAATTTTTCAATTCTATCGCGAACTGCTTTTTCTGCTTCTAAGAATGCAGGATGATCTGTTGGAATAGACTTGGTGCGAATATCGTCAGCTAGATAATTTCCTAAAGTGTAAGGGATTACAAAATAACCATCTGCTAAACCTTGCATCAATGCAGATGCACCCAATCGGTTTGCACCATGATCGCTGAAGTTGGCTTCACCTAAAGCATATAAACCTGGAACAGTTGTTTGTAATTCATAATCAACCCACAAGCCACCCATAGTATAGTGAACTGCTGGATAGATGCGCATTGGCACTTCATAAGGATTTTCGCCTGTAATCTTTTCATACATCTCAAAAAGATTACCGTATTTCTCGGCTACTACTTCTTTTCCTAATTTAGTAATTGTTTGTTTGTCCGCATTTGCAAGACCTTGCTTATTCGCTTCAATCTTACCATAACGCTCGATTGCTGAAGCATAATCCAAATAAACAGCTTGCTTAGATGCGCCTACACCAAAGCCCGCATCGCAACGCTCTTTAGCAGCACGGCTAGCCACGTCACGAGGAACAAGGTTACCAAATGCTGGATATCTGCGCTCTAAATAATAATCTCTTTCTTCTTCAGGAATATCGTTTGGTTTTCTGTTATCGCCTTGTTTTTTAGGCACCCAAATTCTACCATCATTTCTCAATGACTCTGACATCAAAGTCAATTTAGATTGGTGGTCGCCACTTACAGGAATACAAGTTGGGTGAATTTGTGTGAAACATGGGTTTCCAAAATAGGCACCTTTCTTGTGTGCTTTCCAAGCAGCCGTTACATTGCTTCCCATTGCATTTGTTGACAAATAGAAAACATTACCATAACCACCTGAGCAAAGCAAAACGGCATGACCGAAATGACGCTCCAATTCACCTGTTACTAAGTTTCTTACAATTACACCACGAGCTTTTCCATCAATCACAACAACGTCCAACATTTCATGTCGAGAATATTGTGATACATTACCTAAAGCTATTTGTCTTTCTAAGGCTTGATATGCTCCAATAAGCAATTGTTGACCTGTTTGACCAGCAGCGTAGAATGTGCGCTGAACTTGCGTTCCACCAAAAGAACGATTGCTCAATAATCCACCATATTCACGTGCAAAAGGAACACCTTGAGCCACACATTGATCGATGATGTTTGCACTCACTTCTGCCAAACGATGAACATTAGCTTCACGAGCACGATAATCACCACCTTTTATGGTATCATAAAATAAACGATAAGTGCTATCACCATCGTTTTGATAGTTTTTAGCTGCATTAATTCCGCCTTGTGCAGCGATGGAATGTGCACGGCGAGGACTATCTTGAAAACAAAAAGTTTTTACTTTATAACCCAATTCACCAAGACTTGCAGCAGCAGAAGCACCAGCCAAACCAGTACCGATAACAATAACTTCAAGTTGGCGCTTGTTAGCCGGGTTAACTAATTTACAAGTTGATTTATAGGTAGTCCACTTATCGGCAAGCAGACCAGAAGGAATTTTAGAAACAAAAGGCATATGAAGAATTCTATAAGATTAAAAATGATGTAAAGATTATTGAACCCAACCCATGAACATTGCTACGGGCATCGATGCAAAAAGCAAACAAATAATGATTGAAAAAGCAACTCCAATGCTACGCAACATTTGTTTGTATTTATTTTGAGCCAAACCAAGTGTTTGAAATGCACTGTAGAAGCCATGAATCAAATGCCATGCTAATGAAAACACACCAAGAAGATAAACCACTACAACCCAAGGAACTTGGAAAGTTTCAATCATTCTTTCATATAAATCATGCATTTCTTTTCCATTAACCATTGTTGGATTAAGGTCATGAGTAATGCGAGAAGGAATCCAGAAATGTGTTATGTGTAAAACTAAAAACAACAAAATCAATGTGCCTAATAAACCCATTGAACGGCTATACCATTTGCTTGTAGCATTTCCTGCACTTACAGCGTATTGATGTGGACGAGTCGATTTGTTTTTGATTACCAACATGAAACCTTGAATGATGTGCAAAAAAAATCCAGCAAACAAACCAATTTCCATAATGCGAATAGCCACTGTTGACCCCATAAAATCAGCAGCAGCGTTAAAAGCATCTTTGCTCACAAAAATCATAGCGTTAATGTAGCAATGCACCACCAAAAACGTTATAAGAAATAAACCAGTAAAACCCATGACTAGTTTTTTGCCAATGGATGTTGTAAAGTAATGTTTCCAATTCATCTAAAAATAGTTTGATATTAGTTTTGAAAATCGTCGTAAAGATAGTCAGCAATTGCCGAAAACGAAATGAAATTATTTTTCATAATCACATTTATTTGTTTGTGTAATACTAACACTATCAAGGCTTAAAAGTTGATTGATGATTTTAATTTTAGTTTTATTTGTTGAAGTTCAATTTAAATTTGGGTTCATAAGATTAAGCTATTTCACCAAAAAGCTAATTCATTACCCAATTCGTAGCATCTTGTTGTCGATTAACTGAAAAAAATGTTGAGGCTGATAAATCCGCCATTGGTCCACTTCCATCATACGAATGAGCATGTCAATTTTGGAATATTGAAAATCATATTGTGTTTGCTGGGGCATATTGATAGCTACTATCCAACCGCCCTCATCTTTAATGTCATCATACCATTCTTCATAATAATCTTTATCGCTACTATGAAAGTTCAACACATTTTCAGCAATCAAAATATACTTATATATTCCATGTTGCACTAAGTGGTCAATTATGGAACGCTTTAGTTGCATCACATCATTTTCAACTGCATCGTTCCATTCACCAATCAATTCAATAATGGCGTAATTGAGTTCATAATCAACAATTAGCAATTTCAAATACAAGGTCTTAGTACCAAACTCATCCCATTGAGGATGTATGTAATAATTATATACTGTATTGGAGAACTCAAATTCGCTGTAAACACGTCCAAAAAAAGGAGATTGTTCATCTTCTTCAGCGGTGTATAAATGTCGCCAATTGAAATAGGGTTCTAATTCATGCATAAACAGCTATCAACTAAAAGAATGTTTTATCCTTTTTGATTCATCATTTCTTGCCAAGCCAAAATGCCGCCAACGACGTTTTTACAATTGCTGAAACCCATTGTTTCTAAAAACAAGCAAGCTTGCGCACTTCTTTTTCCTGAACGACAATGAATGATGATTTCTTCGTCTTTAAGGTCATCAATTTCATCGGTTTGCATGCTCATGATTTTTCCTAAAGGAATTAGTTTCGCTCCAATATTGAGTTCAGCATACTCTTCGGGTTCGCGAACATCAATAATGTTTAGTTGTTCGCCTGCATCTAATCTTTGCTTGAGCATTTCAACGCTGATTTCTTGTAACATAATATATATTTAATAAATTACTAGTTTCTTAGTTGCTGTTGTGTAATTTTTATTGTTCAACTGCACAAAATAAACTCCTGATGGTAATGTTGAAACATCAATTTTTTCAGACAAAAAGCCTTGATGCTTCCAAACTTCTTTCCCCATAACATCAACAATTCGAATTTGTTGTTCAGGTGTTTGATAATCAAGTTTAAATTGAATATTTCCATTTGAAGGATTAGGGAAAAAAGTCCAATCATTGTTTTGAATATTTGGATTTGAAACATTGGTTCCAACTACTTTTTGTCCTAATAATGGACGAATCATCAATGCGCCACTAACGCTTGAAGATTCCCAAGTATTCATCACATTGTAATACAAATGATTGCCACCAATTCTGTTCACATCAAGCCCAAAATAAAGGCTATCACTGCCTGTACTTGTGGGCTGAATGGTGCCTAAATAAAAGGTCCCAGCATCAAGCACAATTGGCGTGTCCAATCTATAAATCCAGAAATGATTGATGGAATCATAGCCAGGATAAAGCAAATCTTGTTGATAAATTTTTTGTTCTGTTCCACCATTGAAGGCAATATTTTTATAAACTGCGATGGAAAAAAACTTATTCATAGCAATCGGCACTTGACGAGCAAAATAAATTGCGACACCTTGAAGAGTGTCTTTTTTATTGAGCTTAAATTCAATTGCAGTTTTAGCTGGTAAGGTCACAAATTGATTCAAGAAATAACTCTTTTCAGCTGTGCCATCATCGTAAGCCAAATAGTTGTCAAACACTTGATGACAAACTATGGTATCATTTATTTTAGACTCTGTAACGCTTGAAGTTGTGACAAAATACTTTTGTTGAAATTCAACTCTGTCGTGAATATTTGCAGCAGTGAAATTAGAATTGTAGGTATTGAAAGAGTATTGTTGTGATTGATAAGGTGCTAAAATTCCGGAGTTGGTGGTACTCGAAAATAGGTTTGATCCTGTAACCATTTCAGTTGCTGAATATCCATAAATTATGGATTGAGGAAAACCATAATTATTTTTTACCGTAAAAAAATGTGATGGTGCCAATTCAGAAGTTGCAAAGCCTTGAAATTGTCTGTAAGGCATTGCAGTAAAGTCATTCAGCAGATAAGAAGGCTGAAAAGTTGTTGCCACATCGCGAATCAAAGTATCATCCCACGATCTTGCATTCGAAAGTTGTATATAATCCAATTGCCAATGATCGTCATTCAAATTCATAGATGCTTTATTGACAAATCGAAATTGAAAGTTTTCATGAAAATAGGTACTGTCCAGCAAGCCAATTAATATTTGACGGAATGGTTGCAAATTGCCACCATCAACACTCCAAACTTTTTTCCATTGCCCATTTTGCTTCTTAAAATACAGCAGCAAGGAATCTTGGGTTTCAGGAGCAAATCCATTTCCTTGCGGTTGAAAGAAAAAACTCAAATAAAGACTATCGCCGGGACCAAAACCGCTTAAATCAATAGGATGAGTGGTTAGACTATCTGCATAAACCAACGCTAAACTGGAACTAGAATCATAAGGACCTCCTTTTGCATTCAAGGCATCAAAAGTTGCTACTCCTCTACTAAAAGGATTGAAACCCATAGTATTGTTGATATAAACTGAAGCATCTTCCCATCTTGTTGGATTTGGTAAAGGGCTATCATCTGTGAAATCTTCAAAGAACGGCAGTGTGAGCACAGTTGTGGTCTTGTTGAAAAACTGACTTTTATGTGCCACTTTAGGATTGAACAACAAGTTGCCCACTCTTTCTTGAGCCGAAGAAGAAAAAGGAATACAAATAATTAAAACAAATACAAAAAAACGTTCAATCATTTTTATTTTGTGTTGGGTGCAGGTTCCATAACTCCAGTTTCAGGAATTCTATTGCGCTCAAGCTCTTCTGCACTCGGATTTTGTTTGATTCTAATATCCAACACATCGCCTTCTTTTATTCTGTTGGGCACTTCCAATTCGTTGTATGGCGTTGGTGTTTGTTTGTAGATTATAGCACTTGCAGAGTCAGTAATAGCACCATCCCAAATGATGGTCGGAACAAGCCCCGATGCGCTCAAAATCGAAATACCTTCTTCTGCTGAAAGTCCAATTACTTCCGGAACATCCATTTCCACGCTTCCAAATCCATCGCCAATCACTAAGTCGATACGGCTTCCTTGTGGCACCATATCGCCAG
>CAZNVQ010000034.1:0-21317 GCA_964576425.1 uncultured Flavipsychrobacter sp. | reverse complement strand
ATAGATATTTTATCGTTACTGAGCAATAATCCATTAAGTATTGAGTCTATTCAAAAAATCCTTGATAACGAATATTCCAAACAAGAAATAATAACATGTTTAAGAAACTTACTAGAAAATGAAAAGATTAGTAGAAATGAAAATGGATTATTTTTAACAAAACAATAAAAGCTAAATCGACAGTTCATAGTGTCTTTGTAATCATTGTATCTTAATTTCATCATTTTATTAAAGTTTTTGTAATAATGAAAAAAACGAGTGCTTTACTTCTATTTTTAATTGCTATGCCTTGTCTATTGTGGGCAAAAGATGGCTATAAAATCAAAATCAATCTAACTGATAAGAAAGATTCGATGGTGTATTTGGCTTACTATTTTGGGAAATCACTGCCGACTATTTTCAAAATTGACTCCGCCAAACTTGATAAAACTGGTAATGCTGTTTTTGAAAAGAAAGAAAAAATAACAGGAGGTATATACATCATTTTACCAGAAGACAGAAAAGGTTATTTTGAAATTTTGGTGAACAATGGTGATGAGTTTTCAGTAACTGCAGCCATGAAAGAACTTCCTGAAAGCATTAAGTTTAAAAACTCACAAGAAAACGAGGACTACATCAAATATCAAAAATACTTGAAAGAGTTTGCGCAGAAACAACAACAATGGCAAAAAGATTTAGCAGCATCAAAATCAAAAGAAGATACAGCAAACATTCGTAACAAATATAAGGCTGCTAATTCAGATTTAACCGCTTACAGAAAAGCCTATGTTCAAGGACACAATGGAAGCTTAATGTCTACAATATTTAATGCACTTGAACCAATTCAAGTTCCCGAAGGCGAGCATTATTTACCAGACGGGAAAGTAGATTCTTTTTTTGGATATCGTTTTTACAAAACTCATTACTGGGATAATTTCAATTTTAAAGACGATAGATTGATACATACCCCTTTGCTAGAAACCAAGCTAGACGAGTATTTCAACAAAGTAATCTATCAACAAGAAGACAGTGTAATCAAATATGCCGATAGCTTAATTGCGAAAGTCAAAGGAACTGAAAATTTATTTAAGTTCACATTAAACTGGCTCAGCACTAATGCACAAACATCAAAAGTGATGGGCATGGATAAAGTATTCGTTCACCTTGTGGAGCAGTACTATATGAAAGGAATAGCCACATGGTTGAGCAATGATGATTTGAAAAAATTCATAGATAGAGCCAATGAAATTGCTCCCAATATTTTAAATAAACAAGGTCCTGACCTCAAAGCTGTAGACATCAACAACAAAGAATACTCACTTTATAATTTCAAAGCAAAATATACCTTACTTGTTTTCTATTCTCCAGATTGCAGTCATTGTATTCATGAAATGCCATTGTTAGATTCCGTTTATCATGCTGCGTTAAAAGCCAAAGGTGTGAAAGTGATTGCATTCAATGTTGATGTTGAAGAACAAAAATGGACTGATTTTATCAAGAAAAATAAACTTACCGAATGGTTGCATGTTTGGGACCCAAAACGCAAATCAAGATATTGGGCATCCTATGATGTTCAGTCCACACCAACGATTTATTTACTCGATGAAAACAAAATCATTCGTGGGAAAAAATTGGATTACGCTACAATTGACAAAGCCATTGAAATTTCAGAAATGCGCAAAAAAGGGAAAAAATAATCTCATTATTAAAATTTAAAAAAGCCCAACTGAATAATTTTAGTTGGGCTGTTTGTTTCAAAAGGTAATTTCTAAACCTTTTTAATTAAAAATTGTTTTAATAACTTTAAAATTCAATCATGAAATCAATATATCTCTTTTTATTAACGCTAATATTTGCATTCAAACATAGCAGTGGTCAACAAATTGGACATCTAACAACTTCAATTATTGACTCATCTAGAAACAACCGGTCAATATCATTAGAAGTTTATTACCCATCAATTACGGCAGGAAATAATACCCCAATTTCAAGCGGTTCATTTCCATTAATATCATTCGGTCATGGCTTTGTGATGAGCTGGAGTGCTTATCAAAACATATGGGAAGCGCTTGTTCCTGAGGGATATATCATAGTTTTTCCAACAACAGAAATTGGATTTTCACCCAACCATTCTGATTTTGGCAAAGATTTGAAATTCATAATAACACATCTTCAATCAAATGGTGCAGGCTCAATAATTAATTCAAGTAATATCAACAATAAATCAGCAATCATGGGGCATTCCATGGGAGGAGGAAGTGCATTTCTTGCTGCAGAAAATAATTCCAATATCACCACTATGGTCAGCTTTGCAGCAGCAAATACAAATCCCTCATCTATCAACGCCGCAAAAAATATTTCGATACCTACGTTAATAATGAGTGGCAGTAATGATTGTGTAGCACCACCACAACAACATCAAGACTTTATGTACGACTCAAGTAGTTCGACTTACAAAACTCAAGTCTACATTAAAGGAGGAAGTCATTGCTTTTTTGCTAATTCAAATGTTAATTGCAGCTTCGGTGAAAGTACTTGTTCCCCAAGCCCAACAATAACAAGATTAGAACAACAAAAGACGACGAATGACTTTATTAAACTCTGGTTGAGCTACTATTTAAAGGGCAATTGCTTAGACGCAGAAGCATTTCAGGATTCCCTTAACCAAAGTACTCGAATTACTTTTAGACAAAATCAATCCATTAGCTGTGCTACAGGTTTGAATCAAATTGATAACGAGGTTAAAAAACTTACGGCTTACCCTAATCCTTTCAAGGATAAAATATTTATTAATTATAAAAATTCGACTATAGTTAACTTAAAAATATACAATTCACAACTAGTTTGTGTAAAAACCATTAATAATCATGAAAGTGAAACAGGTCTTAACCTGAGTGAACTAAACAATGGTTTATATTTTGTTTTAATAAACAATCAAGACTGGGTTACAATTTTTAAAAACTAGGGTGGATTAATCCCGCTCTGATTAAAAGACTTGCAATTATTACAAAAAATCAATGTGTGGCCTCGTCAGGAATCGAACCTGAATCTGGAGCTTCGGAAACTCTTATACTATCCATTGTACTACGAGGCCAAGGTATTTTGCTCTAATTGAGTAAGAAAGGACTGTTGATAAAAAGAAAAAGCGGTCATTACTGACCGCTTTTTTGTACCACGTACGGGATTCGAACCCGTGATTCCTCCGTGAAAGGGAGGCGTCTTAACCCCTTGACCAACGCGGCATTTCCCGTTTGGGATTGCAAAGATAAGCAAGTTTATTTACCTGACAAATTTTGCTAGATATTTTTTTAAGCATGAAGCATTGCGTCAATAATTGCAACAAAACCATCGGCTTTCAATGCTGCTCCTCCAATCAAACCGCCATCAACATCAGAGCAAGCAAACAATTCTGAAGCATTTTGAGCATTACAACTTCCACCATATAATATTGATAAATTTTCAGCAGCTTCTACACCAAATTTATGATTGATTACGCTACGAATATGCGCATGCATTTCTTGCGCTTGTGCTGCACTTGCAGTACGTCCAGTTCCAATTGCCCAAATTGGCTCATAGGCTACAACTACATGTTTTAATTGTTCGGTATTCAAATGAAACAATGCTTCAGCAAGTTGATTGCCAACAAAATCATTTTGTGTTTCAGCATCTCTGATTTCTAATGGCTCACCACAACAAAAAATCACTTGCAATCCTTGTTGAAAAGCTTGATCCATTTTTTTAACCAATAAAGCACTGTCTTCATGAAAATATCCTCTACGTTCAGAGTGACCAAGAATAACATATTGTACACCAACATTTTGCAACATTGCAGCTGAAACTTCACCTGTATAAGCACCAAAAGCTGCATAAGCACAGTTTTGAGCACCTAAAAAAACATGATTAGCTCCACTTAGTTGATTTGCTGTTTGCGCTAAATGAACAAACGGTGGAGCAATTACAACAACTCTATTTTCATTGGCTGTTGGCATAGAGCTTAATATACCCTCAACTAAAGATTTCCCTTCTTGAAGGGTTAAATTCATTTTCCAATTTGCTGCAACAATTTTTTTTCTCATTGAAAAGTTTTTATTTACTATTAATTATCTTTTTTAGTGTTCCAAAAAGCACGCTGAGATGCAGTTGCATCAAATACATACTGAAACATTTCCATTTCTTCTTCCGATAAACTACAACCTCTTCTACTCATCATACGCTTAGCAGTATCCATTGCTTTTTTAAAGTTGTATGTTTCAGATTCTTGTGCACTACCCCAACTGAAAGATGGAATAAATTTTTCTTGAAAATCACCTCCATAAATATTTGCTGAAACACCAACTACTGTTCCTGTGTTGAACATGGTATTGATTCCGCACTTTGAATGGTCGCCCATCATAAGCCCACAAAACTGAGTTCCTGTACGAATAGGCTTGTTGGTATGTTCATCCCAAATTTTCACCATGTCGTAGTTATTCTTCAAATTAGAACAGTTGGTATCTGCACCCAAATTGCACCATTCTCCAATTACTGCATTGCCCAAATAGCCATCATGACCTTTATTACTATTTGCAAAAAAGACTACGTTACTTAATTCCCCACCCACTTTACATCCCGGACCAATCGTGGTTTCTCCATATACTTTTGTGCCCATTTTTAACACAGCATTTTCACCCAAAGCTATTGGTCCACGCAACATACATCCTTCCAATACCTCAGCCTTCTTAGCCAAATAAATTGGACCTGTTGTTGCATTTATAATACATCCAGCATTTATGATTGCGCCTTCCTCTATAAAAACCTTTTCTGCACCAACAACAGCTACCATTTCTGGAATAGGAACAGATTTTCTATTGGCTGTTACCAAATCAAAATCTTGATGGATCGCTTTTCCATTCATTGTAAAAATATCCCAAACCTGGCTCAGTTGCTGAATTTCAGCGTCATAGGCAACAGTATTTAGTGAAGCCATTAATGCATTGAAATTATTATAATCCAAATTTGTTTCTGAAATAACTGCTGCTATAATTGTGTCACCATGCATCAATTTTTGACCAGATTGCAATTGATTTATCTGTTGACACAAATTTGACGTTGCAAAAACTCTTGCGTTTATCAAGCAAGTTTCCGAGTTACTTTTATGAATTGGGAAAACAGCGTTTAAGTATGAGGTAGTCCAAGTACCGGTTGATGATGACAAAAGTAACTCCCAACGTTCACGCATGGTCAAAATTCCACATCGGATGTCTGCTATTGGTCTTGTATGAGTGAAAGGCAATAAACGAAATCTTGCTTCGTCGTCAAATAAATTGTAAGTCATGTTAATTGAAATTACGAGACTTGTGATAATAAAAAATCCCAACAAATGTCGGGATTTTTTGTGCGTAATGCAATAGTATTATTGTAATGAAACTTATTTCTTACCGTAACGCTTGTTAAATTTATCGATACGACCAGCTGTATCAACAAATATGTTTTTACCAGTATAAAATGGATGAGAAGTGTTTGAAATCTCCACTTTTACCAATGGATATTCGTTACCATCTTCCCACTTTACAGTTTCACGAGATTGAATAGTTGAACGAGTTAGGAAACTAAAATCGTTAGACATATCTTTAAACACGACTAAACGATAATTTTCTGGATGAATACCTTTTTTCATTTAATTAAGTTTTTTAGTGCATGAATTTAGCCATGCGTGAAAATTGAAGTTGCAAATGTAAGTGATTACACTTTTGTAGCCAAATTGAAAAAATATTTTCTATTTCAACATTTTTTCTAATTCAGTTGCTGCTTCTTCTGCGGAAGAATACATACCTAAAATATTTCCATCTGAACCTACCAAGAAAGCTTGAGGAATAAATTGTACGCCATAGAGTTCAGCTGCTTTAGAATTCCATGCACCTAGATCACTCATATGATAATCCCAAGTCAATTTGTCGTCATTAATGGCTTTTACCCAAGAATCTTTATTTTGATCCAATGAAACGCTTAAAACAGTAAAGCCTTTTTTGGCAGATTTGAATGATTTGTCTTTGTAGTTGTTGTATAAAGCCACCAAGCGAGGACTGGCAGCACGACATGGGCGACACCATGAAGCCCAAAAATCAATCAGAACGATTCTGTCTTTATTGATTTTTGACAATTCAAGAACTTCCCCTTTAGGATTTTTAAATTTCAACTCAGGCGCTTTTTGACCCACTTTTATGGTGTAATTGTCTTGTGCAAATGCTAATCCTGAAATCGTGCAACATAAAGCTATTGCCGCTAATATTTTTTTCATATTATTTTTGGTTTAACTTTAAACTAAACTTGGTAGTATTCTTTTGTCAAACATTGTACCAAAGTTCACTAATTATTTTTAGGCTTTGGAAAGTTCGTTTTTCAAGTGGTCAATAACTTTCACTTCTGTAGTATCCACACCATGCAAATCAGACAAATAAACGCTTACCCAATCTGTTAAATGAACCACATAAAACACTTTTTCAAAAAATGTTTTGCCTTTCGACCATATTTCTAAAAATGGTGAATATTTTTTAATTACTGTTTGGTTAATATTCATTCTCATTTGCGTTCTCTTGAAATCGTATTCATTTCTTAAGAAAACAACATATCTAGAATTATCTTTATCTCTCCAGCCTACCAATTCATTATGGTTCATTTCTGGAATGACATGATGCCAAGCCAACATTTTACTATTTTCATTTATTTGTTGACGAAAACGAACAGCAACTGATTCAAATTCAGATGCCGCATAAATAATTGGCGTTTTCCCTGAAAGTTTTTTGGCAATTGCCTTTGCTTGCTTTTGTATGTCTTTTTCTTCTGCTAGTAATAATTGAATTGAAGCAGCAATACTTTTTTCAGCTTCTTTTATGGAAAGATAGCCATAATGCGCCAAAACATATAAAACTTGAACCATAGAATAACCAAGACAAGCACGTGGTGGCATACCACCTGGCAATGCAATACAATCTAAATTTTTCTTTTTAGCTAATGATCCAATTTTTCCACCAGAAGTCACACAAACCACAGTAGCTTTGGCTTTCAGCGCTTGTTGCATTGCAGCAACTGTTTCTTCTGTATTGCCAGAGTAGGAGGAAACAATTACTAAACTATGTTCACCAACATACTTCGGTAAAGCATAATCCTTGTTAACTATAAAAGGAATTGACATTTTGTCCGCAACATAATTTTGTGCCACCGAACCACCAATTCCACTTCCACCGAGTCCGGTAAGAATTATATGATTAAAGGTTTTTTTAGGGTTTTGAAAAGTATAATTTTGACCAATCTTCATTGCTTCTTGCAACTGATGTGGAAAATCCAATACAAGTTGTTTCATAAATTTCATTTCAATGTCCAAACATAATGAAACGGGACTAAAAGGAGAACAAATAGCCGAAAACTTTTTGTTAGCGAAAGGTCATTCTATTCTTGAGCGTAATTGGCGCTATGAAAAAAAAGAAATTGACATCATTGCCATGAAAGAAAATGTACTCGTGTTTGTTGAAGTGAAAACAAGAACTAGCACAAAACACGGCTTCCCTGAAGATGCTGTCGGGTTGAAAAAAAGAGCTTTTTTGCAATATGCAGCAGAAGCTTATACAATTGGTCAAAATTTAAATCATCAACTTGTTCAATTTGATATAATTAGCATCGTTTTCAATAAAAATCAACCACCAGAAATCGTGCATTTCGAAGACGCATTTCATTAATATTTATACAACTAAAGGTTTTTCCATAAATTCACAATTAACTTTTCCACAGATGCTATAAGAACAGATAAAACGCATCAGATGTAGAAGACTATTTCAATCTTTGTCAATCACCAGTTGAAAAATAGCTTCAGAACAATCCTGGTAAGTCAATTAATGATTATTACAAATACAATTAATTGCATTTCTTTTGGCTAATCTTCTCATCATTCTTGATTTTTTGCCAATACTTTAAATCAAAAACTAATAAACCAAATGATTCTCCATCGTATTTGTTCAAATGGCGATGATGCATTTTGTGTGCCCAACGCATTGCTTTAATATATCGGTTGTTAGAATGTTTAAACCATTTGAATCTTTGATGAATAACCACATCATGCACTAAAAAATAACAAAAACCATAAAGCATAATGCCGAATCCAACTGCCATTAACCAACTAAGTTGATAGACTGGACCTACAATTAAACAAGTCATACTTGGAATCGCAAATATCAAAAAGAACAAATCATTTTTTTGAAAAGGGTGATAACCACCTCGGTGATGGTCTTCATGCCAATGCCATAAAAAACCATGCATTAAATATTTATGTGCAGCCCAAGCCACAAACTCCATTATGCCAAAGGTGAGTAACAAAATAAATAGGTCAAACAACATCACTTGTGTGCTTAAATTAAATTCAACTTATGAAACCAATTTGCATTCATCACTATCATTGCTTTTTGATAATCTGGTACACGCACTCGCTCTGACAATACTTTTTCCGGCTGCATTTTACATATTTTTTTAAACAAGGCAATGTAATAACGATACGCAGTATAAACACCAAATCTTGCCTTGACAGGCAGCATTCTGATTCCTTCCAAACTTTCATCAAAATCACGCTGAATGTCCTCTTCTATCATACGTTTTGTTTTGGTATCAAAGCTATAAAAATTGAAACCAGGGAAATAAGTTCTTTGCAATTGATTGAAATCTGCATTCATGTCTCTTAAAAAGTTGACTTTCTGAAATGCCGCACCCAACTTTCTGGCAGAGGCTTTCAACGATTCATATTGTTTTAAATCGCCTTCACAAAAAACACATAAACACATCAATCCAACCACTTCAGCAGAACCATAAATATATTCATCTATTTCACTAGTGCTATGATAGACAGATTTGTCTAAATCCATAGACATGCTATGTAAAAATGCTTTTATAAGTTCATTGGGAATATTGTATTGATGCACCACTTGCTGAAAAGCATGCAAAACAGGATTGGTACTTATTTTTCTTTCCAATGCCAACTCTGTGTCGCGAATAAATTCTTCCAACAAAGTCTTCTTTTCAAAGTCATGAAAAGTATCTACAATTTCATCGGCAACACGAACAAATCCGTAAATCGCATAAATTGGGTTTCTTAAATCTTTATGCAACAACTTGATAGCGCTTGAAAATGAAGTACTGTACAGTTGTGTAATTAACTGACTTGATTTTTGTGCGGCATCGTGGTACAAGTGCATCATAATCTATTTTTTTAGCGGGTCGTTTTTAAAATTTGTTTGGCAACTATTTCTCCTGAAATCAAGGATGGGGGTACCCCAGGACCTGGGACTGTAAGTTGTCCAGCGTAAAACAAATTGCGTAGCTTTTTGTTACGAATCGAAGGTTTCAATATTGCGGTTTGTCTTAAAGTATTCGCCAATCCATAAGCATTACCTTTGAAAGCATTATAATCACTTATGAAATTTTTAGCACTATATCCTTTTTTAAATACAATATGCGGTTGAATATCAACTGAAAATCTTTGTTTTATTCTTTGAACGACTTGTTCAAAATAATGATTCATGATTTTGTCCTCTGGCAAATGTCCAGTTGGTGTTGGAATCAAAACAAAAAGATTTTCACCGTCAGAAGGTGCAACAGAGGAGTCTGTTTTGGATGGACAACAAACATACATCAACGGATTTTCAGGAAAAGAAGGTTGTGCATAAAGCGCTTCTGCATGTTCCTTAAAAGGCGCATCGAAAAATAAATTATGATGTTTTAAACCTGGGATTTTTCTGTTTATTCCTAAATAAAAAATCACACAAGACGGTGCCATATCTCTCTTGTCCCAATATTGAGGTTGATAGTTGCGGTTCGTTGCTGATAACAATTGTTCACCATGATGATAATCGCAGGCAAAAACAACTTTATCGGCTACATATCTTCCTTTATTAGTTACTATTTCTTTCACTTCCTTTCCCAATGAAATAACTTCTTGCACAGGTTCATTGAACTGAAATTTTACCCCAAGCTTTTGTGCAATTGAATACATGGCATCCACAATTTTCACCATTCCGCCCATTGGATACCAAGTGCCCAATTTCATGTCAGCATAATTCATTAAACTGTATAATGCTGGCGTGTTTTGAGGAAGTGCTCCCAAAAACAAAATGGGAAATTCGGCTAATTGCAAAAGATTTGGATGAGTAAAGTACTTTCTCAAATGTTGCTGAATGGATTGCAACAAATCCATTTTAAACAAGGATTGTATGACTTCTTTTCGAGCAAATTCCATTATTGATAAACAGGGGTTGAACACCAATTCCCGCATACTTATGGTGTATTTTGTTTCCGCTTCTTTCATGAAAAGTCCAAGTTTTTCACCCGCTCCTTTTTCATAATGTTCGAAAAGTTGTTGCAATTGCTCGAAGCTTGCTGCAACCGAAACTATTTCATCTTGCCAAATGACTTGATAAGATGGATCAAGTCTTTTTAATTCATAAAAATCTGAAGTTGTATGCCCAAATTGATTGTAGAATTTTTCGAATACATCAGGCATCCAATACCAACTTGGACCCATGTCAAAAGTGAAACCCTCAGCTTCAAAAGTTCTCGCTCGACCTCCTGCCATCTCATTTTTCTCAATAACAGTCACATCTGCGCCCGACTGAGCCAAAAAACAAGCAGTACTTAATCCCGCAAAACCACTTCCTACAACTACAACTTTCATGAAACAATTTTTGGTGAAAAAATTATACTCAAAAAAGGACAATCAAGTCTTTCAATTGTTCAGACTTAGGCGTGATTTTTTTAAGATTAATTAGACATCATGCTAAAGATACATTAAATTTTTTGAAATTCCCTATTTTTTATTCATTAAAGGTTTTGGTGCAGGCGCTTCACCATCTTTAAGGTTTTGAAAAGGCATGATGTCTGTAACAAATCGCCACCTGTCATTCTCCCACTTAAATCCATCATATTGCCCACTTGGTGCAAATGTGTATTTTCTGTTCGTATCATTTACTTGAGAAACCAATCTATCTAAAACAATCATTTTCAATTCATTATCCCAATTCAATGAAACATTGACATCTTTTTTATATTCTAAAACGTATCTTTTAATTTTATCTCTTCCATTCAAGCTTCCTTTTGTATTAAAAATTGGTGCACCAAAGCTCACTCCTTTTTCCGTTAGCTGCATCGGTTCCAATACTTTTCTGTTGCTAATTAATTTGTTGGCATTCAATCCAAATAATGTATAAACTTTATCACCATCTATTTCATTGGCAATAATTTTATAATATAATGCACCAAACCACCTTTCATTAGTTAAGACGCTATCGGCAAAAGTGTTGCTTAAATTATAAGAACAGTCAAATAAAGGCGTTAATTTCAAACTAGAACCCGCTTTTTGAACCGCGCCATAATACCTTGGTCGAACGCCATCAGGCAATATGTACCAATTAAATAATTTAAAAGCCTTATCATCTGATTGGATAATATTGATCTTTTCCTTCAACTTATCAAAACCATACGCATATGAGTTGGGTTGTTTCAATATTCGAATTAATCTTTTTACAAACTGTTCGCAATAATTGATGCGCTCATCTGGAATAAAAGCGTTATACATGGAATCAGTCACTAAAAGCAAGCTGTCCTCCATTCTATTCATTAATTGAACTTGCTCCGTTGATAATGAATTTTGAGCGTTGGATTCAGTTGTTAAAAAAATTCCTAATGACAAAAAGAAGGTGCCAATTATTTTTTTCAACATAAGATAAAGTCTTTGCTCAAACCTACTTAATTTCTTTGAAACCAATCAACATTCTGTGTTCAAACTATGTTTTTAATGCAAAACCGCCTATTTTCGGGCTTAATTAATTTATATTCCATGCAGCTAGTTCAGCAAATCATTTTTGCCCTTGTAACTGTAGGCGCCATTTACCTTTTTGCTAGAAAAGTGGGCGAAATCAGACGTAATATTCTTCTTGGCAGGGATGAAGATTTGACCGATAATCCCAATGAAAGATGGAAAAATGTGCTTCTCTTGGCTTTGGGTCAAAAGAAAATGTTTCAAAGACCTATTCCAGCAATATTGCACTTTTTTATTTATGCAGGCTTCATTCTCATTAATATCGAAGTTCTGGAAATTATAGTGGATGGCTTTTGTGGCACTGACCGAATTTTCCATAGCTTTTTGGGCGATTTCTATCTTTTTGTTATTGGCTTTTTTGAAATATTAGCGGTATTAACCCTTGTTGCCGTTTTTGCTTTTTTATATCGTAGAAATGTAATGAAGGTCAAAAGGTTAAACATGAAAGAATTGGAAGGCTTTCCAAGAAAAGACGCTAACACCATTCTTTACATAGAAATTGTATTGATGTCCATGTTGCTGTTTATGAATAGTGCTGAAGGTGCCATTCAAATCCACGAAGGAACAGGTAACGGTTTTCTTGTCAGTGGCTTACTAGCACCAATGTTTACTGGAATGTCTGTGGAAACACTTCACCTTGTTGGTCGTATCTGTTGGTGGGGGCATATTCTAGGCATTTTTGCATTCCTGAATTATTTACCTTACAGTAAACATTTTCATATCATTCTTGCTTTTCCAAATGCCTTTTATATGCGTCTTCAACCTCAAGGTGAAATGAACAATATGAAAGAAATTCAAAACGAGGTTTTGTATATGATGCAACCGGAACTAGCACCTGCTGCTCCAGCTGAAAATGCTGCTCCGCAAAGGTTTGGTGCAAAAGACGTAATGGATTTGTCTTGGAAAAATTTATTAGATGCTTATTCGTGTACTGAATGTGGACGTTGTACGGATTCTTGTCCAGCGAACACTACAGGCAAATTGCTCTCTCCTCGAAAAATCATGATGGCAACGCGTGATAGATTGGAAGAAGTGGGTGAAAACATCAACAAGAATCAATCTTTTGTTGACGATGGCAAGTCTTTAATTCATGATTATATAACAGTAGAAGAACTAAGAGCATGTACCACTTGTCAGGCTTGCGTTCAAGCATGCCCAGTAGGAATCGAACCACTTTCCATCATTAACCAATTACGTCGATATCTCATTATGGAAGAAAGTAATGCTCCTCAAGAATGGAACATGATGAGCAGTAATATCGAAAACAACATGGCCCCTTGGAAGTTTAGTCCAGATGATAGAGATAAATGGACAACAGAACTTTCAAATTAAACCTATTAAAAAACGAGAAGATGACACAGATAAAAACAATGGCTGAATATGCAGCTAATGGTACAAGTCCCGAAGTTTTGTTTTGGGTAGGTTGTGCTGGCAGCTTCGACCAAAGAGCGCAAAGTGTAACCAAAGCATTTGCACAAATATTGAATAAAGTTGGGGTGGAATTTGCCATTTTAGGTAAAGAAGAAATGTGCACTGGCGACCCCGCTAGACGGTCAGGCAATGAGTTTTTGTTTCAAATGATGGCCTACAATAATATTCAAATTCTGAATGGCTATGAAGTGAAAAAAATTGTTACCGCTTGTCCACATTGTTTCAATGCATTAAAAAATGAATATCCAGCTTTAGGAGGACATTATGAAGTGATTCACCACACTACTTTTTTGCAGCAACTCATCAATGATGGAAGAATTCGCATGAAAGAAGGTGGTAGTTTCAAAGGCAAAAAAATCACTTATCACGATAGCTGTTATTTAGGCAGAGGCAATAATATTTACGAAGCACCAAGAGAAGTTTTAGCGGCACTTGATGTAGAATTGATTGAAATGAAACGTTGCAAAACCAATGGGCTTTGCTGTGGCGCAGGTGGTGCACAAATGTTCAAGGAAGAAGAACAGGGCACAACTAGAGTTAACCTTGAGCGTAGTGCAGAAGCCTTAAACACAGGCGCAACAATCATCGCAGCCAATTGTCCTTTTTGCACAACCATGTTGACTGATGGGGTTAAAAACAAAGAACAAGAAGAAAATGTTCAAGTGTTAGATATCGCTGAAATGGTTGCACAATCAATGGCTTAATGCAATATATTGAACAAAATACAAACGATAACTTTGATTCAAGTATATTAAAAGATTTATCGTTTATCCTGAAACATAAAAGATATCCTTTCAAAAGGATGACATTGATGCCCCTACTTAGTACAGGGGCATCAACTATTATACTCCTTCGATTTTTTTTAGTAATACATTCAGGATTCAAATAGAGCAACCCAAACATTGCTCTATTTATCTTGATTTTCATTCCTTTAGTAATTATACCGTTAATCACACTTTTATTTAGGTACAAAGCCATCATTTCATTTACAGAAATCAAGACCAATCAACAGAGGCAACAAAACATTGCTCTGATTTTAAAGTTCTTACAGCAACAAAAAATCAGAATATTCCAACATCCTGAAGCGCAAGAAGTGATTCAAATTTTAGGTGCACCAATTCAAAAAAACACATCACAAAGAGAAGTATTAATTTTTATAGCTGATGACAATCGCATTCTCATCAATAGTCATTTTACTGCTGAAAAAAGCAATTTTAGTTTTATGATTCCACCTGTTCACACTAATGAAATGAAAAAGTTATTTCATAATTGGTTCAATGAATATAATTCTTCAAATATTACTGCTGTCAAGTCTGTTTAATAATTACTTATTTTTGCCACATGGAAACTGCCGTTTTATTACAACATTTACCTTCTGATTTCAATAACAATGCTCGAGTTTGGATTTTTCAAAGCAATAGGGCTTTTAACGAAAAAGAGACTATTGAAATTAACGAACAATTACTTCAATTTTATAGCCAATGGAAAGCACACGGAGAACCTGTTAAAGGATGGGCAAAAGTAATGTTTCAGCAATTTATTCTCGTGATTGCTGATGAATCAGAAACTCATGTAAGTGGGTGCAGCACAGATGGCATGATGCGTCTCATCAAAAGTGTTGAAAAGCAATACAACGTCAATTTATTCGACCGAATGATGTTGACACTTTTGGTGAATGAAAAAGCACAAATGCTACCATTCAATCAAATAAGCTACGCAATTGAAAAAGGCTATATCAATGAAAACACTTTGGTCTTCAACAATATAGCCACTACTCTTGGAGAACTTAAAGAAACATGGTTAGTGCCAATACATAAAAGTTGGGTTGGACAACGACTTCAACTCCATACAATTTAAGAATTAACTAATTTAAATTCATACCAAGTAATCGCTTCTAATGAAGCGATTTTTTTTTTGTAGTAAAGAGGACACATCAAAGATATTTCATTCAAATTCCTCGTTTCAATCGATATTAAAAAAACGCCAACCTCCACAACAGAAGATTGGCATTTCACAGAAATTTGTTTTGCGAAAACGCTTATTTGGTCAGCGTTCTGAACACGTCCTCCAAGCTTTGTTGTTCGGATTGCATGGACACAATGTTTATGTTGTTGGCTAAGGACCATTTCATCACTTCCTTTTTCAGGCTGTCGGGTTGTTGGGTGAACAAGCGCCATTTGTTGCTGCCCAAATACATCAAGGACTGAACATGGTCGATGGCAGCAAGGTTTTCTTTTGGCAATTCCACATCAAAGCTCACCACCAAAGCACCACTCGAAGCATTAGCTTGGTGAATGTTGGCAATATTGTCGTCGGCCACAATTTTTCCGTTGTTGATGATAATCACTCGGCTACACATGGCTTGCACTTCTTGCATGATGTGGGTGGACAACAATACGGTTTTTTCTTTCCCAATAGAAGCTATCAACTCTCGGATTTCCACAATTTGGTTGGGGTCCAAGCCTGTTGTCGGTTCATCCAAAATCAATACCTCAGGATTGTGAAGCATGGCTTGTGCCAACCCCACTCTTTGTTTGTAGCCTTTGGATAAAGTGCCTATTTTCTTATGCGCTTCTTTGGTTAAGCCTGTTTGTTGAATGATGGTTTCGATTCTGTCTTTGGCGCCCTTACCCAATTGATGAATGCCCGCCGTGAAACCCAAATATTCACGAACATACATGTCAAAATATAATGGGTTTGCCTCGGGCAGATAACCCACTCGTTGGCGCACTTCCATTGGTTGTTGCTGCACATCAAATCCGGCAACCGTTGCTTTACCTTCGGTGTAGGGCAAATAACCGGTAATCATTTTCATCGTTGTTGACTTTCCCGCTCCATTCGGACCAAGGAAACCAACAATTTCCCCTTTCTTCAATTCAAAGGAAATATGGTCCACAGCCACTTGACTTCCATAAATCTTCGTTAGCCCTTCAACTTTTATTGACATGAAGCAAAACTAATAAAAGGAAACTTTTTACAACGTTTGAAGACCAAATTTCCAATGTTTGAAATAAGATTTATCTACTTTATCTAAAAAAGAATGCTTTTCATCAATATTTGTTAAACCTTTGCAGCCCAAACGACTCCAAAGATGATGAAATTTCATTTCCTATACATTATTACATTATTAATATCCTTTTCCAGTAAAGCACAAAATTTCAGCATCAAAGGGCAGGTGAAAGACGACCAACAAGACCTGCTGATTGGCGCAACCGTCACCCTGCAACCCATCATGGATTCCACCAATAAGCAAGGAACAACAACTGATGCATCAGGAAAATTCGAATTCATTGGAATACCAAAAGGCAAATACCTAATAAAATCTAGTTATGTTGGTTTTAAGAATTACACAAAATTCATCAAGCTAGATTCTAACATCAATAATTTCACCATTCAATTGGTGGCAGAAGGCAAAATGCTCGATAACGTGACGCTGAAAGGAAAGCAAGTTGGCATGATGCAATCGGGCGACACCACCAACCTCAACGCCAATGCCTACAAAACCAATCCTGATGCCACAACGGAGGACTTAGTCAATAAAATGCCAGGAATAACAACAGAGGGCGGCACCTTGAAATCGAATGGAGAACAAATAAAAAAAGTGTTGGTGGACGGCAAACCATTTTTTGGCGACGACCCCAATGCTGCCATAAAAAATCTTCCAGCTGAGGTGGTGGATAGAATTCAAATTTTCGACAAACTCAGCGACCAAGCCCAACTCACGGGTTTCAATGACGGACAAGAAGTAAGAACGATGAACATCATCACTCGACCGGGTAGAAATAATGGCGTGTTTGGTAAAGTGTATGGCGGTGCAGGAACGCAAGAAAAAAATACAGCAACTACGATTTATAATGTTGGTGGAAGTATTAATTTTTTTAAAGGCAGCAGAAGAATTTCAATCCTTGGAATGAGCAACAACATCAATCAACAAAATTTCACTACGGAAGATTTAACAGGCGTGATGAGCCAATCTAGCGGACAAGGATTTGGTGGCGGAAGAGGTGGTGATTTTGGTGGTGGAAGAGGCGGCGACATGGGCGGAGGTGGCTCGGGAAATTTTATGGTTGGACAACAACAAGGGATTACTCAAACCCATTCTTTTGGAATCAACTATTCTGACCAATGGACACCAAAAATTCAGGTTTCAGGAAGCTATTTTTTCAACGCTACGGAAAACAATACTGACAATATTTTGAACAGAAATTATTTCTCGGCAAAAGACAAGAATATTCAATATCAAGAAAACAGTGTAACAACAACAAACAACATCAATCACCGTGCGCAGTTGCGCATGGAATATACAATTGACTCATTCAACAGCTTGATATTTGCACCTAGAATAAGTGTTCAAGACAATCGCTATGAAAAAAATCTATTAGGTAGCACCTTGCTGCCTGATGGAAGTCCTTTGAATTCATCCTTGAATAACAATCAATCGCATAATGTGGGGTACAACCTAAATGGCAACTTGACCTATAACCATAAGTTCAATGCGCTTGGTCGTTCCTACTCCATTAATATCAGTACTAGTGACAACAACAAAGATATTGATGGCGGCATTCATGCTATGAGCCAATATAAACTTGGTGATACAACCAATTTAGACACCACGATTACGCTTGACCAACAATACAATACTAAAAATTCCACAAGAAATTATAGTACCAATGTCACTTACACTGAGCCATTGAATAAGAAAACACAATTGCAAATCAGCTACAACCCTTCTGTTCAAATCAGCACTGCCAATAAGGAAACCTACTTGCTTGACAGCGCACAACAATACACAAAGCTTGACACTTCAATTTCAAACAAATACGACAATACCTATTCCATTCAAAAAGGAGGTGTTTCTATTCGTTTCAATGATGAAAAATGGATGATGATTGCAAGCATCAATGCGCAACAAGCCCAATTGAATGGGTCGCAGCAATTTCCATTTGCCTTTGATGTTGCTAAAAGCTTTAATAACATACTACCGTCTTTGATGGTGAACTATAAATTTAGTCGTACAAAGAATTTGCGTTTCAACTATCGCACCAACACTAATGCGCCAAGCATCAATCAACTGCAACAAGTGTTTGACGTGAGCAATCCATTGCTCATCAAAACAGGAAATCCATTGTTGACTCAGGACTTTCAACACAACATCAACATGAGGTTTGGCAATACGAATAGCACGAATGCAACGAACTTTTTTGTGATGGCTTTTTTGAATGTCACCCAAAATTATATAGGGAATGCTAGTTATATCCTAAACAAAGACTCCGTTGTAGTGGAAAGCATATTGCTCAACAGAGGCGCACAATTGACAAGACCTGTTAATCTCGATGGCTATTGGAACAGTAGGATTTTTGCAACCTATGGGTTTCCAGTAAAAAAGATAAAAAGTAATATTAATCTCAATAGCGGATTGAGCTATAGTTCTACTCCCGCTATCATCAATAATTTGACCAACAAAGCCGAAAACTATGCACTAAATTCTGGAGTGGTTATCAGCAGCAATGTTAGTGAAGCGCTTGATTTCACACTCTCCTATTCGGGCTATTATAATATTGTTAAAAACACGGTTCAAACTCAATCTAATAGCAACTATTATAACCACAACGCCTCGTTTAAAATCAACTATTTATTTCAAAAACGTTGGGTGTTCAATTCCTCAATCAACAATACAACCTATGCTGGATTGGCTGATGGATTTAATCAAAATTTTTGGTTGTGGAATATGGCATTTGGCTACAAACTATTGAAAGATAAATCCTTGGATATTAGAGTGACCGCTTATGACCTTTTGAACCAAAACAAAGCAATCAGCAGAAACGTGACAGAAACCTATATTGAAGACAACTACACCAATGTTTTGCAACGCTATTTTATGCTCAACATCACTTACACCATTCGAAAATTCAACGCACCTGAAAACAAGCCTGACCCCATGTTTCCGAGAGATGAAATGATGCCCTATCCACAAAGAAGATGGAATAGAGAACAGAATTGAAAATGTGAATAAAGAAGCTAATCAAACTTAAAACAGTCAATTTGTTTTTGATTTGCTGGTGATTATATTTACGAATAATTTATACTATTCATGAAATATTCCATTTTAGTTTTTTATTCTTGATTCTGATAGGTCAATACAGTATCAAGCTCAAAATCAAAAGGCAGTCCAATTTATGTTGATATGGCGCAGTTCCACCAAACCTATTTACGTTCAATGAACCATTGCTTCCGCCAAGAAAAGTTAAATTAGACTGAAATAAAAATGTGTATCCTAATGCACTCTTAGGTTGTGTAATTGTCGTATTAGTATTTGAAGTACAATTATTGGCATCTTTAATTGTTAAGGTATAAGGACCAACAGCTAAACTGCAAAATGTTAGAGAAACTTAGTAAGTACCAGCATCTAATTTATATTTATATGGCGATGTTCCATTAACTCATACAACAGTAAAATAAACCGTTGCATTACCAAAACACAACACATTAGTTTGTAAAGAAATACTAACTGATAATGCTTGACTTGGTTGAGTAATGGTAGAGTTTCTTCTATTCGATTCCAAAATGAGAATATAAATTAATCAATTTCATATGCAATATTTTTCTCCCCTTTCTTATCTCCTGGTTAACATCAATTTTTATTATTACAGTTGATTACAAATCACATGAAGTCATAAAAGTGTTAAAGAAGAATTGGGAATGTAAATATTGCTAATTAAAATATATTAACTAACCAAGTTATTACCAATAACAACTTATTTACAATTCAAATCTGCAAAAAAATAATTCAATAAAGCTTTAGCATTTCAAATTAATCGATATTAACTACGTATCAATATTATAAAAAAAGGAATAATATAATAAAAAAGAGCCATCAATAAATGATGACTCTTCAAATAAATATTATAAATTTTTAGTGCATAACTGTTAGTTTATTCGATTGAATAGTATTTGCTGTTTTGATTTGAATAAAATAGGCTCCATTTGGAATGCCTTCAATATTGATTTTTTGATTTGATGAATTTGACTCTTCACTCAAAATTAGTTTACCTGCCAAATCAAAAATTGAAATCACTGCTTGAGTGGGTTGTGTGAATTTGACGTTCACAAGATTTTCAGCTGGATTTGGGAAAATACTAGCTTTCAATTGTTGTGGGTCAATTCCATTTGACAAAACACTGGTCAAATCATAAAAATAAATATCATCAACAGCAGCTTCAATAACACTTCCACCCGCACCTGCATCAGAAGCCACATACTGTAACATCAAATTGTTTGATCCTGCGATTCCAAGAGTTTTGCGAACTGATAAGATTCTTCTTCTCCAATTATTGTCAGATTTTTTGGTGTTCTCGATTGTTGTCCAAAAAGAAGCAGCAGCATCTTTGGCTTGAACTAACCACGTGTCTTCACCAGGATTGCTTCCCATATTGTTTGTATACCAACGGTAATACTCTAAAACTGGTTCTGTCATTCCTGTTAAGTCAAATGTTTGTGTAATCACAGTTGTTTTTCCACCATCAACATCAGCAGAGCCAATTGCAGAAGAAGTCGAAGTCGCATTTCCTGTAACTAAACATTTACCTAATCCACCAATTCCTGTAGAATGATCATAGTTAGGTTGAACAGGAAGTTGACCAGTTGCACCATTTATGAAAGACCCAATTGGTTTGGCTACAATCCATTTGCCTCCAGTTGCGTTGTCACCAGATGCATTTCCAATCGTCCAGTTGGCAGGAGTTGTTTCAAAATCAAACCCAAATGATTTCGTGATTCCAATACCAAATTGATAAGGAATAGTTATGGTATTAGACGCTAACGTAGGTAAATAACCCTCAGGGAAACTTGCGCTTCTGATATTTAAATTATCGTACAATGCAATATAATAATCTACAATTTTACCTTCAACCATTCCTGGAATCGTAGCACTGTAAAGCGTTCCAGATGTATTGTTCATCACCAAAGAATCCCATGATAATGTTCTATCTCTAAAAAATAATTTTACAACTGATAAAAATGCAGGTGTTGAAACTGTTACGTTTGCTGTAATGTCAATTGGTGTATTTGTTGGTTG
>CAZNVQ010000033.1:10164-21888 GCA_964576425.1 uncultured Flavipsychrobacter sp. | reverse complement strand
AAAAATGCAGCTTAGAGAGCGATGAAATTTTCTCCACTTTTTATTTGGAATTCCAGTACTCTTATACCACTTTTTTTGAACACATTCTTTTAATTTTATTAAATAAATGTGTCAAGTTTTTTTAGGGTGAGACAGCATTTAATTTATAAAATTGAACAAATGAATCTTGAAGTTCGTAATTTCGTAAAAGTTCTTTGAAAAAAGTTCTATGCGTGATGGGGTCGACTGGTTTTGACAGCATAGGGCAGGGTAAGTAAGCATGTCGTGCGTTGGATAATTAGCACGTAAATCTGAATATTCAAAATATAACTGGCGAAAATGACTACGCCATGGCTGCCTAATTAAATTAGCGCAACCATTTTGGCCGCCGCAAACAGAACGCCCAAATCTGTTGCCGCCGCCTAAATCAAACTAACAATGGGCTAAGCACTATAGAACTGCGATGTGGTGACGAAAAATTCAGTAGAGTAGGTAGATCGTAAGTTTGTTCGGTTCTGGCAAACTACCGAAATTCGATTCCGAAATAAACATGTAGAAAGCTTATTGGGCATATGTTTGGACGCGGGTTCGACTCCCGCCGGCTCCACCATTAAAAATAAAAATCCGTTTTGAAAATACTCAAAACGGATTTTTTTTATGTCCCAAAAATTTGAAAGTCGTCTATCGACGACTTTCAAATAAATTATGTATCAATAAGAATCTATTAATAGCAGAACAAGTCAACTAAAGTATCTCCAGGGAATCTGTTCGAAACAGACATAACTCTTGAGTAATTAGAGCTATCAACAATTCTAGTTTTTCTTAATTCTCTATTTTTAAATAACCATAAAAAGTCATATGTTTTATTTAAAATCAAGTTTGTTGTTGTAAATTGTCCGCCAACAACAGTTCCCAGCAAAGTGTAAGGGGCATTAGTTCCTGCTTGTCTGTAATAAGTTGGTACAGTAGGGTAAACTAATACGTTACCTGGACATTTACCAACTATATTAAATGTTACTGGAGGGAAGTTTTGGGCATTTGGCATATTGATAATAATATTGCCTGAGCTACAAGCATTACCATCAAACAAACCAAGTGGAGCCGCATCTCTTATTGAAAAATCAGCTTGACTATTATTTGCATTGTTTGGATATACTCTAATAATTACAGCTTCATTTGGTATTCCACTTACAGCAACGGTTTGATTGTTACTTGCTGTAACTAACAATCCCGAAACAATAGGTTGACGAGGATCGCCATTTTTTGCATAAATATCTAACAAATAAGTTGTTGCAACATTTACACCAGTGTTAAAAGTAATATTTACAGCACTTCCACACAAAGAACCTGTCCATGATGGCGAATAATAAGTAAGGTGATTAGTTGTAAAAGTAGCATTTAAATTACCACTAGCATTAGTCAGAGTTACATTCTTTTCAAAAGACCAACGATTTCTAGAAACATCATAACTGTAAATTGGAACAATATCACCATCTACAATAGCCGAGTTAGTTTTTGGATTTTTCAAAGTTGGATCCAAATTCATATTGATAATAACATCACTTGTAAAATATTTAACCTCTTGACCTGCAACAACCATCTCGATTGAAGTGAAACCAGCAGTTTGAAAATAACCTGATGTTCTAATTCCAGATTCATTGTAAATACTATCAGATACAAATGAATTTTGAGGGAAGGCACTTAGAGAGGCTGAAGTTCTAGTTCCAAAATATGCTTGAGTAACCAAAAGTGTATTACCATTAATTATACTTCCGCTTGCATTTTTGAATTTAGTTCCCGCAGGAATTGTTATTGTTGAAATCTCAGGTGTTGAAGCAGTAGGTATTGTCGAAAAACTTACAGTAGTTGGTACACTTCCATCAGCTGATAATGGTATTTCAGTTTGTTTGATTGATACTCCTGAAGGAGGATTTTTTAAGCTAATCATAGTAACTGCGATTGACTGCTGTGCTTGACTACCATTGACAATAACTGGTATTTTAGTGGTCAAAAAGTCAGGTGCAAAAACTTCAACAGTGAATGATATTGGAGCTGAAGGTGTAGGCTTTACAAATGGGTCCAAACCTAGACTTAATAGTCCAGTTGAGGAAACATTAAACACTTTAGTTCCACCATACTCGTAAACTTTACTTGCGTCTTTACCAGTAATTTTTACGAAAATATTTTTTGGTGCACTTCCATCAGGAGACTTTGGATCCCAAAACTGAAGAGAAACACCGTATTTGATGACATTCCCATTGATGGAAAGTCCTATGTCTTTAGTTGGTTTGTTACAATTTACCAACAAAAACGAGCTAACAAAGAGCAGGATTAGTTTGATTGTATGCTTCATAATAAGAAAATTAAAAATTAAGTTTTATAATTTATAGTTTAATGATAGTTGAAAAGTAGGGAGCCATTTGTATGGTTTCAAGTTATCTTGAATTTGCTTTCTTTGAGTTTCGTTACCAATTAGATAGCCGGTAGTCTTCATATCTACCTTAGCATTAGCTAAAAAATAATAAGTACCTACATCCAATGTAATATTCATTTTTGTAAGTGGAATTGCAGAACCTAAGCCAAAACCAACATAAGGAGCAATACCTTTCCAATCTACGTTTATTGTTGCGTCGCCCATTGTCCCATCGTTCAATTGAATTTCACCATAATAATAATTACCTACAGGTGTAACGTTTGCTTCTATTTGAGCCTTCGCAAAGTATGTTAATCCTCCAGTCAATCTAAATTCGTAACTTTCTTTTTTTAGCAATGAATAATCTGCTAATAGATGAATATTTGTAAATTTTGCATTGTAATACCCTTTTACAGTTACGCTTCCAAGTTGCTCATATTTTGTAAAATTTATTGGCAGAGTACTAAACCCTAACCTTAATACAACATCTTCGTAAACTTTACGTTTAACTTCAAAACCAATTCCAGATGAACCAACCACTAAGCCTATTGTAGCATAACTTTCCTTGGAAGAAATTGAATCTTCTGAAAGTAAGGATTTCAATCCGCCCAACCCTTGTGCTTGTGACACCAAGGTAGTCACGAAAAACAAAATAAAAAAACCAAGTTTCTTTCTCATCACAAGTAAAAAATTTAGAAAATTCAACCAATTTTGAATTCAAACAACTTTATGTATTTGAAACAATATTTGATTAGTTCAAATTTAATTGTAAGCAAATATACAACTATGTTTTACATACACAAATCTTATTGCAAAATTTAATGCAAAATAAACTTTGGAAATCAACATTTTGTTGATAAGAATCAAAACTCTTGCCCTAATTCATTTAAAATCAGGACTTAAGTAATTACATTTATTTTTATATACAATATTTTATATTTTTTAATTTTACCATTCATTATTGAGATTTGATGTACTTTCTTCAAGTTTTAATTAATTTGTAGCAAACAAAGACCAATGAACACATACATAATTAAAGACGCATTTATTGTCAATGAGGGGAAGACAGAAAATAAAGACGTACTCATTGAAAATGGATTTATAACTAAAATATCGAATCAAATTATCAATGCTCAAAACTATCCCGAAATTAATGCTTCAGGTTTACATTTAATACCTGGCGTAATTGATGATCAAGTTCATTTCAGAGAACCCGGATTAACACACAAGGCTAACATTGAAAGTGAATCAAAAGCAGCAGTTGCAGGTGGAATCACTTCATTTATGGAAATGCCAAATACTAACCCAGCAAGTCTTACACACGATTTACTGGAGGAAAAATACGCAATTGCTGCTAAAAATTCAGTTGCCAATTTTTCATTTTTCATGGGTACTTCTAATGACAATACAGATGAAGTTTTAAGAACTAATGATCGGAAAAAGGATATTTGTGGTATTAAAATTTTCATGGGTTCTAGCACTGGCAACATGCTTGTAGACATTTATGTTGTTTTAGATAAAATTTTTTCTGAAGCTGAAGTACTTATTGCCACTCATTGTGAAAATGAAAGAGTAATTGCAGATAATAAACTCAATTTTCAAAACGCTGACCATGCCTCATTTCATCCATTAATTCGCAATGTTGATGCCTGTTTTGAAAGTTCATTTTCAGCAATACAATTAGCAAAAAAAATACAATACAAGGTTGCATATTCTTCACATTTCAACATCAAAAGAATTGCAGTTGTTTACCAATATGATGCCAATAGAAGACAAAAGAATTACTTCAGAAGTTTGTGTTCACCATTTGCATTTCACTGCTGACGATTATGCGTTATTGGGGAATCAAATAAAATGTAATCCTGCCATAAAATCATCTGAAAATAAAGCTGCCCTATGGGATGCATTGCTCGATGATAGACTTGATATTATTGCTACTGATCATGCACCTCATACTTGGGAAGAAAAATCATTAAATTATACACAAGCACCTGCTGGTTTACCATTGGTGCAGCATTCGCTTTTATTGATGCTTCATTATGTCAAACAGAAAAAGATTTCTATTGAAAAAGTAGTCGAGAAAATGGCGCATGCTCCTGCAACATGTTTTCAAATTGAGAAAAGAGGTTTCATTCGCGAAGGGTATCATGCTGATTTAGTCTTGGTTGATTTAAATGAAAACTATACCGTTTCAAAATCAAACATTTTATACAAATGCCAATGGTCACCACTTGAAGGTTTTACATTTCTAGCAAGCATTAAATATACTTTTGTCAATGGTCATATTGTTTATGAAAATGGAAAAGTAAATGATGAATTTAAAGGACAAAGACTATCTTTCGACCGCTAATGATTATTGACAAAATAACACTAAAAGACCTTTCCATTTTTTCACCATCGAAAGATGGTGTATTTGATTTAATCAATTTCACTGAAACAAATTGGGGAAGGGAATCATTAATTAAAATGATTCATCATCCTGCTAAAAATTATAATGATTTAATTGAAAGACAGGCATTGATATCACATCTTTGTTCCACAACTGATTTTTGGCCAAAATCCTTATCCAACGGCACTTTTTTGATGGTTGATTCTTTTTTTGATGCAAAAGATTTATCACTCAATACGCCAACTGGATTTAACGCTTTGCTTTCTGATAATTTTCAAAAATTATTCAACAAAAAAGCATACAATTTAACTCAGTTTTCAATTTCGCATCTCATTGATTTCATTAAAGCTTGTTATCATTTTGTTGACTTTTTAGAAGACAATTATTTACCTAATTTACTGCTTTCTATTTTAAGAAAAATTAAAAACGAACTAGATGGAAACAAGCTCTTTAAACTTATTTCAAACATTGAACATTCCATTTCCTTTCATCAACTTACAACCCTACAATTACAAATAAAAAGGCAACTTAAAAATCCAATTTTCAGGCTATTAGAAATTGTAGGAGAATTAGACGCTTACAATTCTTTAGCAATTGCAACTCAAAAACATAACTGGACTTTCCCTAAGATAGTAAATGAAGAAGACATTATATTTGAAGTTAAAAATTTATTCCACCCTCTTCTGAAACAACCTGTTACTTATGATTTAAAACTTCAAAAGAAACAACATTTGCTTTTGTTGACTGGTGCAAACATGTCGGGTAAAACCACTTTAATGCGAGCTGTTGGAATTGCAGTATTGCTTGCTCATATTGGCATGGGAATTCCAGCTCAAAATTGTACTCTGAGTTTTTTTTCTGGCATCATCACCAACATGCATGTGGAAGACAATATCCAACTTGGAGAAAGTTATTTTTTTGCTGAAGTAAAAAGGATGAAAGAAACCGCTGAAAAAATGAAGAAAAGCCCCAACCAATTAGTGCTTATGGATGAGCTTTTCAAAGGAACTAATGTGCATGATGCCATGCAATGCACTAAAAGTGTGGCAGAAAAACTATTATTACAAAATCAGCATTTAATCATTCTTTCAACCCATTTGTATGAAGTTGCTGAAAGCATGATTGAACAACCCGAATTTCAATTTAAATATTTTGAAATACAAAGTTCTGGAGAAAGTCAATTTGCATTTACATATCAATTAAAAAATGGAATATCGAAAGATAAAATTGGTTTTAGTATATTAGAAAAAATGGGTGTTCTTGAATTATTAAACAAATAACTTTTCTTAAAAAAGCTTTTAAATTCGAGTTGGCGAAATACAAGTAATTTTGTCAAGTTATTTTTCCTTTTAGGCTTTACTACATACAAAAACGATGACCGAATTTAGACCAGGAAGATTTGAAATTCTTCCTCCAATTGTAAAAAATATTATTATAATAAATATCCTTATTGCCTTTCTTCAATTTGTTATTCTCAAATTTGGCATCAATTTGACGGACATTTTGGGCTTGCATTATTGGAAATCATCGCTTTACAGACCTTGGCAGATTGTGACGCACATGTTTATGCATGGCAGCCCAACAGATGTGAATACAACAATAGGACATTTGTTTTTTAACATGATTGGTTTATGGATGTTTGGTAGTGTACTTGAGAACCTTTGGGGCTCAAAAAGATTTTTAATTTTTTACATGACATGCGGCTTGGGTGCAGCTGCTTTTCACCTTGCAGTTCTTGGAGTGGAATACCACAGTTTTGAAGTTGCATTCAGCAATTATCAACAAACTGCAGCGCTTGATACGTACTTAAAATTCATTCAAGAACAAGGACTGAACAAGTATGAGATTTTCAATCAATTAAAAAACGAATGGATTGCAAAACCGTCATGTACCAATTGTGTGAATGTTTCCTTTGACTTAATTAATAGTTACTACAATCAAACTATTAATGGGGCTACAGTTGGCGCTTCAGGAGCGGTTTTCGGAGTTTTATTTGCATTCGGCTATTTATTTCCAAACACATTGCTTTATGTATATTTTCTTGTTCCAGTTAAAGCAAAATATGTTGTTGCCGCGCTTGCATTATTCGATTTATTTTCTGGAATAAAAAACTCTGCTGGCGATAATGTTGCCCATTTTGCGCATCTTGGTGGTATGTTAATAGCCTTTGTTGTTCTCAAGTATTGGAATAAAAAAGAGAGGAGTAGATTTTTTTAAAATAAAACAACTTTATGACTAGAAATACGGAAAGAACTAACATTCCTCCTTACGCCAAAAACTCAGCCTTGCAGCTCGTAGTGGCAAGCGGAACTACATATATCATGTTTCATTTCGCCAAAGTCCTTTTGTTGATGATGAATCATCCAAAAGCAGAGGTTTTTCGCTTACTTTTTCCAAATATTGGTTTAGGTGTGAGAGAAATTCTTAACCAGAAATGGTGGACAATTCTTACATATGGTTGGGTTCACCATGGTTTTTTTGAATGGTTGACTAATATGATTTGGTTGTATTGCTTTGGGGCTTCTTTACAAAAGCTTTTCAGCTACAAAGAACTTTTTCCTATTTTCATTTTAGGAATTATTGCTGGTGGTTTTTCATTTGAATATGCTCAGTTTTATTTCATGCAACAAGATATTTATGATGCACATTATTTCTTGGGAGCAACCGCTGGAATTACTGCAATGGCTGTTGCGCTGCTAATTGCTGAACCTCTACATTTTTTAACCATTTCAGGAAAATTAAAAGTCCCTATGATGTTGTTAATATTTATTTTTTTAGGACTAAATATTTACATATTGACACCTGAAAAAATAAATAGTATAATTTTATTATTTGGTGGTGCTCTAATTGGATTGGTTTATGGAATATTATTAAGAAGAAGCATCTTTATAGGCACTTTTATTTATGATTCTTTGAATAAAATTCAGACTAAAATGAACCCGGTTGATGAAAGACCAACCATTAAAGAAAATCAAGCAAGATTGAAGGTATTGAAAACAATGTATGCACCGAAAGTAGACATCAGCCAAGAACAAATTGATGAGATACTTGACAAAGTTTTGAGTAAAGGTTTCTATGCTTTAACTCAACAAGAGAAAGAAATCTTAAATCGTGCTGGAAAATAATTCTGTTTCAAAATGAGTAAAAAAGATAAAAACATTGTAAGAAAAATTGTAAGTCCAATTGTGTTGTTTACCAACATTTTGGGAGCAATTTGGCTATTACTTTGTTTTGCGGCATCCTACATTAATCCAATTGAAATAGATTACATCTCATTATTAAGCATTAGTATACCCTTTGCTTTATTGACTAATTTTATTTACGCATTTTTTTGGTTGTTTACTACTCATAAGTTACGATCATTAGTATCGATTGTTCCGCTTCTCATTTGTTTCAAAATTATCACTGCAGTGTTTGGATTGAATTTAATTATGGATGATTGGTCATCTGCAGAAAATCATTTCAAACTCATTAGTTGGAATGTACATGCCATGGGAACTTTCAATCATCCTAACGAAAAAGAATATGCTGATGGTATCGTACGATTTATCCAATCAGAACAGCCCGATATCCTTTGCCTCCCTGAGTTTGCTACAAATGCCGATAGTAGCAAACGGATTTTTCTTCCAAGAATCATGAAAGAAAATGGATACAAAAAATACTTTTTTAATGAAGACAATGATTTTGGCCCACAGATTAGAATTGGTACTGTTGTGTTTTCAAAATATCCAATTATTAATTTCAAAACACATCAATTAAGCAGGTACATTTTCATGTCGCAATGCGACACAAAATTACCTACAGGAAAAACTATTAGTGTTTGCGTTGTCCATCTACGTTCATTTATGTTGACCGACGAAGACAAAGCAGTGATTGAAGAAGCAACTGAAAAGAAAAGTTGGGGAATTGATATTTCAAACTCATTTATATATAAACTCAACAAAGCATATATACTTAGGGCTGCTGAAGCAGAGAGAGCTGCTTCTGTTTTGAGTAAAATTCAACATCCAATAATTGTATGTGGCGATTTTAATGATTTGCCCTATTCCTACACTTATAAAACAATAAAAGGGAACCTCAAAGATGCATTTGCAAGCAACGGATTAGGTTTAGGTCGATCTTACAATCAAATTTTTCCGACATTAAGAATCGATTATGTTTTTTATGATGCTGACCATCTTTCACCTATTGCTTTCAAAACGCCTAAAACTACTTATTCTGACCATAACCCGATTGTAGTAAATTTTAAAATTATCGATTAGAGATTTCTGTAACCCTTACTTTTGCAATTAATTATTTTAATAATGTCAACATTTAATATATACAATTCATACACAAGACAAAAAGAAGAATTTATTCCCAACACACCGGGACATGTAGGCATGTACGTATGCGGACCTACTGTTTCGGGGGAGTCGCACTTAGGGCATGCAAGACCATATATAACTTTTGATATTGTTTATAGATATCTTTTACATCTTGGCTACAAAGTTCGTTATGTAAGAAACATAACTGATGCTGGACATTTTGAGGAAGAAGGTAGAGCTGCTGAAGACAAGGTGGCTGAAAAAGCTAAAATTGAGAAACTAGAACCCATGGAATTGGTACATAAATACACTAATCTTTTCCATTGGGGAATGCGTTTATTCAACACATTGGAACCTAGCATTGAACCAACAGCAACAGGTCATATTATTGAACAAATCAGCATGATTGAAGACATCATAAAAAAAGGATTTGCGTATGAAGTGAATGGCTCTGTTTATTTTGATGTAAAAAAATATGCTGCTGATTATCCTTACGGAACGCTTTCTGGACGTGTGATTGAAGACTTGATGGAAACGACAAGAGATTTAGAAGGTCAGGACGAAAAAAGAAATAAAACAGATTTTGCATTGTGGAAAAGCGCACCTACCCAACACATCATGCGGTGGAAAAGCCCATGGGGAGAAGGTTTCCCGGGTTGGCACATCGAATGTTCTGCAATGGCAAGCAAATATCTTGGTGAATGTTTTGATATTCATGGCGGCGGTATGGACTTGCAATTTCCTCATCATGAATCAGAAATTGCTCAATCAACAATTGCTCATGGACATCCACCTGTGAAGTATTGGATGCACAACAACATGATTACCATTAATGGAAAAAAAATGGGCAAAAGCTATAACAACGTTATTAAATTGACTGAATTGTTTAGTGGCACTCACCCAATTTTAGAACAAGCATACCACCCTATGGTTGTTCGATTCTATATCTTACAAACCCATTATCGAAGCACACTTGATTTTTCTAACGAGGCATTACAAGCTGCAGAAAAAGCATTGAAAAGAATTTGGGATGCTTATGAAGTTTTAAAAAAACTTGAACCTTCAAATATTGAAGAAGGAAACAATAATGAGCTTAATCAACAAGTAAATCAACTCATCACTGAGCTAGATGACTTCATGAATGACGATTTAAATACAGCAAAAGTTATTGCCAATTTATTTGAGTTAGCACCAATCATCAACAGTATCAAAGGAGGTCAAATTGCAAATGATGCCTTATCAACATCGACCATGAGTTTATTGAAAAAAACCTTCAAAACCTATCTTGAAGACATTCTTGGGTTGCAAGGTTTACAAGTGCAAACAGACAACAAACTAGACAGAGTTCTTGGGCTTTTAATTGAGATTAGACAAAATGCTCGTCAAAGAAAAGACTGGGCAACATCTGATTTAATTAGAAATCAATTAGCAGAAGCAGGTGTTCTTTTGAAAGATGAAAAAGACGGTAGTATGTCCTACACTTTAGCCTAAACATGAAAAAATTATCAAGATTATTTCAATATTTAAAAGACTACAAAGGTCAGATTGGATTGTACTTCATTACGACAATCATGCAAATCTTTTTTTCAGTCTTTTCGTTCACAATGCTTGCTCCCGCTTTGGAAGTTTTGTTCAAAGGAAAACAAACTTCCACTTTAGCTTCGAGCAATAACATCATGCAACAATTTTCTAATTATATCACCAATTTATCGATAACCAAAGGTCCAGTAATTACTCTTGCCATCATCATATCCATTATTGTTGGTTTCACAATGATGAAAAACCTATTTCTTTATCTTTCTCTTTATATCATGAATCCACTTCGGAATGCGGTTTTGAGAAGATTGAGAGATGATCTTTTCACAAAAACGATTTCCTTACCCATTGGCTTTTTTACAGAAGAAAGAAAAGGAGATTTGATTTCAAGAATGACTAATGACATCAATGAAGTTGAACTTTCGATAATGGCGACTTTAGAGGTTTTCATTCGGGAACCATTCACCATCATTTTCTTTTTAAGTGCAATGGTGATGATTAGTCCACAAATGACGTTGTTCCTTGTTTTATTCTTACCTGTTACTGGTTTTTTAATAGGGAAAATAGGTAAATCTTTACGAAGACATTCTAATGTTGCTCAAGAGCAATTGGGTAAAATGTTAAGTGTTATGGATGAAACATTAAGTGGTATTCGTGTTGTGAAAGCATTTAATGCCGAGAAACACCAACATCTTCGTTTCATGCAAATGAATAACCTAATTTTCAGAACTAGAAACCGAATTGCTGCAAGACGTGAACTGGGTTCTCCTTTATCTGAAACAATGGGTGTGATTGTTGTTGGTGTGATTTTATGGTATGGAGGACATTTAATCTTTGAAGGCAAAACCTCTGCTGGCTGGCTGTTCACTTTCATCACCATGTTCACCCAAATCATCAATCCTTTCAAAAACTTATCTAATTCTTTTTTAAATATCCAAAAAGGCTCTGCTGCATTAGAGCGTATTGAAAGTCTTTTGAGCGTGGACAACACTATCAAAGAAATTGACAATGCTTTGCCTATTGAACAATTTAAAGATTGCATTGAACTTCGTCATGTTCATTTCAGTTATGGCAATAAAAAAATCTTAACTGACATTAAT
>CAZNVQ010000033.1:0-10154 GCA_964576425.1 uncultured Flavipsychrobacter sp. | reverse complement strand
AAGGTAGATTAATTAAAAAAGGATATGAAAAAGCAGAAAAGAAATAAAAAAAGGACAAACAATTGCTTTGGTAGGTTCTTCTGGTGCAGGAAAATCAACACTTGCAGACCTCATACCAAGATTTCATGATGTAACAGAAGGAGAACTTTTAATAGATGGAGTGAATGTAAAAAACTATAAGCTTTATGACCTTCGTCGCCAAATGGGTGTGGTGAGTCAAGAACCAATTTTATTTAATGATAGCATTTATGGCAACATCACATTGGGTACTGGTGGCATGAATCAACAACAAGTAGAAGAAGCAGCTCAAATAGCTCATGCGCATAATTTTATTTTAAATAAATCAGATGGTTATGAAACAACGGTTGGCGATAGAGGAAGCAAACTTTCTGGTGGTGAAAGACAAAGAATAACCATTGCAAGAGCCGTTTTGAAAAACCCACCAATTCTTATTCTAGACGAAGCCACTTCATCATTAGATACAGAAAGTGAAAGAATTGTTCAAGATGCCATCAACTCTTTGATGAAAAACAGAACTTGTATCGTTATTGCTCATAGGCTTTCAACAGTACAGTTTGCAGATGAAATTGTTGTTTTAGAAAAAGGAAAAATTATTGAAAGAGGAACACACGCTAATTTAATTGAAAAAAATGGTGCATATAAACGATTAGTTGACATGCAACAAGTTAGATAAACACTTAACTTAGCAATTACATTTATGAAAAAGATTCTTGTAACAGGCGGCTGCGGCTATATAGGTGGTCATACTATAGTTGACTTAATTAATAATGGTTTTGATGTTATTTCAATCGACAATCTATCAAATGGTTCTATGCGAATGATGCATGGTGTGGAACAAATTGTCCAAAGAAAAGTAAAAAACTATAAAGTTGACCTTTGCAATTTAGAAGATACACAAGCTGTTTTTATTGAAAACCCTGATATTGTTGGCATCATTCATTTTGCAGCCTACAAGTCAGTTCCCGAATCTGTTGCAGAACCATTAAAATATTATCGTAACAATCTCGAATCTTTGGTCAATATATTGCAATGTGCAAAAGATTATGAAATCCAACACATTGTTTTTTCATCATCTTGCTCTGTATATGGCAACACCAAAACCTTGCCTGTAGATGAATCTGCACCATTGGCAGAAGCCGAATCGCCATATGCACATACCAAGCAAATTGGTGAAGTTATTTGTAGAAACACAAGTGCATCTGCTCCTAACCTCAACACCATTTTATTGCGTTATTTCAATCCAGTGGGAGCACACGAGTCAAGTTTGATTGGCGAATTGCAAGAAAAACCTGAAAACTTGGTGCCTGTAATTACCCAAACTGCCATTGGAAAACGTGCTGAAATGTCTGTGTTTGGTTCTGATTACCACACTAGAGATGGCTCTTGCGTGCGTGATTACATTCACGTTATGGATATTGCTAATGCGCACACAAAAGCACTTCAATATCTTCTTGGTGGAAAAAATAAAGAAAAATGTGAAGTCTTTAATTTAGGGACAGGAAATGGCGTCACTGTATTAGAACTAATTAAATCTTTTGAGAAAGTAAGTGGTCAAAAGTTAAATTATCATCTAGGTCCTCGTCGTGCAGGCGATGTCATCGAAGTTTATGCCAACAACAATAAAGCCAAATCAGAACTCGGTTGGACAACCCAATACGAACTTGATCGTATGATGGAAACCGCTTGGCAATGGGAACTTCACCTTAAAAAAGAAGCAGAACGTATTCAACTTAATTAAATAAAAAAGCCTCAGCAAGAAACTCTGAGGCTTTTTTCTTGACCTATTTTTTAATATTTTTTGAAATATATCCCAAATTCTCAGCTTCATTTCTTTCCTTTCTTTCAACCCAACTTGAAACATCGTACATTTGCCGTTTATTTAAAGTAATGATGAACAAAAAGTCCGCTTCTTCCCGTCCATACAGTACAGATGAGAAAAAGCCTTATAAAAAGAATGCCAACTCCTCTACTGGTCCGAAACCAGCATTCAAAAAAGACAATAATCGTAGCGAAAGCAAAAGAAAATTTGGTGAAGTAAACAAAAGCGAGAACCGTCCATTCAGCGAAAAAAGACCTCATAACAAGACAAAAAATAACTCTGAAACTAGCGTCGATTCCAAAAGTGCTAGACCTTATCCAAAGAAAGATTTTGATAAAAAACCTTTCGACAAGGAAAGAAAACCTTTTGACAAAGAAAGAAAGCCTTTTGACAAGGAAAGAAAACCCTTCGACAAGGAAAGAAAACCTTTCGACAAAGAAAGAAAGCCCTTCGACAAAGAGAGAAAACCTTTTGAAAAGGACAGAAAGCCTTTTGAAAAGGACAGAAAGCCTTTTGACAAGGAAAGAATGCCAATTTCAAAAGAGAAAAGAGAAAAAGATAGAGACAAGCAACTTTTTGGTGAAGAGAAAAAACCAAAACGCAGAAGAAATGAAGATGAAGACTCAATCATTTTTGAAGATAAAGTGGTAAAAGAATTAACTGATGAAGTAAAAGTTCGACGCAGATTCAAAGGTGATGCAGAGATTCCTTCATGGGAGCGAGAAAGCAAAGCCAAAAATATTGATGACCCAATGACGCTCAACAAATACATTTCGCATAGTGGCGAATGTAGCCGTAGAGATGCAGCGGAATTAGTCAAACAAGGCAAAGTTCGGGTGAACGGAGAATTGATTTTAGAACCTGGTCATCGCGTGAATCCAGGTGACAGCGTGACTTTGGGCGGGAAAGTACTTACACCGCAAAAAGGATTTGTTTACATTTTATTAAATAAACCAAAAGATTATATCACCACAACTGACGACCCACAAGAACGCAAAACGGTAATTGATTTGGTTCAAAATGCAGAAGTGGACAGACTATTTCCAGTTGGCAGATTAGATAGAAAAACAACCGGTTTGTTGTTGTTGACTAACGATGGGGCTTTAGCACACAAATTGAGTCACCCAAGCTACAATATTAAAAAGGTTTACCAAGTAACATTGAATAAAAACTTAACCACAGGCGATTATCAAAAAATTGCCAAAGGTTTGGAGTTGGAAGACGGGCTTGTTGAAGTTGATGCCATTGCGTTTTTGGAACATAGAAATGAAATTGGGATTGAAATTCATAGCGGTAAAAACCGAATTGTTCGACGAATTTTTGAATCTCTTGGCTATGAAGTGGAAAAGCTCGACCGTGTGATGTATGCGGGATTGACCAAGAAAAATTTACCTAGAGGAAAATGGAGATTCTTGAATGAAAAAGAGCTTATTTTCTTAAAACATTTTAAATAACATTATCACTAAAAGAGATGCTCTTGCGTCTCTTTTTTTATAACTGCTCATGAATCTAATTTTCACAGCCGATTATATTCACAACGGTCTTCAATTTCTTCCAGAAAATTCCGCAATAGAAGTGGATGAACAGGGCACTATTATTGCTTGTCATCAACACTATTCAGGAAAGGACACTATTCATATCGAAGGTTTGCTTTGTCCTGGTTTTGTGAACACACATTGTCATCTTGAGTTGTCGTATTTAAAAGGTGTTTTTGAAGAAGGCAAAGGACTAATTCCTTTTTTGATGAACGTTCCAAGTGTTCGTGGTCAATTTAGTGAAACAGAAAAAAAACAAGCAAGATTCGGTGCTGTTCAAATGCTCATTGATAATGGCGTTGTTGCAGTTGGCGACATTGCCAACACTACTGAAACCCTTGATATCAGAGCATTTGGCGGCTTACATATTCACTCTTTTATCGAAGCCATTGGTTTTGTTGATGATACAGCGCAGCAACGTTTTGCAAGTTTCAAAGATGTTCACAATGCTTTCTTGGAAGCAGAAAAGCATGAAGGTTTTCATTTTCACCAAAGCATTGTACCACACGCACCCTACTCTGTTTCGGCATCGCTTTTTCAACTTATCAACGAACATGAAGCTGATACCATCCTTTCAATTCACAACCAAGAATCGCAAGCCGAAACTGATTTTTTTCTAACGAAAAAAGGAGATATTTTACAACTTTTCGAACGCTTGAACATTGACATCGGCAATTTCATTCCTTCAGGAAAATCATCTTTACAAACTTACGCACCGTGGATTGATGCACAACATCAACTAATTTTAGTACACAACACCTTTAGCACCAAAGATGATATTGCTTGCATCAAACAAAAATTTCCACATCATTATTGGTGCCTGTGTCCGAACGCCAATTTATTTTTAGAAAACAAAATGCCGCCTGTACTTGATTTGATGAGCGCACAAGCAACAATTTGTATTGGAACAGACAGCTTGGCTTCCAATCATGAATTGAATATTTTTTCAGAACTCATGACTTTGAAAAAACATTTCACTTCTCTTGATTGGAACGATTTGCTGCGGTGGGCAACAATCAATGGCGCAAAAGCATTGGGTTTCGACCAATTTGTGGGCAGTTTCGAGGTTGGAAGAAAACCTGGGCTCATTCAAATTATTGATTGGGAAAACGACCCAACAATAAACAGAATATTATAATATATTTTAAGGAAACTATTCCACAATAGATGATTAATTTGCAGCAAATTTTATAAAATGTCTAGTCCATCTTTTTATAACCGACTGCAAGCTGAATTGACAGAAATTGAATCAGCGGGTTTACTGAAAAAAGAGCGCATTATTGCCTCAGAACAAGGTCCTGAAATCTTAGTAAATGGTCAAAAGGTATTGAACTTTTGCGCCAACAATTATTTAGGTCTTTCTTCGCATCCCAAAGTGATTGAAGCCGCTCACCAAACCATCAATCAACGTGGATATGGCATGAGCTCGGTTCGTTTTATTTGTGGCACGCAAGACATCCACAAAGAATTAGAACAAAAACTCTCTACATTTTTAGGCACCGAGGACACCATCTTATATGTAGCTTGTTTTGATGCGAACGGTGGTGTTTTTGAACCGCTTTTAGGCGATGATGATGTGATTATTTCTGACGAATTGAATCATGCTTCAATTATTGATGGTGTTCGCTTATGCAAAAGCAAAAGAGCGAGATACAAACACAACGACCTTGCCGACCTTAAAGCACAACTCCAAGCACATAGCGATGCACTTACCCGATTTATCGTTACGGACTCTGTGTTTTCAATGGACGGCACTATTGCACAGTTGGATAAAATTTGTGACTTAGCCGATAAATACGATGCTATTGTGATGATTGACGAGAGCCATTCTTCAGGCTTTATGGGCAAAACTGGTCGTGGTGTTCATGAATTGTGCAATGTGATGGATCGAGTGGACATCATCACTGGAACATTAGGAAAAGCTCTTGGCGGAGCTTCGGGTGGGTTCACATCGGGTAAAAAAGAAGTGATTGAAATGTTGCGCCAAAGAAGTCGTCCTTATTTGTTTTCCAACACGGTGGCACCTGCTGTGGTGGGCGCATCAATTGCAGTGCTCGACATTCTGAGTGAAACAACTGAACTGAGAGACAGATTGGAAAAAAACACATTATATTTTAGAGAACAAATGACTGCTGCTGGTTTTGACATCAAGCCTGGCACTCACCCAATTGCACCAATCATGTTGTACGATGCGGTTTTGGCACAAAAAATGGCAGCACGCATGTTGGACGAAGGTGTTTATGTGATTGGTTTTTTCTATCCTGTGGTAGCCAAAGGGCAAGCAAGAATTAGAGTGCAGATTTCGGCAGCACACACCCAAGAACAGCTAGACAAAGCCATTCAAGCATTCACTAAGGTTGGGAGAGAATTAGGTGTTATTAGATAATTTTCTATTTTAATTTTTGAAAGCGGACTTCTGATTGCGGAAGTTCGCTTTTTTTATGTGTTGAAATTATTCATTAGTTATTCCGTTACTCCATTTAAAAATTAACACTCTTGAATTTCAAAACAACTGCAAAATTTCAATTTATACTTTTTTATCAATTGTATTACTTTTGTCAAATATTAGAATTACTATTGTATTAATGATTATGTTCTAGTACACTTTCTTTAAAAAAATATCTTATGAAATCCTTCCTATTACTTTTATTCTCCATCATAAATTATTATTGCCTTGCTCAAGGCATCATCACCACTGTTGCGGGCGGTGGTAGCGGCGGCGATGGCGGTCTAGCAACCGATGCTTTTCTCGAAGGTCCTAACGATGTGTATGTCGATGACACAGGAAATATCTACATCGCTGATTTTACGGTTATTCGAAAAGTGGATGCTGCAACGGACATCATTCACACTTTGGTGGGCGGTGGCAGTGGTGGCGACAATGTTCCTGCCAATCAAACCTACTTGGCGGGTTGTCAAGCTATTGCTTTCGATAGCTATCACCATATGTACATTGCTACCGACCAACGTATCCGTAAAGTGGATGCGATGACAGGCATTATTACCACCATAGCCGGCATTGGCATTCAAGGTTGCACAGGCTATGGCGGACCCGCTACTTTAGCCAAAATTGGCAGACCCGAAGATATTGCCATCGATACAGCTGATAACCTTTACATAGCAGATGGCGGCAGTGTTATCCGAAAAGTTAATCTCAACTCAGGCATCATCTCAACTATAATCGGCGTTTACGGACAACCCGGATATTGGACAAATGGACCCATTCATTTGAACACAAAAATTGGAAGCGTGAATGGAATTTGTGTGGATAAAAATGGAAATATTTATTTCTCCGATTGGGGAAACCACAAAATTGGTAGAATAAGCCCTGCTGGAAATTTGACTAAATATTGTGGTACTGGAAATTTTGGAATAAGCGGAGACGGAGGCAACGCTTAAAACGTTGAAACTTATGCAGGAACTAAGATTCGGTTTGATGAATATGAAAATATGCTATTTGGAGACCCAGGAATGGTTAGAAAAATAGATAAAATCACAGGAAATATTTCAAGGGTTGCAGGAAATGGACTTACTTTTTTTAGTGGAGATGCTGCAGGAATTGTAGTGTCCAGCCAAATTATAGATGATAAAATTGCACATCCTGATATTTCTTCACAACCCAATGGCATCTATTTAGTGACTTTAACTACTGATAAGGACACTGAGTTCCAAAAGATAATTCTTATTCATTAATTAACTTTAAACATATAATCATGAAATGCAAAATAATAGTTCTTTGGATACTTTTATTACTTAGTAGCTCAGCTATTGCAAATTCTTTAATCGATAGTACTGTCATTACATCTAGTTCAGCAATCGGGAGATATGTAAAATTTGAAGTTGGGATAGCTTAATCAATTTTAACGCCAGTCACCTCGCCTTCATTAAATCCTTACAACTCTTCTTCAGTCAACATGTATGCTATTTTCACTTCTCCTAGTGGTAAAAAATATCGTAGGAATGCATTCTATTTTTAGCCTTATGAGCGTCATTTTGATAGACCTAATAATATTGAAATACCTGGAGGCAATTGTAGCAAAGGTTGGAACGATGTTGCAGAATATGAATATCCTGATGCAAACGATGACCAGTGAATGGATTTGCCCGAAAGTGATGAACCAATTTTGATTTCAATTGCTACCCTGCAAGGACAAAGAAAACATGAAATAAAAAGCGATTCCCGAAAAGCAAAACTCCATTGGAATGTCGCATTACTACCTAACGGAACCTACATATATCAACAGCGAAGCGAAAAAAAATTAATCAATACTGGAAAACTAAGCATCCTGCATTAAGGTTTTATACAATAAATTAAAAAGGGCTGTCCCTCAAAGAAACAGCCCTTTGTTTTGGTATTTTGTAAGACTAAATGATATCTTAATAATCCATACCCATTCCACCGCCTGGCATTGCTGGTGCAGCAGCAGATTTTGGTTCTGGCTTTTCGGCAATCACACATTCAGTGGTCAACAACATTGAAGCAATTGATGCTGCATTTTCAAGGGCAACACGGCTCACTTTTGCTGGGTCGATAACGCCCGCAGCCAATAAGTTTTCGTATTGTTCCGTACGTGCGTTGAAGCCAAAATCAGCTTTACCTTCACGAACTTTTTGCACCACTATAGACCCTTCGATTCCCGCGTTGCCAACGATAGTGCGCAAAGGTGCTTCCAAAGAACGGCGAATGATTTGAATGCCTGTTTTTTCGTCAGCGTTGTCGCCGGTTAAGCCATCAAGACTTTCGATAGCGCGGATGTAAGCAACACCACCACCTGCAACGATTCCTTCTTCCACCGCAGCGCGCGTTGCATGAAGTGCATCGTCAACACGGTCTTTCTTTTCTTTCATTTCCACTTCAGAAGCAGCACCAACATATAACACTGCAACACCACCACTCAACTTAGCCAAACGCTCTTGAAGTTTTTCACGGTCGTAGTCAGAGGTTGTAGATTCAATTTGCGCTTTGATTTGGTTTACTCTTCCTGCAATATGTTCTTTTTCACCTTTTCCACCAACGATTGTTGTGTTGTCTTTGTCAATCGTTACACTTTCTGCTTGTCCAAGATAAGCCATAGAAGCGTTTTCTAGCTTGTAACCTTGCTCTTCGCTGATAACAGTTCCGCCAGTCAACACAGCGATATCTTGTAACATTTCTTTACGACGATCACCAAAACCAGGAGCTTTTACAGCAGCGATTTTCAATGAACCACGAAGCTTATTCACCACCAAAGTAGCCAATGCTTCGCCATCCACATCTTCAGCGATAATCAACAATGGACGACCTGTTTGCACTGTGCTTTCCAAAATTGGAAGAATATCTTTCAAAGTGCTTATTTTCTTTTCATAAATAAGGATGAAAGGATTTTGGAATTCTGTGTGCATTTTTTCCGTGTTGGTCACGAAATATGGAGACAAATATCCACGATCGAACTGCATACCTTCTACCACTTCAACAGTTGTGTCTGTTCCTTTTGCTTCTTCAACTGTTATCACACCTTCGTTACCCACTTTAGCCATTGCTTGTGCAATCAACTTACCGATGTTGTTGTCGTTGTTAGCTGAAATAGTAGCCACTTGTTCAATCTTTTGATTGTCGTTACCCACTTTTTCAGATTGTGCTTTCAAATTATTGACAACAGCAGTAACCGCTTTGTCGATACCACGTTTCAAATCCATAGGATTTGCGCCAGCAGCCACGTTTTTCAATCCTTCGTTGATAATAGATTGAGCTAAAACAGTTGCCGTTGTTGTTCCGTCACCCGCAACATCAGCAGTTTTAGACGCTACTTCTTTCACCATTTGCGCACCAAGGTTTTCAATTGCATCTTCTAATTCGATTTCTTTTGCAACAGAAACACCATCCTTAGTTACGCCAGGTGCACCAAATTTCTTTTCAATAACCACATTACGACCTTTTGGTCCTAGAGTTACTTTCACTGCGTCAGCGAGGATATCCACACCACGCTTCATTTTATTACGAGCTTCTGTGTTGAAGAAAAGTTGTTTTGCCATAATATTTAAGAATTATAATTTTTAAAATTTAATGATTGATTTAAAAAATCGTTTATTAAACAATTGCAAGAATGTCGCTTTCGCGCATAATTAAATAATCAACACCTTCGAGGCTGATTTCAGTTCCTGCGTATTTGCCATAAAGCACGGTGTCGCCTACTTTAACTGTAACTGGTTCGTCTTTTTTTCCAGGACCTGCAGCGATTACGGTTCCACGTTGTGGTTTTTCTTTTGCTGTGTCAGGGATGATGATTCCGCCTGCAGTTTTTTCTTCAGCAGGTGCTGCTTTAACGATAACTCTGTCGTGAAGCGGCGTGATGTTCACATTGTTTGCCATAGTCTATTACAATTTTAAAATTTAGAAATAAAGATTTGTAACAACGGGTTATCAGATTTTGTGCCGAGTGGTATTTTTGCGACATAATTTCAGTAAAAGTAAAAACTAGATAGGAAATCTCACAGATTTGTCAGTCAAGATTTCACGTTGGCAGAAAAAATTTCAGTTTTGGCAGCAGAAAGAAAAGGTTTTTTAGCTACGTTCTTTGTACAACATTTTTACGATGCCATCCGCTAAACCAATTTTAGGGACATAAATTTCATCGGCGCCCACCCAACGCATAACAGATATGTAGATTTGAAGAGCCGGTACGATTACATCAGCTCGGTCGTCACGAAAGCCGTAACGGTGTTTGCGCTCTTCGATGCTGGCGCAACTCATTTCTTTATAATAGTCCTTCAGCAAATCTAAGGGAAGTGGTTTGCCTTCT
>CAZNVQ010000032.1:16247-21996 GCA_964576425.1 uncultured Flavipsychrobacter sp. | reverse complement strand
ATAAAGCTAAAATTGCGAGTGTAATACGTTTGTTTTTCATAATGAAGTACATTACCAAAAAGCAAGCCAAAAAAATTATTCACATTACCAACTCAGTTTTTAGAAAAGAAAAAGATTTTTTGTTCAACATGAAAAAAGTTTATAATTTTGATATCATTTTGATATCATTTTAAAATATTAATCATGGAAAAAATCATTAAACCTTCAAACGGCTATTTTGCCATTCTTGTTTCGTTCATCAGTCTTGGCATTGCCATTTACGGTTTTACCCTTGTTGAACAATCCCCAATAATGTTGGCTATGTCAATACCATGTATCTTTCTAACCATATTGATTTGGAAAGGCATTATGATTGTGCAACCTAATCATTCTCGAGTTCTAACACTTTTTGGGAAATATGTAGGAACGGTAAAAGACAATGGGTTATTTTTTATAAATCCATTTTTTACTAGCATCAAACTGACATTGAGGTCTCAAAACCTTGCCACACCAACCTTAAAAGTAAACGATAAAATGGGTAACCCAATTGAAATTGGCGCTGTTATTGTTTGGCAAATTAAAGACACTTATAAAGCTGCCTATGAAGTAGCTGATTTTATGGCTTATGTAAAAACACAAAGTGAAGCTGCGGTAAGAAATCTTGCTACAAGTTTTGCCTATGATAATATTGAGGATGCGAATGCTCAAATTACACTAAGAGAAGGTGGTCAAAAAGTAAATGAACTTTTGGAAAAGGAACTCAATGAAAGGCTTGCCCAAGCAGGTATCTTAGCACAAGAAGCAAGAATTAGTCACCTTGCTTATGCACAAGAAATTGCCGGAGCTATGCTTCAAAGGCAACAAGCAACCGCAATTGTTGCCGCGAGATTCAAAATTGTAGAAGGCGCTGTGGGCATGGTTGAAATGGCTCTTGAGCAATTAAGCAAAAAACAAATTGTAGAACTTGATGATGAAAAGAAAGCAGCAATGGTGAGTAATTTGATGGTGGTACTTTGCGGTGAAAAAGCAGCACAACCTGTTGTCAATACTGGCACTTTGCACCAATAATTCAAACTATAAAATTAGGATTTTGAGTAAAAAGAATTTTGTTTTGCGCATTGATGAACAAGCATTCGAAGCCATTGAAAAATGGGCTGCAGATGAGTTTCGTAGTGTCAATGCTCAAATAGAATGGATCGTAGATCAAGCACTAAAGAAAGCAGGAAGAAAAAAGAAAGAACCCACTCCGAATAAAAAAAACAATCAATAAAGGCTGGCTTGAATCAATGTTTTAGTGAAATCTTGTTGAGGGTGAAAATAAATCTGCTTTGCGGAGCCAACCTCAACAATTTTTCCATTATCCATAACCATAATTTTGTCACAAACATGATGCACAACAGCCATATCATGAGCAATGAACAACAAGGACAAAGCATATTCCTCTTTTAATTGATGTAATAGATTCAATATTTGAGCCTGGACACTTACATCTAAAGAAGCAACTATCTCATCACAAACTAGCAATTGAGGCGTAACAGCAAGCGCTCTTGCTATAACAATTCTTTGTTGCTGACCCCCAGAAAATTGATGCGGATATTTATTGCATACCGATTGTGGTAAACCAACACTATCCAACAAATTAAAAACCTTTGCATTCAATTGATTTTTGCTCACCAATTCATGAAATAACAAAGGTTCAGCAAGATGTTGAAAAATTGTTCTCCTTGGATTCAATGCAGCATATGGATTTTGAAAAATAAATTGAATTTGGAGTGGTAAATTTTTTCTTACCTCAGATTTCGAATAATCAATCTTTTTACCTTCAAAATAAATGTCGCCTGAAACTAGTGGAACCAAACCTAGCAAGGCTTTAGCAATTGTTGTTTTACCACATCCACTTTCTCCAACTAGACCAACAGATTCACCTTTTCTAATTTTAAAACTTACATCTGAAACAATTTTTTGACTCGTCTTATTCCATCCCAAAACCTTAAAACCCTTTGAATAAATTATGTTAAGCTTGTCAACGGACAATAAATCTTGTGTTGCCTCAATTAGAGCTTCCTTTATGCTAATTCTGGTCGGCTGATTTACCTCAGCACTTATTGACAATGCATCTGTAACTGTTGGCAGCAACTGACCTTTCATGGACGGTCGAGGGCGACAAGACAATAAGGCCTTTATATAACTACTTTTAGGCTGATTGATAACTTGTTCACATGTTCCATATTCCATCACTTTGCCGTTGTTCATCACTAACAGATGAGTGGCAAAAGTTGAAGCAAATAATAAATCATGTGTAATAAATAAGATACCTGTTTCAGTCTCTTTTTGTAGGTCAAGCATTAATTGTATAATGCTTTTCTGAACAGTTGCATCTAGCGCTGTTGTTGGCTCATCTGCGATTAGTAATTTTGGGCTATTGCACATTGCCATCGCAATCATCACTCTTTGTTTCTGCCCTCCTGAAAGCTCATGTGGATAACAATTATAAATAAATTCAGGATCTAAAATCTTCACTTTGCGCAACCAATCTATCGCTAATAACTTTGCGTCCTCATTAGATATCTTTTGATGGGTTGTAATAGATTCTTTTAACTGATTTCCAATTCGCATCACTGGGTTCAAAGAACTCATTGGATCTTGAAAAACAAAACCAATTTCATTTCCTCTTATAGATTGCCAATGTATTTCAGTTAAATCATTCAAGGCAATATTTTTGCTGCTTGAAAAGTCAATCTTACCACTAGCAATTTTAATATTGACAGGCAGCATTCCAACCAAACTCAATGCTGTCAGGGTTTTTCCCGAACCGCTTTCTCCGACAATTGCTAACCTTTCTTTCTTATTAAGTGTAAAAGATAAATTGTGAACTAGTTGAAGAGCGGTGTCATTTTTTAAGGAAATACCTAATTCAGCTACTTTAAGAATTTGATTTTCTTGCATGAATTAGAACTTTAAGTGTCTTACCGTCAAGCCGTTATTCATCATTTGATGCAATGACTCAATTCCGATTTTCAAATGCAAATCCACAAAATTCTTAGTAACTTTTTTATCACTTTCCTCTGTTTTCACCCCTTCTGGAATCATTGGTTGATCGGAAACTAAAAGTAATGCTCCAGTTGGAATTTTATTAGCAAATCCAACAGAAAAAATAGTAGCAGTTTCCATATCAATGGCCATAGCTCTAATTTTTCTGAGATAAGATTTGAAGTCTTCGTCATGTTCCCAAACTCTTCTATTGGTGGTATATACAGTTCCAGTCCAATAATCCTGAGCATTATCTCTTATTGTAGTTGAAATAGCTTTCTGCAAAGCGAAAGCAGGCATTGCTGGAACCTCTGGCGGAAAATAATCATTGCTTGTACCCTCTCCTCTTATAGCAGCAATTGGCAATATCAAATCACCAACATTGTTCTTTTTTTTCAAACCTCCACATTTGCCTAAAAACAAAACAGCTTTTGGCGAAATCGCAGAAAGCAAGTCCATCATTGTTGCAGCAGAAGGACTTCCCATGCCAAAATTAATAATTGTTATGCCTTCAGCTGTTGCACATTGCATAGGTTTATCTTGACCAACAACTTTGACTTTATACTTTTTAGCAAACATTTGCACATAATTACTGAAATTACATAGCAATATGTATTGACCAAAATCTTGAAGTGCTTGTCCAGTGTAACGCTGTAACCAATTTTCAGTAATTTCTTGTTTTGTCTTCATCGTTTCAATTCTTTTAGGATTGAAATTACAAAAAATGATGCATTAGTTTGGAATCATTAATTTTGAACACTTAAAAATAATCTATAGTGTCACTTGCTGAACAGCTCATGGAATATCAACCAAAGTTGAAAGTGGTTGAAGGAAAAACAAAAGTATTTGACATCATCAGAAAAAAATGGTTTCATCTCACACCCGAAGAATATGTTAGACAATGTCTCTTACATTTTTTCACTAAACACTTGAATTACCCAACTTCACTTATTGCTGTTGAAAAGAAAATACTATTTCATCAAAAGAATAAGCGGTTTGACCTAGTAGTATATAACAGACAGCACCAACCTTGGCTTTTGGTAGAAGTCAAAGAACCCAATGTTCCTGTGAGTAATGAAACCTTTCATCAATTATTACAATACAACAATATTCTGAATGCACCTTTCTGGCTTTTAACCAATGGGCATCAATTTTTTTGTGCTGATGCAAGCAACAAAAATGAAATTAAATGGCTCGATCATTTACCTAATTTCGAAAAGCTCAATTCTTGAATCTTATTAAACATAGGATCAACAGTCAATTGCGCTTGATAGTAACCATTATTTTGAAAAAGCCTTTTTGCTAAAATTGCTTTAGCTTGAACATTAACGTACTGCTTTATTTTTTTACTTTCTGCAATCTTTTGACCAACTTTAGTTAAAGTGGAAGGTAGGTCATGATAGATTTGTTCCATCATCAACTCCACTTTAAAACTTTGCATAAACTTTTTTGGCGTTGTCATTTTTTTCAATTCACTAAAATGATTCACATAATAGCCCCAAAGCTTACGTTCAAACCATTCTGAATTTATGAAATGTAAGGCATTGATGTTGAGCATACTAGAATCATAAGCTACCATTACATCAGGAGTGATGCCACCACCACCATAAACAACCCTTTTGCTAGTCGTAAAATATTTTGCAGTGTCCGCAAGTGTTGCCTTCGAAGCTCCTGTTAATTCACCGTCTTCTAATCTTTGTTCAAAATCATGTGCATATTGCTCATTCCCCTCTTTATACGATCGTTGAATACATCTTCCTGAAGGGGTATAATACCTTGCAACTGTCAATCGCAAAGCAGAACCATCTTGTAAATCAAACTGCTCTTGAACTAAACCTTTGCCATAACTTCTTCTTCCAATAATAATTCCTCTGTCTAAATCTTGAATTGCTCCAGCTAAAATTTCACTTGCTGAAGCTGATTGTTCATCAATCAAAACAAACAATTTACCTTGTTCAAAGACTCCAGGTTTACCAGCCTTGTATTCAATTTTTGAAGAAGATTTCCCTTTTGTATAAACTAATAAGGGATTACCGCCAATAAATTCATCCGCAATATTAATAGCAGCATCTAAGTAGCCACCTGGATTTTGTCTCAAATCCAGCACCAACTGAGTCATTTTTTTTGCTTTTAAGTTTTTGATTGCCAGCATAAAATCTTCATATGTAGTAGCGTTAAATTTATTGATTCGAATATAACCTAAGGAATCATTTATCATGAAACTAGCATCAATGCTTGAGATTGGAATGCTGCCTCTTTTAATCTTTAATTTTTTCTGTTTTTTATTGAAAACATTTGATACTAATACCAAAACTTCGGAATCATAAGCGCCACGCAGAAGTTTAGTAACACCCTCGCTAGTAATAGATTTACCGGAAACAATAGAGTCATTAACCTTAAAGATTTGATCACCGATGGTCATTCCAGCTTGTTGAGCAGGAGACCCATTCAAAACATCAGTAACAGTAATTGTGTCCGTAACCAATGAATATTCAATTCCAATTCCAAAAAAGCTTCCCTCCAATTCTTCATTAACTGCAGTTAAATTCTCAGCTGGAATATAGACTGTATGAGGATCTAGGCGATTAATAATTCCAGCAACAGCAACGTTATAAAGGTCATCGGTAGCAATAGTATCTACATATCGTTCTTTAATTAAATCAATCAATTGCTCCAGCCTATCCGAACGTTCACCAGTAAATTTTAGGTCTCTTTTATTTCTTAAACTTTCTTGCAACTT
>CAZNVQ010000032.1:14673-16147 GCA_964576425.1 uncultured Flavipsychrobacter sp. | reverse complement strand
AAACTTATCATTGAAAGTGGCTCAACAAAAACTGATTGGTGTTTTATCGATAGCGATAATAATGTATCGAAATTTAAAACATCTGGAATCAACCCAAGACTACAATCTAATGAAGCAATAATTTCTTGTATTGAAACGGAGCTTGGAAATAATTTAAGTTCCTTTAGTTCAATTGATGAGATTCAGTACTATGGTGCAGGTATTGCAAACGAACAATTAGTAGAAAGGATGAAAGCAATTCTTTTTCATTTTTTCTCAATTAAAGTGCTATATGTTTCATCTGATTTACTGGCTGCCGCTCGAAGTCTTTGTCAAAAAAAAGAAGGGATTGCATGCATTTTAGGTACTGGAAGCAATTCTTGCTTTTATGATGGCAACCAAATTATCGACAAACATATTTCACTTGGTTACATTGCAGGAGATGAAGGCAGTGGCAATTATTTGGGTAAAAAAGTACTACAATATTATGCCTATAAAACTTTTGATAATGAACTAATGACTGCCTTTGAAACTTTGTTTGGCAGTAACATTCAAGAAATAATAGCTACGATTTATACGCAAGCTTTCCCCAATCGTTATTTAGCACAATTTTCAAAAATTCTTGTTGAGAATAGAGGGCATTACATGGTAGAAAACATTATTGAAGATTGTTTGATGGACTTTTTCAGTACACATATTTTTAAATACAGACAAAGCTGGAAAGCTCCAATCCATTTCACAGGTTCTATTGCATTTGCATTTAAAGATGTAATCAATAGCCTTTGCGAACAATATGAACTCGAATTGGGCATCATTACACAAAGCCCTATAGAAGGTTTAATTGCCTATCATCAATCCTGATAATTTCTTTAACTTCTTTAGTAAATCTAAAAAAGCCCCATTTCAGGGGCTTTTTTTATGATTAATTTGAACAATTGAATTAGTCTTTTCTCAAATTAGGGAACGGAGGAGCTACATTTGAAGGACCCTCTTCTCCTTCGTTTGCAGAACGGAAGATAACCGTGTTAGCATCACCATTTCCACCATATTGGAAAATGAATCTGTTTCTATCAATTCCATGCATATCGCTCATGTGAGAAATCAATGCATTTACACGATCCCAACTTCTTTGTTGCTTCAACTTGCTATCGCTACCATTACCAATGAACACAAGCTTACAAGTTGGGTTTGCCTTCATTTGGTTAGCAATATTGGCCAATTGAGTTTTCAATACAGGAGTGATTGCACTTGAATTTCCAGAGAAGTTCAAATTACCTGAACTGATATTACCACAGTTTGGTTTAGTTTCTTTTGTGCTTTCTTTTCCTTCACATCCATCAGGACAAGGACATTTACCAACTCCATCAGCATCAACTGGTTGACAATTAGTTGGTGTAATTAATTCTTTATCTCTGAAATCAGGAACACCATCACCATCAGTATCCATTGGACATCCGCGAGGATCAACAGCAACGCCGTCAGGTGTACCAGGGCA
>CAZNVQ010000032.1:4977-14663 GCA_964576425.1 uncultured Flavipsychrobacter sp. | reverse complement strand
GCATTTATCAAATTGATCAGCAACACCATCATTGTCAGTGTCAACTAAAACGGCATCAGGAACACGCATGTGGCGAGGATCACTCAACTCACTGTAAGCATGATCCAAAGGATTAACCCACCACAATGGAGCCACTTTTTTACTTTTATTACCAATGCTATAATTTAATCCAACAGAAGCATAGTTATAAACATCACTGCTTGGTGACAAAGTTCCAGCTTCTGTGCTTTGTAGCCTAGATCCATCTAGCAAATCATCACCTGTGAAACTTAATTTTTCTTCAAATTGAATAGCAAATCTATTGTTTACTTTAAATTGAACACCAAGCCCAGTTGTAATTACCGGTAGAATTTTGCTTTTGCTAGTACCATTACTAGTGTTATTATAGGGATCACTTTCATAAGTGTCATCTAACATACTATTGAGTTGATCATAAACAATTTTACGATCATCATAATTCACAGCATTAACACCTGAACCAGGATAGCCTGTAATACCAGCATATGTAGTTTGTAAGTTTGGTGCGAATTTATAGGTTTGTCCATTAGCATCAAGTGCGTTAACACCAACTTTAACACTCATAAGGCCTCCACCTATGAATCCATAAATGCTCATTTTGTTTTTGCCATTGTGAAAATTAATGTTGTTTAATGCACCTACTAATTGAACAGAACCTTCCATGACAGAAGTCTTGTAGTTGTTGTAAATAAAAGAGGCATTGGGATAGTTTAAACCTGTCCAAGGTTTTTCGTTCAAATAGTGAGGACGATAGTCCATACCAGTTGCATTGGCAATTAAAAATTGACCTCTAACGCTTAAGAAGTAACCAATTGATTTACGAACAGTTAGACCTAAACCAACAGCATTCATAGGTTTTTTTGCAGTTAGAAAACTCTGAGAAGGCATATCACCAAAAATATTCGAGAAACCAGCGCTAATGCCAATTTCCCACATATTATTAGGCTTGGGTGGAAATACAGTTTGGTGATTTATATAACGACGGTACTGATCTAGCCTTTTACCTGTATAAAAATTAGAATCAAGTAAGTCATAATTTTCACCTCTATATGTCATATCCTTACCAGTCAAACCAGTATTGGTTGCAGTGTTTTCCTGTGCCTCCGATTGGTTAACCGAGAACAAAGCGCAGAAAGCTGCTAGTAATAGGTACTTTTTGTCAAACATAAAAGATGCTTTATTTTATGAATTTTAATATATCTTAGCTACAAAGATAGCTTCGGCGATAGTAAAAACAAAATAAAGAAACTTTTTTTAAAATTTATAGCACTTAACCAAATTATAATCTCAATTTTTTCTGTATGATTCAATTCGTTCTACGAAATTTGCCTTCAATTAAAAACAAAAACGGCAATTCATGCAATTAGTTAAAAGTGTTATAAGTGAAGAATTGACATTATTTGAAAAAAAATTTGCTGAAAGCGCCAAAGGCAACAATGCGTTGCTTGATAAAATATTAAAATTCATCATAAATCGAAAGGGCAAGCAAATGCGACCAATGTTCGTTTTCTTGTCTGCAAAAATAGCTGGCAAAATTAACGACAAGACCTACCGTGCTGGTTCGCTCATTGAATTATTACATACAGCAACTTTGGTACATGACGATGTAGTGGACAATTCCATGATTCGTAGAAGCTTTTTTTCTATAAATGCCTTGTGGAAAAATAAAATTGCCGTTCTTGTTGGTGATTACCTGCTCTCAAAAGGTTTGCTGCTTTCCTTAGAAAATGATGATTTTGAAATTTTAAAAATCACTTCGAGAGCGGTCAAAGAAATGAGCGAGGGCGAGCTTCTACAAATGGAGAAAGCCAGAAAACTTGACATCAAAGAAGATATATATTTTGAAATAATACGTGCTAAAACAGCTTCTTTACTTTCTGCGGCTTGTGCTGCCGGCGCCTACTCTGGCACAGACGACTTAGCTGCCGCTGATTTTTTCAGAAGTTTTGGTGAAAAGGTTGGTATCGCTTTTCAAATCAAAGATGATTTATTCGACTATGGCGACTCCAACATCGGAAAACCAACGGGAATTGACATTAAAGAAAAGAAAATGACGCTTCCTTTGATTTACACTTTGCAACAATGTGATAAAGAGACAAAAAAGAAAATAATATATATAATAAAGAATGAAAACACCAATAGGCAAAAAGTAAATGAGGTAATTGAAATCGTTAAAAAGTCTGGTGGCATTGAATACGCATTTCAAAAAATGAAAGATTATCAAAATGAAGCTTTAACTCTTTTGAAACACTATCCAGAAACTCCCGAGAGAAATGCAATGGAAGAATTGGTTAACTATGTCATAGACAGAAGTTATTGATTCCTACAACTAATTACCGCAATAATCGTTTCTAACACTACAATATTCAATTTCACTTCATGCCTAACAACCAAATCGAAATTCTTGGTGCTCGAGTTCACAACCTTAAAAATATTGATGTCAACATTCCGAAAAACAAATTGGTTGTCATTACAGGCATCAGTGGAAGTGGTAAATCTTCTTTAGCTTTCGACACCATTTTTGCAGAAGGTCAAAGGCGTTACATGGAAAGCTTTGCTTCGTATGCAAGGCAATTCATGGGCGACTTAGAACGACCAGATGTTGATAAAATCTCTGGGCTTTCTCCAGTCATTTCAATTGAACAAAAAACAACCAATAGAAACCCTAGAAGTACTGTAGGCACTGTAACAGAGGTTTACGATTTCATGCGACTTTTGTTTGCTAGAATTGGAGAAGCTTATTCTTTCAACACCGGGAAAAAGATGGTGAAATTTTCCGAAGAAGAAATTGTAAACCATTTATTTGAAAATTTTAAAGAGGGTAAAATAGTTTTATTAGCCCCTGTTGTTCGTGGAAGAAAAGGACATTATAGAGAACTATTTGAGCAGTTGAGAAAACAAGGTTATATTAAAGTCAGAATTGATGGTGTGATTGTGGACTTGAAAGAAAAAATGCAGCTCGACCGCTACAAAGTCCATGACATAGAATTAGTGATTGACAGGCTGAAGGTAACTGAAGATTCGAAACTTCGCATCAGTCAAAGTGTTCAAAAAGCTTTACAATTGGGTAAAGAATTGATGTTTGTGTTGAATGCAGATACCAATATTTTAGCTCAATACAGTAAGCAATTAATGTGTGCCGAAACTGGCATTTCATACGAAGAGCCATCACCAAATACCTTTTCTTTTAATTCCCCTTATGGCGCTTGTCCAAAATGCAAGGGCTTAGGCAATATTCATCAAATTAATCTACAAGAAGTTCTGCCAGATTCAACAAAATCAATAGTCGATGGTGCCATTGTCCCTTTGGGTGCTGAAAGAACTTCATGGGCATTTCAACAAATTTCAACACTTGCAAAAAAACATAAAATTCCCACGAACAAACCTATAAAAGATATTCCTGAAAACCTTTTAAACATTCTGCTTTATGGCAACGAAGAAGGTATCATCACCTACGAATCTTCTGATGGTGAAATGACCTTAAATCCTGTTGAAAACCAAGAATATGAAGGTGTTGTCAATATGATTATTCGTTGGTTCAATGAAACAACCTCTGAGTCTATTAGAGATTGGACTGAGACTTTTATGCAACTCAATACTTGTCCAGAATGCGAAGGGGCAAGATTGAAAAAAGAAAGTCTTTTTTTTAAAATCGATCATGATAATATTGCTTCCTTGTCACAACTATCCTTGCAAGAATTGGCCAATTGGTTTGCAGAAATTGAAAGTCGATTAAGCGACAAACAAAACTTAATTGCTAAAGATATTTTAAAAGAAATTAGAGATAGACTTAGTTTCTTATTAGATGTTGGACTTCATTATTTGACCTTAAATAGAAGTACTAGAACACTTAGTGGTGGCGAATCACAACGAATTAGATTGGCCACTCAAATTGGTTCTCAACTTACTGGAATAACTTATATCCTTGATGAACCAAGTATTGGGCTACATCAACGCGACAATCAAAAATTAATTCACGCACTAAAGAATTTAAGAGATACTGGCAATTCTGTTTTAGTGGTTGAACATGATAAAGATATCATGATGGCTGCCGACCATCTTATCGACATTGGTCCTGCTGCTGGCATTCATGGTGGAAGAATAGTAAGTCAGGGAAAACCTGAAGCTGTAATTAAAGAAAATACGACCACTGCTGGCTATCTTAATCAAAGTTTATCTATTGAAATTCCAAAAGAAAGAAGAAAAGGCAATGGGAAACATATTGAACTCACTGGCGCAACTGGAAACAATCTTAAAAATGTATCTATTAAATTGCCATTAGGAACTTTTATTTGCGTTAGTGGTGTTTCAGGAAGTGGGAAAAGTACATTAATCAATGAAACGCTTTATCCAATATTGGGCAAACATTGTTATCATAACTTCAAACAACAACCAATGCCTTTCAAAAAGGTTTTAGGTTTAGAAAATATTGATAAAGTTATTGAAATAGACCAAAGCCCAATTGGTAGAACACCAAGAAGTAATCCAGCAACATATTGTGGCTTTTTCAATGAAATTAGACAATTATTTGCTCAAGTTCCTGAGGCAAAAATAAGAGGATATGCAGCGGGTAGATTTTCATTTAATGTCAAAGGAGGAAGGTGTGAAACTTGCATGGGTGGTGGCACAAAAGTCATTGAAATGAATTTCTTACCAGATGTGTTTGTACCTTGTGAACAATGTCAGGGTAAGCGATACAACAGAGAAACACTTGAAATTAGATACAAGGGAAAATCTATTGCCGAAGTTTTACAAATGAATGTTGATGAAGCTGTAGATTTTTTTGTCAATGTTCCTTATTTATTCAAGCGAATCAAAACATTACAAGAAGTAGGTTTAGGTTATATAAGTTTAGGACAAAGTGCTATAACACTGAGTGGTGGCGAAGCACAGCGGGTAAAACTTGCTACAGAATTAAGCAAAAGAGATACCGGACAGACCATTTATATTCTTGATGAACCAACAACAGGATTACATTTTCAAGATATAAAATTATTACTAGGTGTGCTCAACAAATTAGTAGATAGAGGCAATACTGTTTTAGTAATTGAACATAATTTAGATGTAGTAAAAGTTGCAGATTATGTTATTGATATGGGACCAGAAGGCGGTAATGGTGGTGGTCATGTAGTGGCTAAAGGAACACCAGAAATGATTGTCAAATCAATTGAAAGTCATACAGCTAGATTCCTTAAACTTGAATTAGAATAATAAAACTTTTGAACAAAAAAGGCTGTCTCTTATGGACAGCCTTTCTATTATTAAACCATATTTATAACTTATTGAAGTACTAATGGTTTTGCAGATTTCTTACCAGAATTTTCAGTAAACTGAAGGTAATAAACACCTCTTGACCATTGACTCACATCTAATTTCAAGTTATTGTGAAGCTTGTTTGACCATAAAACTTGACCAACAGTATTTATAATTTTAACATCTAATATTGAATTGCTTTTGTTGGTCAACAATACATCATTAGTTGCTGGAATTGGTGAAATTTCAATTGTTTCAGAAAAATTTAAATCAGCTACGGCTGTGTTAAATGTAACAGTGAAATTAGCCATATTCACATTAAAGAAAACATTATTTTTTCCCTTCACTTTAAATCTGCCCTTTGTAGTTGCAATATTTGGAATCAACAATGTTTCAGAACCATCGTTTGGTGTTCCTGATGATACAACATATGGGTAAGTTAACCCACCATCGTCAGACATAAATATTTCTACAGAATCACACATTACAGGAGCTTGATTAGTATTTGCAACATTCCATTCAATTAATTGGTTTGAGGCGCCTGTATAAACCTGAGGAGTATTTTGGCTGGTAACTTTGAATGCTCCATTCGTATCTACATCAAGATGAATAGTATCATCAGGAAAATTAAAAGTTCCAAGTCCATTGTAGATATCACGAACAGTTAATTTGAATGTTAAATAACGATTTGTGTCAGGTAATTTTTCACCAAGATAACTTGTTACGCCTGCTAGCACTTTTGAAATTTGAGGGAAAATTCTTGTGTTATTTGTTGTAGGATTAAAGGTTCTAAAAATTGGACCACGTAATCTTACAACAGAAAAACTAGATCTGAAATCTCCACGATTCCATTGCTCCCAACAATAAGTCAATGTATCATTATCACTATCTGTAACTTCAGGTGCAGTGATTTCAAATGGTGTTAATTCAGGAATCCAATAAGATTTTGAGAAAGGAGCGACTTGTGGCGGTGTGTTACCAGACGGCGTAACAACAGGACAAGCTGCACCACCTGATGTTAAGCTAATATAATTTGATATTTCACTTAAACTAATTGCGTGAAAATAGGGATCACTATTAGGTTGTAAATCGTTTGCAGTTCCACAAATTCCTGCATAACCCATAATTGTTGTTGCACTTCCAGGCTCATAGGCCGCGCTTGAACTACCATTTCCAGAACAACTCCCGGTATTGGCATTGAAAGTATGATTTCCACCAAATTGATGTCCCATTTCATGAGCAACATAATCAATATCGAAAGGATCACCAATTGGATTTGCACTACCTGTAACACCTTGTGCTTTTACACTTGATTTACAAACACAACCAAGGCTAGCTATACCACCACCGCCAGTACTAAACACATGCCCAATATCGTAATTTGCTGTTCCAATTCTTGTTGTTACTGTATTTTGATTTTGATTGAGCATCGTGCTTCCATTAGCATTACTAAAAGGGTCTGCAGTTCCATCTAAATAAATCAACGTATCCGTATTTGGAATCAATTGTAAACTCACTGCAATCTCACGTTGATAAACGCCAGAAACACGATTTACTGAAGTAATCATTGCGCTCAATACAGCAGGTTTTGTTGGTGTTGTTCCTGCAACTGCAACCGCATATTCACCAGTACATGACAGTGCCAATCTGTAAGTTTTTAAATTAGCTCCGTTTACTTTATATTGAATTGGTGGAAGCCCATCAGTTGTTAGGTTTAATGCTTGCTGTGCTTCCGCTAATTCTGTTGTGAAACCACAAGACATTAATTGATTAACAGGTCTAGTATAATTTTTTTTGTAGTAAACCGTATAAAATCCATCATTTTCATTGGAATACGGATCTATAAAATAGGTATTTTCTCCATCAATAACCATGGCATGAAAACCAAACTCAGTGTAATCTAAAGCTACAGTTACTGATTTATTGTCCAGTCGGTATCCTGAAAATGTTTTTATATTAGGATACTTCTGACTAAGCCCATCGGACATGAATTCGTTTTTCCAAACTTTAAATTGATAATAACCACCTTCTGGGTTAGGCAAATCGATAATTTGAGCTTGGTCTTGATTATTTGAAAGATTAAAAAGCTGATTCTTCAAATAGTTTGTAGCACCAAAAATTTTTGCCTCTTGTGGAATTATTTTTCTTTCACCTTTTGAAGCAACAGCCTGACCCTGCGGCAACTGAGACCAAACGCCTTGATACGCATTGGAAATTGTTGATGCCATCAAAGCGCACAACAAAAAAGAGATGTTTACTATTTTTTTCATTATAAAGATTGATTATTTGTCTTGTAAAATCCCAGATGGTTGTAGTTGAGATTGAGAATTTGGATTTGTTTTAGGCGATTTTGAGGGATGAATTCCCTCAGGTGGCGCATCATTTTGTTCTTGATTTTGACGAACCGTAGTTTTTTCAATCACGCTTTCGCCTTTTGATGATGTTGCCGCTGACTTCACAGAAGTACAAGCCTGAAAAGCAAACATTAAAGATAAACCAATAAAAAGAATACTGTGCTTTTTTATAGAATACATATGGGCAAATTAGGAAGTTTCTGTTAGAAATTACAGCATCATATATAAAAAGACAAACTTATGACGACAAATAAATTAATCTATTCGACGAAAACTTAAACGAAGAGAATTAATTATTAATATAACATCACTCAAAGCCATTACGCCAGCACCTACAACTGGTGACAAAAATCCAAATGCTGCTACAGGAATAGCAACAACATTATAAATCAAAGCCCAAAATAAATTTTGCTGAATAGTTTGGTCGGTGAAACGTCCAAGTCTAATAGCTTTAGGCAATGTGGACAATTGATTATTTGATAAAATAACATTTGCAGATTGTATCGCAATTTGGGTTGATTCGCTCAAAGCAATTCCAATTGTTGCACGTGCCAAAGCAGGAGCATCATTGATTCCATCGCCAACCATCGCTGTTGGTGCAAGGGACATTAGTTCATCTAATTTAATTTTCTTCTGTTCCGGACTTTGCTCGGCATAAAATTCATCAATACCAATTTGAGCAGCTAAGGAACTTACTTTTGAAGCTTTATCCCCACTTAACAAAATAGTTTTAAAACCCATTTTTTTTAACTCATCAATAGTTTGAACTGCATCATCGCGAAGTGCATCGCTAATCATCATCGCACCAACAAAAATTTGATTTTTGTATAAATACAAATCAAATCCAACATTTTTAGTTTCTTCTTTATGCAGCCATTTCTGAGAACCTAAACACCAAACATTCCCTTCCTTATCTTTCATTCTCATCCCCTTACCTTGTAGTTCTTCAATGCTAATAAACTCTACATTTCCATTATCCTTCCACTGTGCAGTTATAGACTTTGCAATGGGATGTGAAGAATGTTGTTCGATTGCCACTACCATTTGCTTGAAGTAGGTTTCATCAATATCAGCAATAAAGGAAGCAATCTTTAAATCCCCAGTTGTTAGCGTTCCTGTTTTGTCAAAAACAATTTGTTTTATTTTTTTCATTGAAGACAAAGTATCACCTCCTTTTATCAACATACCATTTCTTGCAGAACGCCCCAAACCCACTGCTACTGCGGCTGGCGTAGCTAAACCCATTGCACAGGGACATGAAATCACCATAACGGCAATGCTTCTCATCATTGCTGTTCCAAGTCCAGTATGAACACCAAAATAATTGATCAAAAAAGTAAGTATCGCAATTCCAAGAACAACTGGAACAAATATGGCACTTATTTTATCTGCTAATTTTTGCAACGGTGGTTTCACGGCTTGTGCCTCGCGAACCATTTTAATAATTTGAGCCAAAACAGAAGAATTGCCTACTGCAGTCGCTTTGACTTTAATGTTTCCGTCCAACAATAAGGTTCCCCCTACTACATTCTGTTGCAATGTTTTATGTACAGGAAGACTTTCACCTGTAATCATGTGTTCATCAATTTGTGCTTCACCAAAAAAAATTTCACCATCAACTGGAATGGTATCTCCTTTATTCACCAATACCACATCATCTTTTTTCACAAACTTGCTTTCGACTTCAAGAATGGATTGCTTACCAATACTATCGGTCAAAACGATTTTAGCATATTGAGGCTGTAATTTTACCAATTCATCTATGGCTTGAGTAGTTGATTTTACCGTTTTGTGTTCCAGCCAATTGCCCAGCATAACTAATGTTATTATAGATGCAGTTGTTTCAAAAAACAAAAAATCATGTGCTTGTTCAGGATAATATAACCAACCTAAAAGTGAATAGAAATATGCTGCCATTGCGCCAATGATAATGAGCACATTCATGTTAGGAATTCCTACTTTTACTGATCTATAAGCACTTGGTAAAAAAACATAACAACCAATTATAAAAACTGGTGTAGACAATAACCATTGAACCATTGGATGATGAAGCCAATGCCA
>CAZNVQ010000032.1:0-4877 GCA_964576425.1 uncultured Flavipsychrobacter sp. | reverse complement strand
AGCTTGGTGATAGTTAAGGCACAATTGCCACAAGTCATCCCCTCAACCTGAACTGATATATTATTTTCCATGTTTATAAACAAGTTTAGCAGTAATTTCGCATGAGTATGACGAAAACACTTTTACAAATTTCATTCAATTTATCGAACATAAATGATGATATGCATCAATTTTGGCAATGCGTTCATCAGTATCGAATTATTGCATTTAGTGGTGAAATGGGCGCTGGGAAAACCACTTTCATTCATCATTTATGCGAATATTTAAAAGTTGAAGATGCCGTGAGTAGTCCTACATTTTCCATCATCAATGAATATCATTTCAATGAAAATGGCGCTGATAAAATTATTTTTCACATGGATTGGTATCGATTAAATTCTGTGGAAGAAGCTATTCAAGCGGGCATCGAAGATGCTCTATTGCAATCCAATTCCTATTCTTTAGTTGAATGGCCAGAAAAAGCATACCCTCTTTTTCCTAAGCCTTTTGTTTGGGTAACTATTGAAACATTAGATGAAAACACGAGAAAATTAACAGCTCAATTTAGGAACTAAAACTTATAATTTTTATATGCTTGATGCTGTAATAAAGGGTTTACTTCTCGGTATGTTCATGGCTATTTCGGTTGGACCAACCTTGTTTGCCATCCTTAAATATAGCCTCAATCATAGCTACAAAGCAGGCTTAGCCTTCGTATTTGGCGTATCTGTTAGCGATTTTCTATATGTGACTATTGCCAATCTTGCTGCTCATTGGCTTGTCCAGCTTCAAAGATTCGAAACTCCAATTTCGATTGTAGGAGCGCTAGTTTTAATGCTTATCGGCATTATAGGAATTTTCAAAAAATCAAACCCACAAAGCCCAGAAACTGAGCAAAAATCCATTTCTAAAAAGCAATATTTCAATATTTGGCTCACTGGTTTTGCAATCAACACTTTCAATCCAGGCGTTATCATCACATGGCTTGCAGCCGTTACAGCAATAAGCGTCCATTCTTCTACAACTTATCGTTTGTTGCTCTTTAGCACCTGCTTGGGCATCATTTTAGGAATCGATTTTCTAAAAGTTTTTCTAGCCGATGCAATTCGAAAAAAATTGACACCGAAAAGAATTATTTACATGCAAAGATTTTCAGCAATATGTCTTTTTACCATTGGACTAAGCTTAATCATTAGCTCAATTAATTAAATTAAATAAATATATTAAAACTGTTTTAGTTTTGTAAATCCAATTTTTGATTCGTGCAACAAGTTTAAAGCTTATTATCTTTACAGCCTCATGTCTGATGCAATTCGCCACGAGTGTGGCCTGGCTTATATCCGCCTTCTAAAACCATTGGCATTTTACCACCAAAAGTATGGTACTGCATTTTATGGATTGAACAAGCTTTATTTATTGATGGAAAAACAGCACAATCGTGGTCAAGATGGTGCTGGCATCGCAACAGTGAAATTGAACATTTCACCTGGACATCAATTCATGTACCGCCAACGCCAAAATGGTTCTGGAGCTATTGCTTCCATTTTCCAAAACCTCAACCAAGAAGTGAGTGAAATGGAAAAAATGTATCCCGAATTCAGCAAACATCCTGGACTCATGAAGGGTTATATGCGCTTCATGGGTGAAATCATGCTGGGACATTTGCGCTATGGCACTCAAGGAAGAAACAATGTTGAATTCTGTCATCCATTCATTAAAACAGACATCAACCCAACAAGAAATTTGTCGATGGCAGGCAATTTCAACCTTATTAATACAGATGAAATGTTTAATAAGTTAGGTAATCACCCCACGACTTCCATTAAAGAAAGCGACTTGGGTGCCATGATTGAAACTGTCCATTACTATCTCTGTCAAGAAGACGACAAAAACCCTGAAAACCTCAACATGAAAGAGGTTTTGAAACATGCGGCGGACAACTTTGAAGGTGGTTATGTTTGTGGTGGACTTGTAGGAAATGGAGACAGCTTTGTGTTAAGAGACCCTAATGGCATTCGTCCTGCTTTTTACTACAAAGATGATGAAGTAGTAATTGCTGCTTCAGAAAGACCTGCTTTGATGACCACTTTCAATTTGCAGCTGGATGACATTCAAGAATTGCAACCTGGACATGCTATCATAGTCAATAATAATGGAGAATTTGAAAATGCTGAAATACTTCCTGCAGGCGAGAAAAAAGCATGCAGCTTTGAAAGAATTTATTTCAGTAGAGGAAGTGATGCCGACATTTATCAAGAACGCATGAATCTTGGTAGAAACCTTGCTGGTAAAGTATTAGACCTCATTAACTACGATTTAAAAAACACTATCGTTTCTTTCATTCCTAACACAGCTGAAACGGCTTTTTATGGTTTGATAAAAGGATTAGAAGATTATTTGAACGATATAAAAATTCAAAAAATAACTTCAAAAAATCTTTCTGAAGATGAAATGCGAGAATTGATTAGTCGAAGAGTTCGCATCGAAAAAATAGCCATCAAGGATGTCAAACTAAGAACTTTTATTACAGAAGATGCATCCCGAAATGAAATGGTGCAGCATGTTTATGACATCACTTATGGTACCATTAAAAAAGGTATTGATACTTTGGTCATCATAGATGATTCCATTGTTCGAGGGACAACACTTCGTGAAAGTATCATCAAAATGCTTGACCGCCTTGGACCAAAAAGAATTGTGATTGTTTCGTCTGCCCCTCAAATCCGTTATCCCGATTGTTATGGTATTGACATGAGCAGAATGGGCGATTTCATTGCTTTTCAGGCAGCCATTAAACTTTTGAAAGACAATCATCAAGACCAAATCATTGAAGATACTTATCAAAAATGCTTGCAAGCAGAAGCGGACAATACTTTGAGTCAACAGAATTTTGTCAAAGCCATTTATGATCCTTTCACGCCTGAACAAATCAGTAAAAAAATTGCTGTTATGCTCAAACCTGATGATGTGAATGCTGAAGTGGATTTAATCTATCAATCCATTGAAGGGCTTTATGATGCTTGCCCACACAATAAAGGAGATTGGTATTTTACAGGGAACTATCCGACTCAAGGGGGTAATCGTGTAGTGAACCGTGCGTTTATGAATTACATGGAAAGAAAAGAAAGAAGAGGTTACTAATTGAAACTTATATTCATAAAGTAAAAGGGTTGAACTGATTAAGTTTCAACCCTTTTTTCTTGTACGTCATTTTTTGTCTTTTGGACAAGTTTGAATGCCAAAAACAGAATATAATGGACAATAACCAATTAAACTTGTCAACAAAAAAATGATGGAAACACCTAATAAAATCAAGCTGAGCGTTCCATTAATAACCGCTTTCATGGAAAGAAAGCTTATCAACATCACCACAGCCAATCGGATAAATCGATCTAGACTACCCATGTTTTTTTTCATAATACTCAGATTAGTAATGTAAATATTTTATTTTTTTCCGTTTCCCAAAAGTACACCCCATTGTTTTAAACCATTGGAATGATCAAAAATTATTTTCAAAACAGCCAATAGTGGTAATGAAAGAAACATGCCTGGAATTCCTGCAAATGCACCACCACAAAGAACGCCAAGAATACTTGCTAAAGCATTGAGTTGCACTTTTCCACCAACAATTCTTGGCATCAAAATATTATTATCTAAAAATTGAACAGCTGATATAGCTCCAAGAACTTTTAAGATTGGAATAAAATCTTGAGAAGCAGACATGGTTAACAATACGCCAATGATATTGCCAATCAATGCACCCAAATAAGGAATCAAATTGAGCAAAGCAAAAACTAATCCTATCAACAATGCGTGTTTGATACCCAAAAGATAAAGGGCTGTCCCCAATAAAATTATGATGTAAATAATCTGAATCAACAAGCCACCAATATAGCTTTTCAAAATATACTCTATCTCTTTGATAATATGAATTACATGTGCATGTTGTTCATTTGAAAACCACATCAAAACAAATTGTACAAGCGTAGAGCGATAAAATAAAATAAGAAATGTGTAAATAGGTACTAAACTGATGAAAACCACTAAATTAGAAATAGACAATGCCGCACCGCTGATGAAATTTCCTGCATTACCCAACATTAGATTGCTTTCTTTTTGAATCCATGTCAATTGATCTTTTGTTGAAAATTGTGTTTTGGCATTTATAAAATCACTAAGGTTTTGCCAATGATTATTGAGGTTTTGCTGGATGACAGAATATTGATTAGACAAATCAACAAACTGATTAACGATAAGCCAACCAATTAAAACCAAAAATAAAATGGAAACCATCAAACTAAAGAAAATAGCAAGGCTTGAGGGCAGTCCAATTTTTTGCAATTTTCGAATTGGAGTAAGCAATAAAAAACTTAGAAGCAAAGCAAACAATAAGGGCAAAACAATATCAATCACCATATGTATGGCGTACAAGAACGTAAACAAGCCAATGAATTCAATAGAGCGCTTAACTGTTTTTGGAATTGTATTCATAAATGAAAAATACACAATAATCGTTCAATATTAAATGAATGAAAATAAAAAACCCGCTCTGATAAGACAAAGCGGGTTTTTCGATTACTTAAAGTATTTTATTTCACTGTTACTACTTCAGGTATTTTAACCTCAGTTTTTACAGGAGCTTTTGCATCTTTATGAGTACGAGTACCATACATGTCTCCCAATGTTGGCGCAATAACTAAGGCAACGATGCTCATTAATTTAATCAAGATATTCATTGATGGGCCTGATGTGTCTTTAAATGGATCGCCTACAGTGTCACCAGTTACAGATGCTTTATGTGGTTCAGACTTTTTGAAATAGGTTTGACCATTAATATCAACACCTTTTTCAAAAGATTTTTTAGCATTATCCCAAGCACCACCAGCATTGTTTTGGAA
>CAZNVQ010000031.1:20698-22375 GCA_964576425.1 uncultured Flavipsychrobacter sp. | reverse complement strand
CAAAGCCCAGTAAGAGTTAGGTCTATATTAACTGATTTTATATAAATAATTCCACTCCAATCCGGATCGCATTGAAAAGACGCTGAATTTCAACCCATTCAGCGTCTTTTTTTATTTCTTATAAAAAACTTCACCATCTAAAAATCTATTGGGTTGAAATTAAATTTCACTACTGCTACAAAACCAATCATTTCAAATTAAATTTTTGAAAATAAAATCTTTTAAGTTTATAATTGAAAGATTAATTACCTATTATAAAAATACATTCATTGTCACCAAATTCTTCATACAGAGTTTTAAATATAATACATTTCTAGACTAAAAATACATGAATGAAAGGTATAATTTTAGATTTTTACCTATGAGAAGAAATAAGAAAATATTAACACAACAATAATTTGTTTGATAAATACTTAAATAAGTATTACTAGTTCATTTCGATTGATTTAATTTTATTAAATACCAAATATTAATTACATAATTTGTCTAATATCTAATAATATAATAATTTCAACTATTTACCATTTGTGCCTAGATATAAGCCAATTGGATTGAGTTTAAATCAATATGAAATTATAATTACAATAAATACATAAGCATTTAAAACAAAAAATCATTTTTTACATATTATATTTCATTCTACATGTTTAAAATCATTGCTAATAAAAAAACAAAATATTATCTTGGTGTAACATTAATAACCACTATGCTACAACCAGAAAACGAACTTCAGTTGGCACTGAAAAAATATTTTGGTTACGATTCTTTTCGATCACAACAAAAAGAGGTAGTTCATGAATTAATGTTGAATAAGGACGTGTTATTGCTCATGCCCACAGGCGGAGGAAAGTCAATCTGCTTTCAACTGCCTGCCTTGCTGAAAGATGGACTCACATTGGTCGTTTCGCCACTCATTGCGCTAATGAAAGACCAAGTAGAAGCGCTCATAGCCAATGGAATTCCAGCAGCTTTTTTAAATTCTTCGCTAGATACGGTATCGGAACATGAAGTGATGCTGCAATGTAAAAATGGGAAAATTAAACTACTTTATGTGTCACCCGAAAAAGCACTTGTGCTCAAAGGCAGCTTATTAAATGAATTGAATATTTCATTGATAGCAATTGATGAAGCACATTGTGTTTCAACTTGGGGTCACGACTTCCGACCGGAGTATATGCAATTAGGATTTTTAAAAGAAAAATTCCCAAATATTCCAATGATTGCAGTGACTGCAACTGCCGACAAAAAAGTTCGAAAAGACATTGTGCAACAATTAAATTTAGTTGAGCCCCGTATTTTCATTTCTTCCTTTGACCGACCTAATCTTCATTTAAAAGTAAGAAGAGGTACCACAGAAAAAAATAAATTAATGGGAATTGAATCGCTCATCAACAGATATAGCAATGATTCTGGAATAATATATTGTCTTTCTAGAAAAGGAACCGAGGATGTAGCTGCCCATTTAAAAGCGAAAGGATATAAAGTTGCGCACTATCATGCAGGCATTGAAAATGCACAGCGAGCAAGTGTTCAAGAGGATTTTATTAAAGATGAAAGTATTAAAGAGCAATTACTATTATTAAATCAGTTAAGTAAATGGAACTGAAGATAACAACAACTAAAACGTTTGAGAATTGCTATAACTCTAAAGCAAAAATACAATTACATCAAGGTAGT
>CAZNVQ010000031.1:2758-20688 GCA_964576425.1 uncultured Flavipsychrobacter sp. | reverse complement strand
ATAATTTGCGCAACAATCGCTTTTGGAATGGGCATTGACAAGTCAAATGTGCGCTATGTTATTCATTACAATCTTCCAAAAAACATAGAAAGTTATTATCAAGAAATTGGTCGTGCTGGTCGAGATGGTTTGCCGTCTGAAACTGTTTTATACTACAGTTTGAAAGACTTGATTTTGCTTAGAAAATTTGCTGACGAAAGCGGACAACCTGAATTGAACAAAGAGAAACTTAAACAGATTCAGGAGTTTGCGGAAGCGAGAATTTGTAGAAGGAAAATATTACTCAACTATTTCAGTGAATTGATGACAAAGGATTGTGGTCATTGCGATGTGTGCAGCAATCCACCAAAATATTTTGATGGGACAACTCTTGCTCAAAAAGCGCTTTCTGCCATAACAAGGTTAGAAGAAAAAGTTGGTTCCGTGATGTTGGTAAATGTTTTGAGAGGTTCACGCAATGCTGATTTGTTGGAAAAAGGATATAACAAAATTAAAACTTATGGAGCAGGTAGCGATGTTTCTTATGCTTTTTGGCAAGCCTATTTGATGCAAATGTTGCAACTTGGTTTAGTTGAAATTGCATATGATGAAAATTATGTACTCAAAATCACTGCACTTGGTAAAACTGTTTTACAAGGGAAAATGAATGTTCATTTTGCTCAGCCAGAAATAAAAATTGAAGCTGATAAACAATCTAAATTGTCTGCTGAAACTAAAAATATTGCTGATTTAAAGTCGAGTTCTTTGTTTGAAGCTCTTAGACAACTCCGTTTGAAATTGGCTCAAGAAGCTAACCTGCCTGCATTTACAATTTTCAACGATGCCACTTTGTTGGCAATGGCTGACAGAAAGCCAAAAACTGAAATGGAACTCTTGCAAATCAGTGGTGTATCTGAAAATAAAATGGGGAAATTTGGTTGGGATTTTTTACGTGTTATTGAACAATATACTTCTCAAAAGTCACCATTAAGAATTGAAGTAGAGCGTAATTTTCTAACGGATGACAATATTAAAAATTATACAGATGAAATGAAAGCTGCAGGCGTAAAATTATCGCATGATTTATTGGCTAAAATATTGTCAGGCGCTAATCCAAATGTGCTGAATGAAACTGAAATAGGGTTATCATTTTATGGTTTGATGGATGGTATTATGAAATATACCAAAATCAGAGAAACGATAAAACCTTATTTTGATAAGCACTTTTATTCCATAAGAGAAAATAGAATAAATACATTTTTTGATGCTGAAATTTTCAATCATTTTACCGAACAATCTAAACAAAATTTAATCTTAGCAGTAAATACTTTACCAATTCTTAAGACGGAAGACAATTTAACTGATAGCATCAAAGAAATGCGTAAAACTCATCCACGCTCTCATGAATCTTGGAATGAACTTGAAACTATTTTTATTAAAAAAGCATTTGAAAACACCAATGATTTAACCTTTCTCTCCAACGCATTTCAACGTAGCGAATCAAGCATCAGAGCAATGTATGGGCATTTGATGGGAGAATAATTTATTATGCAGTTTGTCAAAAAAAAGCCACTGTCTTTCGACTCGTGGCTTTTCCTTTTTTATTGAGGATTGTTATTCGGCTTAGGATTTCTCTGCGGACGCTGTGGGCGTTGCTGCGGGCGCTGCGGTCTCTGTGGTTGTCCACCTGCATTAGTTTGCTTCGGAGCTTGGTTGTTTTCGCGAGGTGCAAGCTGAGGTTGCGCTGGCTTTGGTTGTTGTTGGTTTGGCTTTGGTCCATTTCCCTGCTTGTTTGGCTGAGGCTTGGTTGCTAACTGCGGCTGTTGATTGGGCTTACTACCATTGTTAGCCGGTCCGTTTTGCTTTGGTTTTTTCTTTGCCGATTTATCCAATGCTTTCAAACTGATTTGCCCCACATCGTTAACAAATCCCATGTCCACTTTCATGCCTGCCTTCTTTTGAGCAGATGTCTCTAACTCAATTGGCTGTAAGTTTTCAGGCTTCACGCCTTCCTTGTTAAGCTGCAAAATTTCTTTTACACGCTCAATGGTCAATGGGTAAAGTTTGCTACTATCGCGAAAGCTATACCACATAAGGTTTCTGAAAATATCTTTCTTTTGTAGCGAGGCATTGCCTGTGGCAGTTTCTAGCACTTCAGCATTGTCAGGGAAAACCCGCAAAGCATCCATATAAGTATCCAACTCATAGTTCAGACAACATTTCAGTCGTCCACATTGACCAGATAATTTAGTTTGATTGATAGATAAATTTTGATAACGAGCTGCAGTTGTGTTCACTGTTTTGAAATCGGACAACCATGTGCTGCAACACAATTCACGACCGCAAGAACCAATGCCACCAACTTTTGCACTTTCTTGCCTAGCACCTATTTGGCGCATTTCTACTTTCAATCTAAACTCAGTTGCAAACACTTTAATCAATTCTCGAAAATCTACTCTGTTGTCGGCAGTGTAAAAGAAAGTTGCCTTCTTACCATCCGCTTGAATTTCCACTTCACAAACTTTCATGTCGAGATTCAACTGCTTGGCAATAGCACGACTTGTTATCATGACCTCTTGTTCACGAGCTTTGTTGCTGTAAAAAATCTCTAAATCTTCTTCAGTAGCTAAGCGCAAAACTCGACGCATTTGTGGGTCATCTTTCACGCCATATTTTTTCATTTGCAACTTCACTAATTCACCCGTTAGGCTTACTGAGCCTACATCAAAGCCACTCACGCCTTCCACAGCTATCATCTCTCCTTTTTCAAGAATCAAGCCTGAAGTGTTTTTAAAAAATTCTTTTCTACTACCAGAATTAAACGTGACTTCAATTATATTAAATGGCTGCAAAGTGTCTGGCAAATGCAATCCACTCAACCAATCAAAAACATTTAAGCGATTACAACCACCCGAACTACAACCACCGTTGCTTTGACAACCATTTGGTTTTCCTGATGCACCGCTTCCACAACTTCCACATCCCATGCGCTAAAAATTTATATCGTACCAATAAGCCTTTGCTCTTGGTTTGTTTGTTAATAATTTTTCAAAAAGTACTATCGCAAATTTAGGGCATTTGCAACAGATGAAATAACGAAAGAAAACTAAAAAAACAAGAGCCTCACTTAAAGTGAAGCTGCTTGAAAATTGGATTCATTCTACATTATCTAATTTCAATGTCATAATGTCCTTTAGACAAAACCGTAGTTTTTTTCACTGATGTATCCGTGAAAACATAATACAAACGATAGCATCCTGGGTCTAAACGAAGGGTACGAATATTGTATAAATTAATTTTCACAGAGTCCTTAGCTGGATTGTAAGGAATGTTCCAACTTTGGTATTCTTCCTGCATTTTTTTAGTTGGCAGGTACATGTAAAAATTTGCCGGCTTGTTTATTTTGTACACAAAATAGGGATCGTAGAAAATTTCGTTGTTGCGAATCAATCTGCCAGTTATGTATTTCTGAGTCAGGAAAGTCAAGTCTTCGGAATCAGGCACAACGGCATAATTTTTCAAAAACTGACCAGCTTCTGCATTGGTGAAAGCTTCAAAAATACCGTCATCAGTGGTGTCCACACAATTGGGTTCTCTAAATCCTATGTTGGTGTTCTGCTGTTGTTTTTCACAACTGAAGAATATAAATGGTAAAATAGCTAATAAGAGTACGTGCTTCATAACGCTCTTGAAAATTTTAATTCGGTAAGGTATAAAAAGATTTTTTAGTTTAAAACTATTTGAAAATATTCACTATTTCATCAAGTGAAATATGGATAGTTTCTACGGGTTTCCTAAAATAATATTATTGTTCTTTAGCTGTAAAAAAACCTTTTTTCATTTTTTTGTGCGGCATCATCATTTCTCTCTTTTTGACAAGTGCACTGTCCACTTTCGATTGGTTAACATCTTTCTTAAACACTAATTCATCCGCAATATATTCTTCTTCTCGAACCAAAAATCCAGTTTCTGGCTCGTAGTAACGCCATTGTCCATGACGAACTGAACCATATTGAGAGGAAATCACCTTATAGCTTTCTAAATGTGAAATTGGGTCAATCACCACAATGGTATCTAATTGTTTCACGGGATTAAGTCCGAGATAATTGCCAATACAATAAAGTTTTCCTAAGTCGTAATATTTTACTTCGCCATCAAGTTGGTCGTTTTTGAAAGATTCAATCGAAAGCAATTCTCCATCTTTTGTGATTTTATACCACAAACCCCATTTCTTACCATGCTCATAATTGCCAAATTCAGAAATTGCTGGCTCCCCTTTGCCTCCAGCTGTTGAAAAAACCCAATTCCCATGCTTCTTTCCTAACTGATCCATTAAATTAATTCTTGAGGTATCACCTAAAACAGCTTTTTTTGAAAACTGAGCTGAAGCATCAAGACTACAGATAATGATGAACAACAGGAAGATGAAAGAATGGAATTTCATAAAATTTTAAACAGAAAAAGAACTGCCACAACCGCAAGTGCTGCTTGCATTAGGATTAGAAAATGTGAATCCACGCGCATTAAGCCCATCTTCAAAATTCACTTCCATACCAAAAAGATAAATACCATGAGTTTTTTTCATCAAAACTTTAACCCCTTCAATGTCATAAACATCATCATCTTCTTCTTGTTGGTCGAAACCAAGAACATAACTCATGCCTGAACAACCACCACCCTTCACACCTATGCGCAAACTTTGACCTTCCACAAAATCGGGCTGATTCATCAATCTTTTCACTTCAGCAACCGCGTTGGCTGTTAACTGAACTGGGCAAGCTATCATTGTTTCCATAACGTCAAAATATTTTAATTTGGTAAAATTAACTTGGTATTGAAGGCTATCCAAATAGATATTTTTGCACTATTAGATTTGTCAATAAAAATATAGATTGAAAAAGGAATATCCTAACTTTAAGAACATTTTTTACTGTTGCACTTCGAAAAAAATAAAACCAATAGGAGCGAGGCATTCGGAATGATATTTGACGAGGCGGCACTGAGTATGAAAAAAGCGATTCAGCACTTGGAATCTGAATTAGTAAAAATCCGTGCGGGAAAAGCAAACCCTGTGATTTTAGATGGCATTCATGTAGATTATTATGGTTCACCTACCCCTTTGCAACAAGTAGCCAATGTTACGGTTGCTGATGCTAGAACACTTTCTGTTCAACCTTGGGAACGCAATATGCTTGGACCAATTGAAAAAGCGATTATTGCTAGTAATATTGGTTTAAATCCTCAAAACGATGGAAATATTATTCGTTTGTTTATTCCACCATTAACTGAAGAAAGAAGACGCGATTTGGTGAAAAGAGTGAATGCTGAAGGCGAACATGCAAAAATTGCTATTCGTAACATCAGAAGAGATGCCATTGAGCAAATCAAAAAAGAACAAAAAGATGGATTAAGCGAGGATATTGCTAAAGGCGGTGAAACAAATGTTCAAAACCTTACAGATAAAAATATTGCATTAGTGGATCAACATTGCAAAGACAAGGAAAAAGAAATTATGACAATCTAATTTTACAAACCTTAATATATAAAACTCCTGAAGCAATTCGGGAGTTTTTTTTTGGTAAAAAACTTATTCTTTGAAAATGTGACTTAATAATAAGCACAAAAAAGCTGTTCGATTTCTCAAACAGCTTTTCACAAATATGATTCAACTATTGAAAGTTGGAATAAACTATTTAACCGCTTGTTTTTTCTCTCTGATACGAGCAGATTTACCACTGCGCTCACGAAGGTAGAACAACTTAGCACGGCGAACACGACCTACTTTGTTCAACACGATAGAATCGATGTTTGGAGAAAGCAAAGGGAAAAGACGCTCAACACCAACACCATCAGAAATTTTTCTAACTGTGAAAGTTTGTGTAGCACCACGACCTTGACGCTTGATTACATCGCCTTTGAACGACTGGATACGCTCTTTGGCTCCTTCAATAATTTTATAATTAACGGTAATGTTATCACCAGCTTTAAACTTTGGGTATTCCTTTTTACCGGACATTTGCTCGTGTACAAAAGCTATTGCATCCATTTTACTTCGATTTTGAGTCTGCAAAGGTAGCAGTAATATTTTTTAAACCAAAAAAAATATTGAAGATTCTATTCTCCGCCTTCCAACAAGTCAGGGCGGCGTTCTGCTGTTCGTTTCAAAGCCATTTCGTGTCGCCATTCTTCCACCTTTTTAGGGTCTCCAGAAAGCAAGACAGCAGGCACTTGCATTCCTCTGAAATCTGCAGGTCGTGTATACACTGGAGGCGCTAAAAGTCCATCTTGAAAGGAATCAAATAAGGCAGATGTTTCATCATTAAGTACGCCTGGTATAACACGACCGATGGCATCAACAACAACAGCAGCAGGCAATTCTCCTCCACTCAAAACAAAATCGCCAATAGACAACTCCATAGTTATATACATTTCCCTAATTCGTTCATCAATGCCTTTATAATGTCCACAAATGATGATGATGTTTTCTTTCAAAGACAAAGAATTAGCACACTTCTGATTAAATGTGATACCATCCGGAGTCATATAAATGATTTCATCATAGTTCCGTTCTGCTTTCAGATGGTCAATCAGTGTTGCCAATGGCTCTGGCATCATCACCATTCCAGCGCCTCCACCAAATTGATAATCATCAACTTTGTTATGTCTGTAAGTAGTGTAATCCCTCAAATTATGAACAACCACATTGAGCAATCCACGTTCCTGCGCTCGTTTCATGATGGAATGCGCAAAAGGACTTTCCAACAACTGTGGCACCACACTAATAACATCAATTCTCATATGGCATTTTATAAATCTAGTAACCCATCAGGCAACTGCATTCTTATAAATTTATTTCTTATGTTAACTTCAATAATCATTGGATCAATTAGCGGAATTAAAACCTCATTTTCTTTATAAGTCAAACGAGCTAACCACTGATGACCAGTTTGCAGCACATCTTCAATTATTCCTATTCCACCTAATTCGCGGTCCACAATATTGAAGCCAATCCACATTAAAGGAGAGTCTTTTGCATGTTTGGAAAGCAAATCCTCTTGAGCATAAACTTGCTTACCTATTAGCTTTTTAGCGGCTTCAATAGTTGAAACATCTTCAAAATTAATTATATACTCTTCCTCATTGGCTGCTTTTACATTTTGAACAAAAAAGGGAATAAAACTACCTTTATTCATCTCCAAAAAAAGTACATCATCGGTTTTCAACCAATTACTTGTACCAACAATGTGAGTAAAAATTAGATTTCCTTGCAAGCCATGCGTTGCAACGATTTTTCCAATTCGAATCATAGATTGCAAAGATACAGTTAGCGTGCAAGGAATTAATGCAGTTGTATTTTTGGCAAATTGATTTTTTTTGTAAGATTTTGAATTTTCAATAGCCAATTTTACTTTTAGCCATGCAAAGATTTACAGGAATATTAGGAATAATTTTAATTCTAGGGATTGCATTTTTGTTTTCCAACAACAAAAAAAGAATTAATCTTCGTTTAGTGCTCAGCGGCATTACCCTTCAAGCTTTGATTGGGTTTCTTGTTTTTAAAGTGCCCATCATTCATCGATTTTTCAGTTTTTTAGGAAAGGGAATGGAAAAAATTGAAGGCTTTGCCAAACAAGGTGCAAATTTCGTTTATGGCGGCGTTGGCACCTACGATTTCACGGGCTCCATCACTAATTTCAGTTCGCCAGGAACTTTTGTCTTTGCTTTTAATATTACTGCAACCATCATTTTAGTTTGCGTACTTGTAGCCATATTTTATCATCTTGGAATTATGCAGCGAATTGTTGCTGTTATAGCAAGAGCCATGAATTTTGTAATGCGTGTTAGTGGCGCAGAGGCTTTAAGCAATGTAGCGAGTGCATTTGTAGGACAAGTGGAAGCTCAAGTGATGATAAGACCATATTTGCCTACAATGACCAAAAGCGAGCTCCTAGCATCAATGAGCGGAAGCCTTGCGTGCATTGCCGGTGGAATACTTATAGTGTATGCGAACATGGGCTTGAGAGCAGGTTTGGATATTACGCCTCAATTAATTGCTGCGAGTTTGATGGCTGCCCCGGGCGCGTTGGTAATTTCAAAAATTGTTTTTCCAGAAACAGAGGAATCACAAACTATGGGCAAAGTAAAACTGGATATTAAAAGCAATTATAGTAATCTTATTGATGCCATTAGTCATGGTGCTGGAGACGGTTTTAAAATAGCCATGAATGTAATTGCGATGTTGATTGGCTTCATTGCTTTAATCACCATGATTGATTGGACCTTGTTGAAAATTGGACATTTATTTAGTGCAGATTTACAATTAAGTTTAAACTTTTTATTTTCAAAAATCTTCTATCCATTTGCATGGGCAATGGGCATTCCTTCAGAAGATGTGAACAATGCTGCAACACTTTTAGGTCAAAAAATCACCATCAACGAGTTTGTTGCTTTTAGCAGTTTGACTACAAACACAGTTCCAATTGTTTCACAAAAAGGTTTAACAATTGTAACCGTTGCTATTTGTGGCTTTGCCAATTTCAGTAGTGTTGGTATGCAAATTGGTGGGATTGGCGCATTGGCACCAGAACGTCGAGCTGACCTTGCTAAACTTGGCATGAAAGCCTTGCTCTGCGGCACTTTAGCCTCCTATTTAAGTGCTACAATTGCTGGAATCTTATTCTAAATCAACTCCTCAAAAAACAAAAAAAGGGGCGAGCAATTCGTCCCTTTTTTGTAATTATTAACTAAAAATAACCCAAATAAAATTTTGAAAATGAAGTGTATTCTATATTGATTTCATCCCCTGCTTTACAACGATGAAAAACGTCTTCGGAGATTTCGATACTTAATTTATTAGGCGAGTTAATGTAGAAATAAAACTTATTGTTCAACTCCATATATTGTCGGCGCATAATCTGTGTTCTTTCAATTGTTTTTGTACCCAGCTTAATATCCATTTTCACTTTATACAAATTGTTTCTATAGCTCCAATAAACAGCAGCGCTTGAAAACAACATCAAAAAAAAGACACCAATGAAATAGTCAACTACAGAAAATGGGTCTTCGGCACCACCAACAACTTTTAAACAAGCAATGATGAATGGACAAATGAAGCTCAACAATAAAAACACTCTTGCAATTTTATAAAATTGTACTCTTTCCTTTTCTTCTTTTTGATGCAAAAAAGAAAGTTCATCCTCATTGAGCCGCTCTTGATATATGACAATTGTAGACAAATAATATCAATTAAAAACAATAAATAGAACGATATTTTATATCAGCGTATTTCAGAAAAACACTTACGTCTAAAGGTTTACCAGTAACTTTTTCACATAAAGCTTCACTTGAAAATTGTCGTCCAAATTGATGAATATTTTCTCTGAGCCATTGTAAAAGTAATTTGAAATCTCCTTGTGCTATTTTTGTCTCTAAATTTGGTATTGATTGTATTGCTTTTTCGTAAAACTGAGCTGCATAAAAACTACCCAAAGAATAAGTTGGGAAATAGCCAAAACTACCATGACTCCAATGAACGTCTTGTAAGGCTCCAAGATTATGGGACGGTGGCTTAATACCCAAATATTGCTGATAAAGACTTGACCATAGTTCAGGAATGTGCTTTCCTTCTATAGTCTCTTCAATAAGTTGTTTTTCAATTTCATATCTTATCATGACATGAAAATGATAAGTCAGTTCATCTGATTCAGTGCGAATAAAACTAGGCTCCACTTTATTAGCAGCTTGGAACAACTGAAAAGGTTCAACACCCTGCATTTGAGCAGGAAAATATTGATGTAATAAACTGTTGAAATAAGTCATAAAAGGCAAACTTCTACCAACACAATTTTCCCAAAGGCGAGATTGAGATTCATGAATTGATAATGAAACAGCTGCACCAAGAGGAAGCCCATATTGACTTTCAGGAAGCCCTTGTTCATATAAAGCATGTCCACATTCATGAATAGTACTCCAAAACAAGGAGGCTAAATCGTGTTCATCTACACGTGTTGTGATTCTAGAATCTGTAGGTGCAAATGAGATACTAAATGGATGTTCGGCATAGTCTTGTCTTCCACCATCAAAATCGTAGCCCAATGTTTGCAGCAATTCCATTGAACATCTAAACTGACGCTCTTTAGGGAAATACTGTTGAAATATTTTATTTTCAACCTGAGGTTGAGAACTAATCTTTTTCAACAATTCTGGCAAGTCGAGACTAAGTTGATGAAAAATTGGATTTAACATAGCAACTGTTGCTCCACGTTCGTATTCATCTAAAAGTGCGTCATAGGGGTGTTGACTAAAACCATATAATTCAGCTTGTTGCCGCTTCATCTCAATCATTTGCTGTAGCGAATCTTGAAATAGGCTGAAATCATTTGCTCTTCTCGCTTCTATCCATTTCTGATAACATTCTGTTGTCAGTTGAGAAAGTGCATTCACAAAAGAAATCGGCAACTTTTTCTGCTTTTCAAAATCTTCAAAACTCAATGATATATTTGCTTTCTCTTGTTCACTAAGTTCGGTTGCATTGAGTAAAGATGCAAGCAATTCTCCGTATTCATTTGATGTTAATAACTCATGAGCATGGGCTGCAAGCGTTGCTAATTGTCTGCCTCGAAAACCAAATCCATTCTTTGGCATATTAATTTCTTGGTCCCAACTCAAAACTGCTGCTGCATTATTGAAGTCTGCTGCTTTTTGAGCAATTGCTACAAATTGATTGTATTGTTCTCTATATTTTGACATAAAACAATTTTATTCAGTTGACGCATCTAAACGATCTACTTTAGAAATCCCATCTAAAGCAGCTAAGGATTTGCAAAGGTCATCAAGTTCTTCTCTATCATGTACATATACCATTATATTCCCTTGAAAAACACCATCTTTTGAATCAATACTAAGAGAACGCATATTCATTTTCAATTCGCCAGAAATGACGTTTGTAATTTTTTGGATTACGCCAACATCATCAAGACCTGTTATTCTTACACCACTCAAGAATGAAATTTCTTTGTTTTTTGCCCATTTAGTTTTTACCACCCTATGTCCATGATTGGCTAAAAGTTGCGCAGCATTTGGACAATCAGTTCTGTGAATTTTAAGTCCTTCACTTGTTGAAATAAAACCAAACACGTCATCGCCAGGAATTGGACGACAACATTGAGCCATTTTATATTGAATCTTATCGGAGTTTTCACCAAAAATAATAAGTTCACTGCCTTTGGAAATCTTTGATTTATTTATATCATCTTCGATGTAAACTGGCTTTGGATCAAGCTTTTGGTCTTTTGTAGGTTGAATTAATTTATCACCTTGAACCTCAAATTCTTTTAAGTCTTTTAAATCAATATTGCCAACAGCAATAGAATAATAAAAATCAAGTGGAGAAGGTTTTTTAAAATATTGAATTAACTCGTTAATATTATTTGGAGTAAAAGGAACATCCAAATTATTCAACTTTCTGCGCAACATTTCTTTTCCATCCTCTGCTTTTTTTCTTTTTTCTTCTTTTAGATAATATTTTATTCGAGATTTTGCCTTTGCTGTTGTGACAAAACTCAGCCAATCTTCAGATGGTTTTTGTTTGGACGAAGTTATGATTTCAATTTGATCACCACTTTTAATTTGATGACTAATTGGGACTAATCTATAATTCACTTTTGCACCAATACATCTTGCGCCCAACTCGGAGTGAATATCAAAAGCGAAATCTAATGCAGTAGCGTTTTTGGGTAAAACTCGCATGTCACCTTTAGGTGTATAAACATAAATTTCTTCTGTAAATAAATCGAGTTTGAAATCTTGTAAGAAATCTAATGTATCGGTTTCTGTATTACTTAAAATATCTCTTAAATGTTGCAACCAAGCGTCCAATTTACTTTCTTGAGCATTAGACGCTCCCTCTTTATATTTCCAATGCGCAGCAAGTCCTTTTTCAGCAATCTCATTCATCCTTGCAGATCTAATTTGAACTTCAACCCATTTCCCACCTGGTCCCATTACTGTTGTGTGCAATGCTTCGTAACCATTTCCTTTCGGAACACTAATCCAGTCTCTAAGCCGCTCTGGGCTTGGATGATAGAAATTAGTAATCATTGAATATACTTTCCAACAATCTTCCTTTTCTCGTTCTTGAGGCGAATTGAGAATGATGCGAATGGCAAACAAATCAAAGACTTCATCAAAGGTCACATGTTTGGTACGCATTTTATTCCAAATGCTATGAATAGCTTTGGGACGACCATAAATTTCAAAATCAAATTCAGCCTTTTGAAGTTCTTCTTTTATCGGTTTAATAAATTCGTTGATGTACTTTGTTCTGTCTCTTTTGGTTTCTTTCAAGCCCTGAGCGATCTCAACATAAACTTCTGGTTGAGTATATTTCAATGCTAAATCTTCTAACTCTGATTTGATTTCATACAAACCAAGTCTGTGCGCTAATGGTGAGTAGATATATGTTGTTTCAGATGATATCTTTAATTGCTTTTCACGACTCATGCTGTCTAAAGTGCGCATATTGTGCAATCTGTCAGCAAGCTTTATGAGAATTACCCTAGGGTCGTCAGCAAGCGTCAACAATATTTTTCGGAAATTTTCAGCCTGAATTGTGGTATCAGCTTTTTGATCGACAACATGAGAAATTTTTGTTAGACCATCAATAATTTTTGCATAGTTCTTCCCAAATTCTTGTTCAATATCCTCAAGTGTAACTTCCGTATCCTCTACTGTGTCGTGCAATAAAGCGCAAATAGTTGAGGTTACACCAAGTCCTATTTCATCGACTACAATTAGTGCAACAGCTAATGGATGAAGAATGTAAGGCTCGCCAGATTTGCGACGCATTTCTTTATGTGCATCAACAGAAATTTCAAATGCTCTTCGAACTAGCTTTTTATCCCCTTTCTTCAACCTCGTTTTCAAACCACGCAATAAAGCACGATACTCACGCAATATGAGTTTCTTTTCTTCTTCTTCACTTAGGTTATACTTCTTTTCTTGGACTTGTTGCATAGCATTAAATTACAAAAGTCTGTTGATATGAATAACAGACTTTTATTCTCAATATTTAATAATATTTATTTATATGTTTCTTTGTGAAATTTCTTGTAGGCTTCGATGTCTTTACTTTGTGATAAAATAGACCAATTATTTTCAGAAATTTTTAATATTTGATATTCTGAGCTCTTAAAATCTTTGAATATAGTTTTGCTTGCTTTGAGTTCAGATAAATATGCATTAAGGTTATTCATTTTCTGAAATGAAGCAACAGCTAAAACATAGACAGCTGAAGTCCATTTTTCATCAACAATTTTCAAATTTAGTGGAGCAAACATAAGTTGATTCAACTGATTCAAGGTCTTCTTCAAATTATCAACTTTTTCCAATTTTCCATTGATATAAATCAAACATCTATGCGGTTTTGTGGTGTCGAAAACAAATGGAATACTAACTCCAACATTTTCTTTCGGTTCGGGAGTTTTTACCGTTTCAATTGGTTTGGATTCAGCTGCTTTAGGTTGTTGAGTTTGAGCAGGATTCAAACTCTTTTCTTTCAAAGTATCTACAGCTGTTGTTTTGATTTGTTTTTGAACATAATTTAAAACTGCGTCTGCCCAATCTTTCAAAGAATCTTTTGAGTTTGTCGCCATGAAAATTTTCAATAAAGAATCTGCTAAAACGAATTGCCCATTGCCTGCTAATGAAATGCATTTTATTAACTCAAATTTTCTGTCAAACTTAGGATTACGAAATTGACGTTGCGCTTCTTCGGTTCTTTGAATTGCAATTTCATATTTTCTTTGTAGCATCAAATCGTATGTTTCATCATAAAACTGAGCAACATTTTTTCCTGTAAATACTTCACTTTTATTTTCTGTCTTAGGCTTCAAATCCTTAGCCCATGAGGTTTCTGGAAACTTAGTGATAAGCAATTCACTCCATTTTTTTGCTTGATCAAGCTGGTTTTTTTCTAAAGCAATTCTGTATCGTAAAAACAAAGCTTCAGCCATATGGTCATTTTGAACATAGCGTTTTTCAAGAGTATCCAATACCGCAATTGCTGCAGCATAGTCTTTCAAATCAAACACATAAGCATTGGCTAATTCAATCAATGCTTTTTGAATCTTTTGGTTGGCTACTTCTCTTTTTTCTGATGTATTTGGAATAAGGGACAATAGTTTTTCTTCAGTCGGAACACCTATTATCACTTCTTCTGTTTCTTCATTTTCAAAATTATTTTGACTTAATGATTTTGAACTACTTATACTTGCAGACCTACGCCAATTATCAACGTTGGGAATGCTACCCCACTTCTTTTTAAATTCTGCACTTCCTTGTGTAACATTTACGCTGCTAGCAAAATACCAATCGGCTGAAGCTCCGTCTGGAGCTGCATCTTCTGGTTCTTTTTCAGAATTGTTGTTTTCAGAGCGAGCAATGCTATCAGCAATGTATTGTTCCAAAAATTTGATATACTTCTTAATTATATTCTTTTGTTCTTTTTCGCTTAATAGTGATAATCGAAGTAAACTATCTTGATTGTTCCAAACCTTCATTGGCACTGTCACTTTATCTAAAACCCCAACTCTAGATGCAGCTACTTTAATCAAACTATCATCTGGCGCAGCTTTACTAAATGACATTGCACTATCGTATGCATTTTTAGCCTTTGCATAATCTTTCTGCTTGTAATATACATTGCCTAAATCAGCAAAAGATATTGCCTTTTGTTTTTTGGTTGTTTTGGCACTAGTCACACTTTTTTGAAAGTATTGAATAGCGTCATTATCCTTGTTATTATTTGCCGACAATCGTCCAAGAACATAAAAAACCTGTTCATTATATGTGGCATATTTCCCATCAGTTAACATACTTTTCAAAGAAGCAATAGCTTCTTGTTGTTGCCCTCCTTGTTGCATCAAACAATAAGCTTTGTTTCTTCTTGAATAAAAATCCATATCAATTTTTGGCTTCAACTCAATCACTTGTTGAAAATGATCAGCAGCATTATTGTAATCACCAGATTGGAACAACAATTGCCCATTTAAATATGCAGCTCTTTGCCTTAACCAAATTGGCAATGTTTTTTCTTTTGATACAATAGTCAACTCATCAGTAGCTAACTTTGATTTTCCATCGCTGATATACAAATTGGCTTTTTCGAGTGCTAATCGACCTTGTAAAGATTCCGACTTGTTTTTATCACTTTCAACTAATTCGAGTAACGAGTAAGCATCTTGTTCTTGATGAGCTTTGGTGAAAGTTCTTGTTAGCCACAAAACAGCTTCATTATTTGATGACTCATGAAATATAAAACTATAAAAGCCCTTATCATCAGGAGTTAAAATTGAAAAATCCTTTTTTGGGACTTTTTTACCCTTTGCTGATTCTTCTTTAAGTTGTTTAATTTTTTCTTGCTGACTTTGTGAAATTATATATTTGAATACAGTTGTTGCTGATTCATACTTGCCTTTGTAATAATAAGCTTGACCTAAAAGCAAATACAAATTGTCGCCCCATTTAGTTCTTGGGTCATGAATTTGAATACCAACAGAGGACTTAGCTATCACACTATCCATATCTGCCGAAAGTGCTGTTGAATCTCTATTGGGGTCAAATGGGAACAATGCTATTGTCGTGTCATAATTTTCTTTGCGCATTCGAAGCATATTGCCTAAGGCTTCTTCCATTTTCTTATTTGCGTTGAAAAAATAATTGTAACGTGTAAAAGTATTTTGAATAATTTGACGATGAAGTCCCCAATTTTTCTTCAACATTTTTTCATTACTCCAGGCTTCTCTTTGCTTTTTAATTTTCAATTGAAATGCCAAAACCTTTTTTTCTTCGTTTTGCTTTTCTTTACTTTTAAATAATCTTTCTTTAGCATCTTTTATTTTCGCTAAGCTGTCACTATACTTTTTTCTATCCGCTTTTACACTATCTAATATTTTTTTTCTTTCAGATTTTACAAGCTCAGCAGCTACTAATCGCAACTGTTTGGCGCTATCAGCAGTTCTTTTTCTTCGCGCTGCTATTGCAGCTGCATTTGTTGCACGAACTGCTTGTGCACTATCAGCTTTGGCTTGTCGAACAAAAGCCACACTATCTCTATATCTTTTACTTTCTTTATACTTTGTAATTGCAATTCTTTCTTTAGCTTTTTGATTGCGAATTATGCTAACACTATCCATCCATTTTTTACGAATAGCTTTTAAACTATCAATGGACTTCATTCTTACTTTTTTTACTTCATTGGCTACTTTTGTTCTCTGATTTCTAATGCTGTCAGACTTGGCTTGCCTTTGTTTGAAAATGCTGTCTTTATATTTTTTACTCTCTTTGTATTGGCGAATCTTGAAAAGACTATCAGAAGTTTTTTTACGGCGAGCATTGAGACTATCAACAAAATGTTGGCGAGCTTTTTTGAGACTATCTAAATTCTTTTTAGGCGTATTTTGAACAAAACTATTATTCTTACCTGCTCCTTCATTCTTAGCTTTTTGAGCAAAAACTGGAACTGTAATCCAAAGCAAGACAATCACCCCCAAAAGCGATAATATATTATTTTTAATCAAGGATTTAAGAGAATTAACCACGCTATTATAACTAAAAAATGCTCCTATTTATTATGACTTAAAACCTATTAAAAATTATTCAATTTGGTTTAGCGACCAAAAATAAGCAAAATTTCAGCCCTTTCAACTCAAGATAATTGGCAATTCTTAATCAAATCTTTTTGGATTCGGAATTAAAAAATGAATAGACAAAACCATCCAGTACAAATTGACTAATTTAGCGGTCAATATCAACAATTGCTATTTTTATAATAGGTCGAATTTCAAATGTCATCAACGCAGCCCCAAATCAATAGCTGGATTAAAAGATTGAATGCGCACTACCGAGTAGTGTTCATCGACGATGATTCTTTGAAAGAAGTTGCCTCTCTTAGTTTGTCAAAAAGCAAAGTCTATATGCTATTTGGCTCTATGTTTTTGGGCATAGTTACAATCACTGTTATTTTATTGCTTTTAACTCCATTGAAATATTATATACCAGGATATGGGAGCGATGAAAGTAGGGTTGAAATCATTAAAATGAAAAAACAAGTTGATTCGTTGGCTGACTTGGTTTTAACCCAAGAAAAAATGGCGTTTAAACTCAAAAATGTAATCTTTGGACATTATTACGGTCCACAAGATTCTAGCATTTTGGACATGGACAAAGTGCGTACAGATGACATGAATAGCATTTTGCCTTCGTTAAATTCCATTAAAAAAAGAAGCTATTCCTAGCAACAAAACCAATAAAACAAAAAGATAACATGTCTCAAGAAAGTCAAAACATGACCATGAAATATGTTGGTTTGGCTACGCAATGGCTGGTAATGATTGGTATTACTGTGGCGCTTGGCTTTAAACTAGATTTTGAATGGGTTGGTTGGCAAATTCCGGTTTTCGTGACCGCATTACCCTTAATAGTAATCGTTGCGTCGCTATATAAATTAATAATAACTTTCAGCAAAAAAACGAAATAATGAAATTCATCTTATTCAACATCGCATTATTCATAATATTAAGTGTTGTCATTTATTTCTTTCAGCAAAGCTTTCCTGCATACAATTTCATGTTGATGATGAGCTGTAATATTTTAATGTCGGTTTTGAGTTTGATAAGTTGGCTTTTGATTCAAAGGCAAATCAGAAAGAGACCGCAAGCTTTTGTTAGAGGAATTTATGGCGCTACTTTTTTAAAATTAATGGCTTGTACCATCAGTTTAGTTGTTTATGTAATGCTGCATCGTAAAGAAATTCACAAACCTTCCTTATTTTTATTATTTGGGATTTATGCTTGTTACACCGCTGTTGAAACCATTTTGTTAAGCAAACTTGCAAGGACAATTAAATAAATGAATAGAAGGGTGACAGATATATAATAAGATATATATATTAT
>CAZNVQ010000031.1:0-2748 GCA_964576425.1 uncultured Flavipsychrobacter sp. | reverse complement strand
AAAGAGAATATGACATTAGTGCACTTGATCGATTTTTACCTCGAGGTGCTTTCCCTCTTGTCGCTCCATTTTTTCAAAATCACACCATTCACCTAAAATTGACTAAAGAGCGCAAATCAATTTTGGGAGATTATCGAAGCCCAAACAAATCAAACCCAATACATAGAATTAGCATCAATATAAATCTTAATCAATATAGCTTTTTAGTCACTTTGTTGCATGAATTGGCTCATTTGCTGACCTTCAATGAACATCATCACCAAGTGCCTGCTCACGGAAAAGAATGGAAAGCTCATTTTAGAAAAATCTTAGTTCCTTTTCTTGAGCATCAAATTTTCCCTATAGACATTCAAATAGCTCTTGTAAACTATATTAAAAATCCTGCTGCAAGCACTTGCAGTAATGAAAATCTATATAAAGCAATTTATAAATATGAGCCGAAAGAATCGACTACTTTTTTGGTTGGCGATCTTAATATTGGGGATACGTTTTCAACCAAAGACGGAAGAATATTTCAGAAGATGGAAATTCTTCGCAAGCGCAGTAAGTGTTTAGAATTAAAAACAAGAAAAATGTATTTATTTCCAGCAATTATCGAAGTCCAAAAAATAGACCCTTTTCCTTCTTAAAAGATTTTAAAGTTCCCCCAAAGATTCACCCTCACTATAATTGGAGAAACCAAACAACTATTATTTAAACACCATTACATTTGTGGACATAAAAAACAATTTCTAAATAATATGAAAATAAACAAAATTGTTGTTGCTGCTTCGTTGTTAGTAGCTATTAACACACAGGCTCAAGAGCGTGATTTACCAGCTCGAACAACGCCTTTGATTAATCCAAAAAACATGAATACTTCAGTTAAACCTGGAGACAATTTTTATGAATATGCCAACGGAGCTTGGCTTCAAAGAAACCCAATTCCCGCGGAGGAAACAAGATGGGGAAGTTTCAATGAATTGATTGAAAACAATTACAAACAACTTTTGAAACTTCTTGAAAGTGCGGCAGAAATTAAAAATGTTGATGACAGAAATATTGCAGCATACAAAGTTGGGCAATTTTACAAAAGCGGAATGGACGAAGATGCTATTGAAGCTCAAGGGATTTCTCCATTAAGAAACATTTTGAGTAGAATTGAAAAAGCAAGAACACCTGAGCTTTTGATGCAAGAAATAGCTACAGAACATACTGAAGGCATTGGTTCTGTTTTTTCTTTCTACGTATCACCTGATGACAAAAATGTAAGCAAACAAATGCCACAATTATTTCAAGGTGGTTTAGGAATGCCTGACAAAGATTATTATACCAAAACAGATGAACGCTCAACTAAAATTAGAGAGGCTTACAGAAACTATTTGACTGTCATCTTTAAACTTGCAAAAGATGAGAATCCTAACTTATCTGCTCAACAAGTTTTTGATATTGAATTGAAATTGGCTAATGCATCGATGTCAAGAACTGAAATGCGTGACCCTTACAAAATTTATCACAAATTTCAAGTTGATGCATTCAGTAAAACTACACCAGGGATTGATTGGAAGACTGTTTTTGGGTATTTAATGATCAAAGGTCAAGATTCGCTAATAGTGGGACAACCAGCATTTTTTAGCGCCCTTGCAGATATGCTGAAAAACACTTCACCAATAGCATGGCAAAAATACTTGACATTTCACTTATTAAGCGACATGGCACCTTATCTGAATAGAGATTTTGTAAATGCGCAATTCGAATTTTATGGTAAAACATTGAGAGGTCAACAAGAGCAAAAACCAAGATGGAAAAAAGTTCTGACAGTTGTTGATGGCTCCATTGGCGAATATCTTGGACAAATGTATGTGGACAAATATTTCAATGCTCGAGCTAAAGAAAGAATGCTATCTTTAGTAAACAACCTTCAAGCTACCTATGCTTCTAGAATTCAACTTTTGGATTGGATGAGCGCTACAACAAAGAAAAAAGCATTAGGTAAACTCAACACCTTTATCAAAAAAATTGGTTATCCTGATCAATGGAAAGACTACAGTAGTATTAGACTTAGTGAAAAAGATTATGTTGGAAATATTCTCAATGCATCTGCTTTTGAGTACAACTACAATATTCAAAAACTAGGAAAGCCAATTGACAAAAAAGAATGGGGTATGACACCTCCAACTGTTAATGCCTATTATAATCCAGCTTTTAATGAAATAGTTTTCCCAGCCGGTATATTACAATTTCCATTTTTCGAATTGCAAGCAGATGATGCTGTAAACTATGGGGGAATTGGTGCTGTTATCGGTCATGAAATGACACATGGTTTCGACGACCAAGGAAGACAATATGATGCTGATGGAAATTTACATGATTGGTGGACGAAAGAAGATGCTAAAAAATTTGACCAAAAAGCAAATGTTTTAGTTGAACAATTTAATCGTTACACAGTTTTGGATACAGTTCATGTAAATGGTAAACTTACCTTAGGTGAAAACCTTGCAGATCTTGGTGGGCTTGCAATTGCATATGAAGCATTCAAAAAAACAAACCAAGGTAAAAGTAATGAAAAAATTGATGGATTTACACCAGACCAAAGATTTTTCTTGAGTTGGGCACAAGTTTGGAAAGCAAACACTAGACCAGCTGAAATGGCAAACAGAATAATTACTGATCCACACTCACCTTCAGAGTTCCGATGCAATGGACCATTGAGCAATATGGAAGAATTCTATAAAGCTTTTAATGTGCAACCTGGCGACAAAATGTACA
>CAZNVQ010000030.1:0-22724 GCA_964576425.1 uncultured Flavipsychrobacter sp. | reverse complement strand
AGCCGCAAACCTGGATCATTAGATGATCAACAAAAGAATTTGCAAATTGACGAGAATATGAATGAAGATGAAACTCCTTCAGATGGTGAGTCTAACACAGGCAAACCAGGAAGCAGAGTGAATCGATAATAATAAATTACTTTTCTAATATTGAGCTGTCTTCGGACAGCTCTTTTTTTTATAATTGTTAAATGATGAATACAATTAAAATTAGTATTGAGAACATTACGGAAGAATTACAAGATATTATAATCGCTGAATTTAATTTAATTGGCTTTCATGGGTTTGAACAAAGTGCCAATGAATTAATTGCTTATGTATCAGAAGATTTAGAAAAAGAAGAACTTTATTTCGATATATTAAATAAATATAATCTTACTTTAAAAAGAGAACATATTGAACCAATTAATTGGAATAAAGAATGGGAAAGTAATTTTGAACCCGTAATTGTTCCTGGTATTTGTACAATTAGAGCTGACTTTCATGATATAAATATAGAAACTCCATATGAGATCATAATCACCCCAAAAATGTCATTTGGAACTGGTCATCATGCTACAACAAAACTAATGATGGTTTTGATGAGGGGAATTGATATTGAACAAAAGTCAGTATTTGATTTTGGAACAGGTACTGGAATTTTGGCAATATTAGCCTCCAATTTGGGAGCACAGAATATTTTCGCAATAGACAATGATGAGTGGTCAATTGAAAATGCAACTGAAAATGCAATTAAAAATGGCGTAAATATCCAATTTCAATTAGGGAGTATTGAAGTAATTGATGACAAAAAATTTGATATAGTATTAGCAAATATCAATCGACATATATTGCTTGAATACATGCAATACATATTTAATGCGCTAAAGAAGGGAGGCGTTTTATTAATGAGTGGTTTATTATTAGAAGATGAAATTATCATTTTAGAAGCAGTCCAAACAATAGGTTTTATCCATATGCAGACTATTAATGAAAATGGTTGGATAGCAATGAAAATGTTAAAACAGTGAAATACATATCCATGATTTACTTGAGAAGCCTTCTTTAAATTTCATAAAATTAGAAGCAGATACCTAAAATTTAATTGTTTTAGATTAAATTTGTCGTTCTTCAATTATAGAATTATTTAATGAACATAGCCTTATTTTTGATATTTGCTTACTTGCTTGGGTCATTTCCTACTGCTGTAATCTTTAGTAAAAGACTATATGGCATTGATATTCGTGAACATGGGAGCGGAAATGCTGGTGCCACAAATACTTTTAGAATTCTTGGTCCAAAAGCTGGAACGGCTGTAATGGTTATTGATATTTTAAAAGGATTTTTAGCTGCCAAATTAGCTATGTTGACTTCTTATGAAATTGGAAGTGAACCATATGTCAACCTTCAAGTTTTTTTAGGACTATCTGCTGTTATTGGACATATTTTCCCTGTTTGGGCTGATTTTAAAGGTGGTAAAGGAATAGCAACTTTATTTGGAATGATAGTTTCAATCCAACCTTTAGTTGCTGTTAGTTTAGTTGCTGTTTTTCTAGTAATGCTGTTTTTAACTCGATATGTTTCTTTAAGTTCGATTAGTGCTAGTGTTGCATTTCCAGTTTTAATATTATTCATATTCAAGTCTCCTGAAATGAGTTATAGGATTTTCGCCATCGCCACAGCTTGTTTAGTTGTTTTAACTCATCATAAGAATATCACTCGACTTTTGCATGGCAACGAAAGTAAGGTTCCCCTTTTCAAAAAAAGAAAAGGTAGAGAAAAATAGTATAATATATATATTGATATTTTAAAAAAGCGCTTAATGATAGATGTTACTGTATCTAAATTAAAGCGCTTTTTGAGTTATATAATTCCAATAAAAATTTGGTCTGGTTCATCAGATTACAACCCATATTTAGAGCTCCATTATATATCCGGTCATTATAGATTAAGTACCATTGATGCAATTTATTCTGATGGCTCATTATATCGACCATTGGCGCTTGCTTTTAATAACTTAAAAAAACAATTAAGTGATTCAAAATCAATGCTAGTTTTAGGTGCTGGCGTTGGAAGTGCTATTGAAATTTCCAATAAATACTCTAAACTTGAATTTATTACTTTAGTTGATATCGACGAAAAAATAATTGAAATCAATAAGCAGATTTATAGTCAAAATGAAACAGTCAGATTTGAATCACAAGACGCAGGTTTTTATGTACAAAATTGTAAACAAAAGTTTGATCTCATAGTCATTGACGTGTTTCAGAATCAACAAGTACCAGATTTTATTTTAACAGTTGATTTTTTGGAAAACTGTAAAAAACTAACCACAGAAAATGCTTCTGTTGTTTTGAATTATATTATTAGTGACATAAAAAATTGGGAAAAAATGCATCAAAATTTCAATACGATTTTTCCCAAAAATAAAATTTTGCAACTTGAAGTGAATAGAATTTTAATTGCTACAATTTAGCAGATTGAATTCTGATAATTTTACGATTTTTCTTTTGAACACGCATTTTTTCAGGAACAAGAGATGCGATTTCATCAATCAAACTTTGTAGCGCTGAAAGTTTCACAAAATGTGCATTTGTCACCAAACCTACTTCTCTAACTGGTTCTGGGTCTTCAAAGTAGCGAACATTTTCCATCAAATCTTCTTGAAATTCTAAAATAGACAATTCAGGAAGTACTGTCATACCACCATTTTTGTCTACCATTTTCCGTAAAGTTTCAACATTACTACTCTCATATCTGTATGGTCTTGCAGCTTGTATTTTTTCAACATGGTCGCTGCATAAGTTGATAATTTGATTTCGCATACAATGCCCTTCATTCAAGAGCCAAATTCTTTCAAGAGAAACGTCGTCAGGTTGAATAAGTTTTTTATTTAGAGCTTGTTCTTCTTTTGAAAAATAACCAACAAAAGGCTCATAAAAAATTGGGTATTCCTTTAGTCCATTCTCTTCCAATGGAGTACTCACAAGTCCAGCATCAATTTCATTATTTCTCAAAGCAGCAATGATTTGATGTGTTTCCATTTCTTTCACCCTTAATTTGATGTCTGGATGTTTAGATGGGTATGTCTCTAACAAGCTAGGAATAACAAATGGCGCAATAGTTGGGATGACAGCAAGTTTGAAAGCGCCAGAAAGCTTATTTTGCTGGCAATTAACTAGTTCATTTATTTTTTCACATTCTGAAATTACAATTTTGGCTTGGTCAACTATAGCTTGTCCCATTGTTGTAATTGCAATTGGATGCTTATTACGATCAAATAATTTAATTCCCAATTCTTCCTCCAACTTTTGAATTTGCATTGATAAAGTTGGTTGCGTAACAAAGCATTTTTCGGCAGCAGCAACAAAACTTTTATAAGTTGCAACGGCAACAACGTATTCTAGTTGAGTAATGGTCATATATTTAAATATATAGCAAACCTAGGTTATAATTTCATATAGTTGATGAAAAAGTAAAAATTTAATTCCACATATTTATATAAAATATCTTTTAAGTGTTAAAAGTTCCCGCAAAATTATCTAATTTGGTACACGTTAATGAATCAATCTATGACTAGAGTCTTTTACATTAAACTGTCGCTTGCATTAATATTGTTTTTAAATGGTGCATTTTCATCAATTGGTCAAACAACGATATCTACGTTGACGACAGCCGCAACTACAACCACTAGCCCAGGTGTTGTGACCTTTGCAGTTCGCAATACTAATTCTTATCCAATAGCAGTAACTGAAGTTTCAGGGTTTCATAATACTGTGAACAATAACAGATTTTATACAGTTTGGTACCATCCTTCAACATTAACAGGTATACCTTCTGTGACTGCTGCAAATGGCTGGCTCCAGTTTGGTGTATCGCCAACTATAACTGCAACTGCTAGTGGCATTCTTCCCCTTGTTACTAACAAATATATTGTTATTCCTGGTAACACAACATATAGGTTTGCAATTACTGTTAATACGGGAAGCATGTATTATGGAACTAGTGCAACAACAACATGGTCTCAAGCAGGAGTAGATGTCCTAACAGGTTCAAATGTTGTAAGTCCAGGGTATGCAGGTGCGTTCCCAACCCCAACCACAACTCCAGCAACCTTTGCTGGTGCCGTAAAATTTCAAACAGCTTCTGTTAATAATTTGTCTGCTTTGCTTGTTGTACAACCAATTGCAAATGCTCAGTTTTGTTCTTACACAAGCACATTGGTAAGAGCCGTTGTAAGAAATTTAGGAAGCAATCCACAAACAAACTTTCCAGTAACAGCAGCATATACAAGCACTAGTGGAACAAGTACAATTACAGGAAATTATACAGGAACGCTTCAACCCTTCACATCTGATACAGTGGTAATTGGAACAATACTTCCTCCAGCTGGAATTTATACAATGAGAGCCTATACTCAATTAGCAACCGACACTGTTTTTATTAATGACACAACTAATGTAGCTGTTAGCTTTACTTACAAACCCGTTGTACCAATTCCAACTACTTTTTCCGATACTCAATGTCTTGGAAACACAGCCTTTATTGGTGTTTCACCTGTTTCGCCAAATACAAGTTATAAATGGTATTCGGCAGCAACAAACGGAACGCTATTGAATATAAGTAACATTCTTACTTTCCCCAATTTATCAACAGACACAGTAATGTACATATCGGCATTATTCAATGGTTGTGAAAGCGACAGAGCGATTGTTTCTGCTATTGTTGGTAATCCACCTGTTGTTAATATAGGAAATGATACTAGTTTTTGTAATTCAATACCACTAACTATTAGCGCAGGCAACCCATTTTCAAAATATTTATGGAGTACTGGCGATACAACACAAACTATAACCTTGAACGGCACTCCAGGAACCTATTGGGTGAAGGTTACTAAATATTGTTCTTCAACTGATACCATTAACACAACAATTGCACCGATGCCTACTGCTACAGGAATTTCGTTTGTTCGCATGGCAAATACATACTTTTTTACCCCTTCAAATGTTCAGTATGTAAAAACATATTTATGGATTTTTGGTGATGGCACTACTTCTACAGATTCTGCAAGTTTACACACTTATGCATATGGACAAATTCATCCCGATTACATGGTGAAATTGGTGATTGGAAATGTTTGTGGGACTGACACTATCCAACGTAAAATACCAACTTTTATCAATGAGTTGAACCTACAAGATGTTGTAAAAGTATTTCCAAACCCATCAAATGATGTAATCAATATTGATGCTTCTGTTGCAAATATTCAAGAAGTTATGATTTTGAATAGTGTTGGTGCATTATTGCTTAAAAAAGATATTTCAAACAAAACAAAAGCTGAGATTTCATTAAATGAACTACCTGCAGGGAATTATTTTATTACGATTAAGACCTCTGAAGGAAAAGTTACAAAAGCAATTCAGGTTCTCAGATAGTTTTTTAAATGCTAATATAAAAGAGCGAATGGCTTAATGCCTTTCGCTCTTTTTCTTTAAAAGATTTAGATTTCATTTTTTTTGCAATGTCAATTCTCTCAAAATTTCATTTTAAAATTGATGAACCAACAATTTTTATCAATATTCCAAAGGAAGTTGAATCACTTTTGCAGGAATTGAATTCAAGGAAAGAAAAAATTTCAGACTGTAATCAAATATTGGTTGGTGCTCAGTCAAAAGAAGAGTTGATTTCACTAGTTTCTACTTTTATTCATTCAATTTCAAAAGAAGCTAAACTTTGGATTGTCTTTCCAAAGAAATCCTCTGGAATAAAAACTGATTTAGATAGAATGTCGAGTTGGTCTGTATTTTCAGAAGCCAATTGGGTACCAGTCTCTAACATTTCAATCAATGAAATATGGACTGCTGTTAGATTTCGTGAAAAATCACAAATCAAAGAATTGAAAAGAAATCAAGTCATTGAAGATAGAAAGACTGAAGGAATTGATTATTTGAATCGTACAGTTAGTCCATCAAAAGAAGTGATTGAAGCTTTATCTCAGCACGATGGATTACTTTTGACTTTTAATCAGTTATCTTTCTCGCATCAGCGAGAGTTCATTGAATCAATTGTTGCAGCAAAAAAACCTGAAACAAGACAGAGAAGAATTGATATTATGATTAACAGCTTACAAAAGATTAAAGATAAAAGTAAATAAGATGAGTTATAAAGAAGTGTCAAGTGGATCAGTTTTAGCCTTTTTAAAACAAGAGTTTGAAGGTAAGGTGGTTTCAGGTAGTCGCTCAGCAACTGGTAATTGGCTAAGTTTTACGCTGGAAAAAATTGAACGAGGTAAGGCAGAAATTTCATTGGTAGTGAAACATGATATGACAAATCCATATGGAAATATTCATGGAGGAATGATGGCTGTTTTGATGGACGAAGTTATTGGTTGGAGCGTTGTGAGCCTCGATACAAACAATAATTATACATCTTTGAATTTGAATGTTGATTTTCTTTATGCTATTTCAGAAGGTGAGAAGTTAATTGCAAAAGCTCAAGTTGTTCGAGAGGGTAAAAAAGTAATTCATGTTGATTGTATTGTTTACAATATGAAAGGTCAAATGTTGGCTAAAGCAACAAGCAACTTAATTGTTACTCAAATGAAGCCACATAATGGTGATGCAAAAGTGGCAAACTAAAAAGTATTTTAAATAATTTATAAGAATTGATAACCAATGCTGAACGGTAAAAAAATAGTAGTTGTACTCCCTGCTTATAAAGCTGCATTAACGCTCGAGCGCACTTACCTTGAAATACCTTTTGATATCGTTGATGATGTTGTACTTGTTGATGACAATAGTCCTGATAACACAGTGGAAGTGGCTCATACATTGGGTATTAAGCATATTGTTATCCATGAAAAAAATAAAGGCTATGGTGGCAACCAAAAAAGTTGCTACAAAAAAGCATTGGATTTAGGAGCTGATATAGTGGTGATGCTGCATCCAGACTATCAATATACTCCAAAGTTAATTCATGCAATGGCAGGAATAATTGCGTATGATGTTTACCCAGTCAGCTTTGGATCAAGAATTTTAGGAAATGGTGCTCATAAAGGTGGGATGCCTTTGTATAAATATGTATTCAATAGGTTTTTAACCTTGTTTGAAAACATAATAATTGGTCAAAAATTGAGTGAATATCATACTGGTTATCGTGCTTTTAGCGCTGCTGTAATTCGTGCAATTGATTTTACGTACAACAGCGATGATTTTGTTTTTGACAACGAAATGATTTCACAAATTTTCATGAAGGGATTTGAGATAGGGGAAGTTACTTGTCCTACAAAATATTTTGAAGAAGCATCTAGTATCAATTTTAGTAGAAGCATGAAATACGGACTTGGCGTACTTCGAGTGTCAATGGTTCATCTTTTTCATAAATGGGGAATAGTGAAAAGCAAACTCTATAATTGATGTTTGATGCCAACATAAATCATATGCTGTGGAAACTTGTTGGTTGGATTTTTTTGTATTCAAAAGTATATCCTTTTTTATGGTCTAGTTCTTCTTTGACAGTTGTAGTGTTATAAATTCTTTCTTTTTCAAGTAAAGTTGTTTCTTTCAATTGGAATTCAACTTCAACGCTATCTTCAATTCCTTCTTGCTCATACACCCATCCTGCATGAATAATGTTGTTCTCATCAATTCTACCTTTGAGATATCCTATGCAGGCATCTTTTTCGTATGGAATATACATCATGATGCCTTCTACATCATGATCTTGAATAATTAGTTGTATGGCACTTGTATACTTAGTTATGTAAACCATCGCAGTGTAAAAAGCATAAAGTATCAGGCTCTTTAACTTTGATTTTTTCCGCTTCTGTGGCAACAGTTGTAGTATTTTCTTCACTTAATGAGGTGTCGTTTTGACAAGAAAAAAGACTCGAGGAGAGAATCAAGGCACTTGAAATTTTTAGAACTAGATTCATGTTATAAATATTTTGCCGTAAAACTATTTTTGTTTGATTTTAATTGTTTTGGCGTTCCTTCAAAAATTAGTTGACCACCATTTGCACCTCCTTCTGGACCCAAATCAATAACCCAATCTGCTGATTGAACAACATCCATATTGTGCTCAATAACGATGATACTGTGCCCTTTTTCAATCAAAGCATTAAATGATTGAAGAAGCTTAGTTATGTCGTGCATGTGCAATCCAGTTGTGGGTTCATCAAAAATAAATAGAATTTTTTCTTTTGAAATGCCTTTGCCCAAGAAGGAAGCAAGCTTCACTCTTTGTGCTTCACCACCACTTAATGTGTCGCTACTTTGTCCAAGTTTTATGTAGCCTAAACCCACGTCTTGTAAGGGTTTTAAAGCATTGATGATTTTCTTCTCTTCCTTGAAAAAATCCATTGCTTCATCAACACTAAGTTCTAGAATATCATTAACGTTTTTCTCGTTATATCTAACTTCTAAAATCTCGTCTTTAAATCTTTTCCCTTTACAACTGTCACATTGCAGGTGTACATCCGCCAAAAATTGCATCTCTACAGTGATGGTTCCATCTCCTTTACAGGTATCACATCTTCCACCATCAGTATTGAAGGAGAAATGTTTTTCAGCAAACCCTCTAACTTTTGAAAGTGGTTGCTTAGTAAGCAATTTTCTAAATTCATCCCATGCTTTTATGTAGGTAACAGGATTACTTCTTGATGATTTTCCTATAGGATTTTGATCAACTAATTCAATCGAAGTTATTGAATTGATATCACCCGATAATGCACCAAAATTGCCAATTTTATTATTCCCTAAACTTAATTTTTTTTCGATTGCTGGATGTAAAATTTGTTTAACTAGAGTAGTTTTACCACTCCCACTTATGCCAGTAACCACACAAAGAACATTGAGTGGAAAACTTACATCAAATCCTTTCAAATTGTTATGATAACAGTTGGTGAGTGTAATCTTTCCATTTGGTTTTCTTGTTTGCTTTGGTGGTTCAATTTTTAGTTCTCCCTTCAAGTATTTTCCAGTCAAACTTTTTTCATTTGCAATGATTTCCTCAAAATCACCTTCAGCAATTACCGTTCCTCCCAAATGACTCGCTAATGGTCCCATGTCTATAATATGGTCTGCAAAGCGCATCATCATTTCATCATGTTCAACAACTATTACAGTATTGCCTAAATCTCGAAGTTTAAGCAATACTTTAATCAATCTTTCAGTATCTCTTGGATGAAGCCCAATACTTGGTTCGTCTAAAATGTATAATGAATCAGTAAGGTTACTACCAAGAAATTTAGTAAGTTGAATTCTTTGGCTTTCACCACCAGATAGTGAATTTGCCAATCTATTTAGCGTCAAATATCCAAGACCAACATCAAGCAAAATGGTTACTCTTTGATTGATTTCTTGAAGAATTCTTTTTGCAATTTTTTGTTCAAAATCAGACAAGGTTAAATGGGCTAACCATTGTTCAAAATCAACGATAGGTAAGTTGAGAATGGATCCAATGTCTGTTTGGTTTATCTTAACGTAAAGCGCATCTGGTCTTAGTTTTGAGCCATTGCAATTCGGACAGGTTGTTTTTCCTCTGTATCTTGCTTGTAGTATTCTATATTGAACTTTATATAGATTTTGATTCACCATATCAAAGAAATCATTGATGCCATTTACTTGTTTATTGCCATGCCATAACAAGTTGATTTCTTTGCTATTCAGTTTTGCAATTGGCTTATGAATGGGAAAATCAAATTTTGAGGATTGGATGATAAAATCTCTTTGCCATTCACTCATTTTTTCTCCCTTCCAAGGAGCAACTGCGCCCTCATAAACACTTAGGTTTTTATCAGGAATAACAAGACTTTCATCTAAGCCAAGAACCTGACCAAATCCTTCACATTGACTACATGCCCCATATGGATTATTCGCTGAAAAAAAGTTAGGGCTTGGTTCTTCAAACTTTATTCCATCTGCTTCAAATCTATTATTGAATGAAACTAATTCTTCTCCATTGATCTCAAGAATGCAATCACCTTCACTTTCGTAAAAACAAGTTTGGACACTGTCTGCTAATCTGTGTAAATCATCTTCATCAAATGATTTAACCACAATTCTATCTATTAATAAATAGAGGTTATTTACATCCAATTCTTCAGCACTTGTTTGCGCATCTTCAATTCTTATGATAGAAGATTTATTGCTTCTCAGATAGATTCTTGAAAATCCTTTGTGCAACAAAATATCAAGCTCATCTGAAACACTTCTGCCATAGTATGTTTTAAAAGGAGATAGAATTAAAATTTTTTCACCTTCTTTTCTAGTTTGAATATAATCAACAACATCAGAAACATTATCTTTCTTCACTTCTTTACCACTAATTGGGGAAAATGTTCTCCCAATTCTAGCAAAAAGAAGTCTAAGATATTCTGTTATTTCTGTCATCGAACCTACTGTGCTTCGTGGCGTTCTTGTCGTCACCTTTTGTTCGATGGCAATTGCTGGACAAATTCCTTTTATGTAATCAACATCAGGTTTATCCATTCGCATCAAAAATTGTCTTGCATAGGAGCTTAGGCTTTCTGCATAGCGCCTTTGACCTTCAGCGAAAAGTGTGTTCATGGTCAGTGAAGATTTTCCTGATCCAGAAACACCGGTGACAACAACAAATTTATTTTTAGGAATCTTGACATCAATGTTTTTAAGATTGTGTGTTCTTGCTCCTTTGATTAAAATGAAATCATCATTCTGAATGTTGTTTGAGCCAACTTTCGATGCTTTGATTTCTGATTTCCCTTTCTTTTGTTGTTTGACAGCCATTGTTTTATAAATGAACTTTTCTTGAATTGAGATTAACTCTTAAGTTGTTTCCTCATAATGAAATCATTCATCCAATATGGACCAATTGGAATGTCGATTTCCTCAATAATTTCAAAACCATATTTTTCGTAAAATGATTTTGCTGGATTGTATTTGTTGACATTTAAATCAAGAAATGTAGCTTGTTTTTTCTTTACTTCCTCAATCACAAATTCTAAAAGTTGTTTGCCAATTCCTTTTCCTTGTTGATTGGGCAGGCAATATAGTTTATGAAGTTTATAGCAGTTATCAGAACTTGACTTTACACCAAATGAAGCAAAACCAATTGGTTCGTTGTTATTCTCATATAGGATATATGCTTGTTGCTTTGTCAACATTTGTTCTTTCAACACTTGTTCGTCATAAAGGTTGTCTAGCATATATTGTATTTGCTCTCTTGATAGAATAACTCTATAAGTCGGCCACCAAATAGATATTGCTAGTAGCCTAATTACACTCACATCTTTTTCGTTAGCGTACCTAATTTGAATCATGGCACAATTTAGGCAACAATGAACTATAATAAAAAGAAACGGCGCATCATCGTGCGCCGTTCATACCTAAAAAATAATGTTTATTTATTTTGCTTGAGCAAATTCTACATTAGCTTGAATACGAACTTCATCACCAACAACTGCACCACCAGCTTCAGTTAAAGTATTCCATTTCAAACCAAAAGCTTTACGACTGATTTTACCCGTTGCTTTGAAACCAGCTTTTACATTTCCCCAAGGATCTTTAGTTGTTCCGCCATAAGTTGCAACGAATACTACTTTTTGGGTAATGTCTCTGATGGTTAAGTTACCAGCTAACATATATTTATTCCCGTTAACTTTAGTGAATTTAGTGCTCTTGAATGTCATTTTAGGAAATTTTTCAGCATTAAAGAAGTCGTCTCCTTTCAAGTGCTCGTCTCTTTTTGGCTCGTCTGTGTTGATACTATTAACGTCAACAGTAAACTCGATTTGTGCATTTGCAAAATCAACACCAGCGTTTTGCATTGTACCGCTAAACATTTTGAAATTTCCTTCAGCTTCAGAAATCACTAGGTGATCAACTGAAAATTTCAATGAAGAATGTGATTTATCTAAATTCCAGTTTGTAGGAACTACAACTTTTGCTGGGGTTTTAGCAGCTGGTTTCTTAGCATCTTGTGCGTTTACCGTTAATGTTCCTAAACCTAATGCAAGGATTAAAAGAGATTTTTTCATGAGTTATTTAAATTTTGTACAGCAAATGTATGTATGTACACGCAATTTTCAAATAATTTTCTGTTATAGGGCTATTGGTTTTTGAAAAATCAATGATTTAATATTTAAACAAATTACTTTTGGATTAATGAAATTGATATGTAATTTATTATTGTTGTTTACAATTCTGTTGACAGCAAGTGCAAAAGGACAAGCTTTAAAAACAAAGTTTGAACATTCGAATGATACGGAAACAGCCACGTATAGTGAATGTATTTCATACTATAGGCTGTTAGATGATCAGTTCAAAACTATCGAAATGAAAGAAATTGGCTTAACTGACGGTTCAAAGCCACTACACGCTACATTCTTTTGTAAGGATAAGGATTATTTTAATTTAAAGAGTATTAAGCAAAAAAAATTACACATTTTAATTAATAATGCCATTCATCCAGGTGAACCCGATGGTGTGGATGCTAGCATGATGCTGCTTAGGGATTTTGCTACGGGAAAACTTCCAATTTCAGAGCAAATTGTTTTAGTAGTTATTCCAATGTACAATATTGGTGGCGCGCTCAATAGAAATGCATATAGTCGAGCAAACCAAAATGGTCCCAAAGAATATGGTTTCAGAGGAAATGGGCAGAATCTTGATTTAAATAGAGACTTCATTAAAATGGATGCACAAGAAACGCAGTCTTTGGTGAAACTTTTTCATGAAATTGACCCTGAAATTTTTATTGATAATCATGTGAGTAATGGCGCAGATTATCAGCATATATTGACATTACTTACCGTACAACCCAAAAAATTAGGCTATTGGACAGGCAAATATTTACAGAATAAAATGGAGCCTGAAATATATGAATCAATGAAAAAGAAGGGTTATGATCTTGTTCCTTATGTCAATCACTGGGGCAATACACCAGACAGTGGATGGGCTCAATTTTATGAGCCTCCACGCTTTGCAAGTGGCTTTGCTTCATTGTTTCAAACCCTATCTTTTGTGCCAGAAACGCATATGCTAAAGCCTTATCAACAAAGAGTTTGGGCAACATATGCATTAATGGAAACCATTATCAACTATGCTAGTCAATACGCTTCTGAAATACAAGAGGTAAGAAAAATGGAGCGTCTTGCAATACAAGAAAAAACAAATTTCACTTTAGATTGGAAAGTTGATACGCTATCTACAATGATAAAATTCAAAGGCTATGAAGCAGCTTACAAACCGAGCGAAGTTTCTGGTCAAGATCGCCTTTATTACGACCGCCAAAAACCCTATGAAAAGCAAGTAAAGTTTTACAATAAATTCTTACCTGCCATTACTGCAAATACACCAAAATATTATGCAATTTCAAGTGCTTGGTATAAGGTAATCAATCTTTTGAAAAGGAATGGAGTGGAGATGATTCAACTCAAAAAAGACACAACGATTTTAGTAAAAGCTTACCTCATCAATAATTATGAAACTTCAGCAAAACCTTTTGAAGGACATTATTTACATTCAAAAGTGTCTTTTACAGAAGTGCAAGATTCTGTTCGTTTTCACGAAGGCGATTTTTTAATTCCACTACAACAGAAAGCAAAAAGATATTTGATGGAAACCCTTGAACTACAAGCACCTGATGCCTTTTTTGCTTGGGGATTTTTTGATGCTATTTTACAACAAAAAGAGGGCTATAGCGACTATGTTTTTGAAGACGAAGCAGCATCCTTATTAAAATCAGATACTTTATTGAGAGCTGCTTTTTTGAAAAAGAAAGCTGAAGACGTTGAGTTTCAAAAAAATGGACATGCTCAGTTGGATTATATCTACAAACATTCAAAACACTATGAAAAAGAACACATGCGCTATCCTGTTTTTCGAATTGAGGAGTAATTAACTATTAAGGTTCAACATCAAACCATACTGGTTTTTTATCATCAAAATCTCCATTATAATTAATAGTCAATTCTTCTCCTGCTTCAATTTGTTTTATGGTTTTAATATACATGTTGTTGTTTTCATAATCCATAAAATACTCGCAGTTAGAATCGTAGGAATGATTGTAAATTGGAATGTTGCCTAATGCCATGCAGCAAAGCTTTTCACCGTTTGGTTGCCATTCAAAAATGTAGTCATGCAATAGAGTTTTGTCTAAGTGAATTCTATCTTGTTCCGACATAACTATAACTGGTGCGAGTTCCACAATTGTCTCAGCTGGAATAGCAACATGGGCAAACATGCCACGACCTTTTTTCTCTGTTACGCCAACATATATTTCCTCAAATAGCATGACTTATTTTTCTAGCAAATAACTTTTTATTTATTGTTATTTAGCGTTTTGCATGAATATATATTGAATCAAATTAGCACCCATTTGCAAAGCTTGTTGGTGTTTCTCTGCTGCGTCTTTGTGAACTTCAAGGTCTTCCCAACCATCGCCCAAATCCGTTTCAGCAGTATAAAAACAAATTAGTTTTCCTTCATAAATCAAGCCATAACCTTTAGGTGGTTTGTTATCGTGTTCATGAATTTTAGGTAACCCATTCGGGAAATTAAATTTTTGATGATAAATAGGATGTGAAAAAGGTAATTCTACCAAACTCAATTCAGGAAATACTTTTTTCAGAGCAGGTCTAACATATTCATCCAACCCATAGTTGTCATCAATGTGCAAAAAACCACCTGCCATCAAGTATTGGCGAAGGTTCTGTGCTTCTGCATCACTCAGCGACCATCGACCATGACCAGTCATGTGAACAAATGGATAATTAAAAATTTCAGGACTACCTACTTCTACTTGGGCTTCTTGTGTTGCCAAATTTGTTTTCAATTGTTGATTACAAAACTGTGCAAGATTTTTCAGCGATGTTGGATTGGCATACCAATCTCCGCCACCGTTATAAACCAACAAAGCCAACTTCATTGGCTGTGCAGTTGAAATCAGTCCAGCAATTAAATAAGGAACGAGTAGTAAGATAAATTTATGCTTCATAATTGATTAAGTTGTGAAAAGCGCAAACAGTCATTGCTGCTGTTTCGGTTCTAAGTCGTTGTTCGCCAAGTAAGATTCCTGTGAAACCTTTTTCCATAGCAAGTGTCACTTCTTCATTAGTGAAATCTCCTTCAGGTCCAATCATGCAAATCGTTTCCATATTGCTTTTCATGGATGTTGCTAAAGTGTTTCGTTCTATGGAATCCATGCAATGTCCAATTAATTTTTGCGGAACAGCATTGAATTTTTCCATTATTTTTTTGAACAATGTTGGCTCATGCAATGTTGGCAAATAATATTGCTGCGATTGAAGAATGGCAGCAGTCAAAATTCCATTCCAACGGTCGAGTCTGAATTTTTCACGTTCTGTTCTTGTTGCTATAATTGGAATGATAGACGACACTCCAAGTTCTGTTGCTTTTTCAAGCAGCCATTCATTTCTACTCGCGTTTTTAGTGAATGCAACGGCAAGATGAAGTCCATTTTTTTTAGGAGCAACGAAATGAACTTTTTCAATAATTACCTGACATTTCTTCTTCTCAGCACCAACAATTTGAGCATCAAAGCAATAACCATTGCCGTTTGTAAGCTGCAATTTATTGCCAATACTCATGCGCAAAACTTGCACCACATGTCGCGCTGTATCTTCATTTAATTGAACTAATTCTGCGACATGAAATTCACCTTCTTGAAAAAAAATAGGCAAAGACATGCAGCAATATTAAATGAAAATTGGCTTTGCTCCTAACGCAAAACCAATTGGTGTTTCTCTATCATTTTTCTTAAATTAACTAAAGCATAGCGCATTCTACCTAGGGCTGTATTGATACTCACGCCAGTCAAACTAGCAATTTCTTTGAATGATAGATCTGAGAAAACGCGCAAAACTATAACCTCTCTTTGGTCTTCTGGCAATTGTTCCACGAGTTTACGAATGCTTGCATGAATTTGCTTTTGTTCCATACTGTTTTTTGGAACATCACCAATAAATGAAAGTAGATCAAATATGTCGTCACCTTTTTCAGTCAGAATTGGTATTTCTCTTTTCACTTTTCTGAAATGATCCATACAAAGGTTGTGTGCAACACGAATCGCCCAAGGAAGAAATTTCCCTTGTTCGTTATAACGTTGTGCGTTGATTGTGCGCACAATTTTCAAGAAGGTCTCTTGAAAAAGATCTTCTGCCAAATACTTGTCTTTGACAAGCATGTAAATTGACGTATAAACTTTATCCTTATGTCTTTTGATTAAGCAAGATAAAGCTTCGTTATTGCCTTCTTGATAAGCTTTGATAAGCTGACCATCGTCGAATTGATGTACATTAAACATGATACTACCTAGTTTAGATGTAGATTTAAATCATCTATAAAATGGCTTGGTTAGGTAGAAATCAGTCGATAATCAGCAGTTTTTGGTATAAATAAGAATGTGAAAAAAGAGAAAAGTTTTGAAATATCCAAATCTCTCCTATTTCTATCGAAAGTTAAAGACGAGAACTTGCTTTAAAAAGTTAGGGTTTTTGTTAAGATATTAATATTTATTATACAAATGTTTGATTTTTACGCAATCAATTTGGTTGAATCTTTAAGATATCAGCTTCTTGTTGTACTTTTGCGGCCAGTTAATTTTTATTTTCTTTATTCATAATATATGTCAGGACAGTTAAAAGAGGTACGCAATCGAATTAAGTCGGTTACTTCTACGCAGCAAATCACCAAAGCAATGAAAATGGTGAGCGCAGCAAAATTGCGTCGTGCTCAGGATTCTATTCAACAAATGCGCCCTTATGCTGAAAAGTTGCAGGAAATGTTGAGTAATATTGTGAGCAATACATCTAGCGACATGGAGTTGCCTTTGGCTGAGGAAAGAACACCTGAACGCATTCTTATGATTCCAATCACAAGCGACCGTGGATTATGTGGTGCCTACAATGCAAATGTCAACAAACTTACCAAGCAGGTTATTGCAGATAAGTATGCTGCTCAATTTGAAAAAGGAAATGTTACCATTCTTCCTTTAGGCAAAAAAGGATACGAGTTTTTCACTAGATATGGCTACAAAGTTGTTGATCAATTTTGGACGGTTTTTTCTGATATGAGTTTCGAAAACGTGCGCCAAGCTGCGGTTTACGCTCAAGAAGCTTTTTTGAGAAAAGAATATGACCGTGTCGAAATTGTTTATAGCCAATTTAAAAATGCGGCAACTCAAATTTTCGTATCTGAACCTTATTTGCCCATTCCAAAGGTGGAACAAAAAGAAAATAAGAAAACTTCAGATTTCATTTTCGAGCCAACCAAAGAAGTATTAATTCAAGAGTTGATGCCGAAAATCTTGAATACACAAGTATATAAAGCTATTTTAGATGCCAACGCTTCTGAACATGGTGCAAGAATGACAGCAATGGATAAAGCAAGTGAAAATGCTAATGAATTGTTGAAAACATTGAAAATTAGCTACAACCGTGCAAGACAAGCCGCAATTACAACCGAGCTAACGGAAATCGTAAGTGGTGCTGCCGCTCTTCAAGGTTAGTCAACCAAATATCTTTTCAACCGCTGCAACAATTTCTGCAGCGGTTTTTTTATTTTTAGACAAATTATTGATTATGCGCCTTTCTATTATGCTTTTTGCAGTTCAATGTTTTCTTTTAAACACTGCACTTGCACAACAAGCACGAGTGAAACAATACAAAGCTTCGATTTGTGGGACGGTTAATCTCGCATCCGTAAAAGACCCCTATAATGCTCAGGTTTTTTCATTGCAAGCATCAAAGCCCGATGGAATATCCGAAGCCTATAATCTAGAGCAAATTAAAAAGATAGTTGCCCAAAAGTTTCCAAGATTTCAACAAAAAACAGCAGCAAAAACAACTACAGTTCAAGAACCTGTAGTTACAAAGCTTTATGTTGCAGATTCCATAACAGGTATTCCACCTGACAACGACATGGCTATTTCAAAAGCCTACAAGTCTATATCAGTGGTCAATAGTTCCATTGCTGTTCATAATGCTACAACAGGTCAAATGACATTCAGAAAAACTTTGAAAACTTTTTCAACTGCCGTTGGATTGAACAATGCATTTCTCGATAGTCGATTTGACCCCAAAGTAATTTACGATCCTATTGAAGATAAATTTATTTGTGTGATGCTCAACAGCACCAACGATAGAAATTGGATTGTAATTGGTTTCACTACGAGCAACGATCCAACTGGTAATTGGAACTTTTATAAATTCTATGGTGATTATGGACAAGATTCCACTTGGTTCGACTATCCTTCCATTGCTATCACCAAAAAAGAATTCTTCTTGACTGGCAATAAAATCAAATACAACACAAGCTGGCAAGCGGGTTTCAAACAAACTGTTGTGTATCAAATTGCTAAAAAAGGAGGCTATGCTGGTGACACGGCTTTGAATTATCAAATTTGGGAAAACATCGGTTATCAAGGTAAAAACATAAGAAATCTTTATCCTGTAAAAGGAGGCGATAGTATTTATGGACCTGAACAATATTTTTTATCCAACAGAAATTTTGATGTACAGAACGATACCATTTTTTTGGTAAAAATTCCTGACACAATTGGTAGTGGCAATAGCTTGTTGACAGTTGTTCCATTGGTGAGCAATTTGCAATATGGGGTTCCTCCTCAAGGCAAGCAACCCGACACGAGTGTAGAATTAGCTACTAACGATGCTCGCGTTCTTGGCGCCATCAGAGTAGGCAATGAAATTCAATTTACTAGCACAACAGTTCATCCTTTGAATGGAAATTCTGCTGTGCTTCATGGAATAATCAGTGATTTTGCCACATCACCAACTTTACAAACTAACTACATCACCAACGATACGCTCGATTTTGGTTATCCTAATTTGTCCTATGCTGGAACAGTTGCTGGTCAACATCATGCCATCATTTCTTTCAACTATACAGGGTTGAATAAGTTTCCTGGCATTGGTGCCGTGTTTTTCGATGGTAGTCAATATTCTTCTATGTTGGATGTGAAACAAGGTACGGGAAGCATCAATCAATTGACAGGTAAAAGCCAGCGATGGGGCGACTACAAAGGTTCGCAGCCCGATTGGAGCATCACGCCAGGTGTGGTTTGGATTGAAGGCATTTATGGACGTGCCGACAAGCGTTATGGAAATTATATCGCTAGATTGAGATCTCCATTTTTATTAGGTATTGAAGAAGCAAGTCCTTCTGTTGACCAAGCTGTGGTGTTCCCAAATCCAGCTTATGAATTGGTTCAAGTGAAGTTTTCCATTCCTCAAGCTAACAACCTAGAGTTTTTTATTCAAGACATTAATGGCAGTAAATCAACAAGCATATTAAAACAACGATGCAAGCAAGGCGACAATTTGATTCAGTTTGATATCAGTTCTTTTGCTGAAGGCAATTATTTATTGCTTGGCATAGATGAAGCAGGAAAAATAATATTCACTAAAAAACTAGCTAAAAATAAAATTTAACTTCATCGAAGCGTATCAATGCAGCAACTCTTTTTCAATTTCACACTTGCTTTTAGAGCCATTCGCAACAATCGGTTGAGGTCCATGTTGACCATCTCCATCATTGCGCTTGGGCTTTGGGCTTTGATTGGAATTTTAACTTGTATTGAAGTACTGAAAGCAAGTGTGAACAGTAATTTCAGCAGTTTAGGTTCCAATTCTTTTCAAATCTCTAGCGAGGTGGTGAAAACGAAGAAAAGACGTGGCGGTATGCGCGTAGCCTCAACAGAAGGAAAGAATATTTCTTACGAAGAAGCCAGACAATTTAAGGAGCAATTTAAGTTTCCAAGCAAGGTTGGTATCTCTGTTGGTGGTAGCATGATTGCCACAGTTCGTTATGGTTCAGAAAAAACAAATCCAAATATTCGAACAGTTGGTATCGATGAAAACTACTTGTTCATCACCGACACTAAAATAGAAGTGGGCAGAGACTTTTCACCCATTGAATTATATTCGGGAAGCTATGTGTGTATTTTAGGCAATAGCATTGCTCAAAAGCTTTTTAAAAAGAAATTGCAACAAGCCATTGGACAAGTGGTGTCTATCGGTGAATTCAAATATACTGTTGTGGGCATTGCAGCAGAGAAGGGGGGAAGCATGATGATGAACGCCGACAACAATGTATTGCTGCCTTTGCAAAACGCAAGAGTTGTCTATTCTGGTTCAAGAGATTTTATGATTAGTGTTTGGGTGGACAATGTTGCCAAACGCAATTATGCTGCCGAAGAAGCAGAAGGGATTTTCAGACAAATAAGAAAAATTCCGCTTGGTAGTGACAATAATTTCACCGTCAATCAAAACGACAATCTTGCTGCTTCTTTGCTCGACATTGTTCAGTACATCGGTTGGGCTGCTTTAGTCATTGGTATCATCACTTTATTGGGTTCTGTCATTGGGTTGATGAACATTATGTTGGTTTCGGTGTCCGAGCGAACGCGTGAAATTGGTGTTAGCAAAGCCTTAGGCGCAAGGTCTTCTACCATCAAAAATCAGTTTTTAACCGAGTCTATTCTCATCAGTTTGTTGGGTGGATTTGTGGGTATTGTGCTTGGCATTTTCACCGGCAATCTCATTGGTTTTGCATTCGACACTGGTTTCATTATACCTTGGCTTTGGATTAGTGTTGGTGTTGGTTTGTGTGCGCTTGTTGGCATGATTTCAGGATACATCCCTGCTTTGAAAGCTTCAAGACTTGATCCTATTGTTGCGCTAAGACATGAGTGATTATGAATAATTTAAATTTCGAATGTGCAAGGTGTAGTCTATAAATCCACAGGTAGTTGGTATCTAATCAAAGATGAAGCAGGCGTATTTCGCCAAGCTCGTTTGAAAGGGAAATTGAAAATTGATGATGAAATTTCATCTTCAAACCCAATAGCTGTGGGCGATGTAGTGGTTTTTGAAGAAGAAGAAAAAGATGGCGATGGCGTCATTCGCTCCATTGATCCTCGAAAGAACTACATCATTCGGGTGTCGCCACACAACAAAAATCAAAAGCACATTGTGGCATCCAATCTTGATTTGGCATTGCTCATCACCACCATCAGTCATCCAAGAACATCCTTGGGTTTCATCGACCGATTTTTGCTCACTGCCGAAGCTTATCATATTCCTGCCGTTATTGTGGTCAATAAAATCGATTTGCTTAAATCCAAACACGAAGAAGAGCTTCAAAAATGGATGAGCATTTATTCCGAAGCAGGATATCAAATTTTCCCTATTGTGGCCAAAGATCCAAACACCATTCATCAACTCCAAAATCTGATTAAAGGAAAAATAACGCTCTTCAGTGGGCATTCTGGCGTGGGAAAAAGCACGCTCATCAATCAACTCATTCCAAACATCAATCTGAAAACCACCGAAATATCTGACTACAGCGGAAAAGGACAACACACCACCACGTTTGCCGAAATGTTTGACTTGCCCACAGGCGGCAGCATCATCGACACACCGGGCGTAAAAGAGTTTGGACTGATTCATATTGAAAAGTCAGAACTGTCTCATTATTTTCCTGAAATGAGACAAAGGCTCAACGATTGTAAATTCAACAATTGCTTGCATTACAACGAGCCTGGTTGTGCCATCAAAACCGCCGTCAACGAAGGCATAATTTCAGAAGAACGATATATTAATTACTTAGGAATTTTAGATTCCATTGAAACAACTTGGTAACCAATGATCATTTACAACGTAACCGTCAAGGTAGCACACGAAATTGAAGCAGCTTGGCTGCAATGGATGAAGGCAGAACATATTCCCGAACTGATGAACACAGGCTTGTTTGTCGATTTTCGTCTTTGTCGCCTGCTAGAACAAGACGAAACAGACGGACCAACTTTCACGGTGCAATACCACTGCGATAGTTTGGAACATTATCAGACTTACATTGCTGAGCATGCACCTGCCATGCGCGAGAAAGGGCTAAAAAAGTTTGGCAATCAGTTTATCGCCTTCCGAACAGTGATGCAAGTGGAAGCCGCATATCAATAGAAAAAAAATTATTTGAAAAAAGCATAACAATTGAAATATTGTTATATTTGGTTATTGTTTATTAAAAATAAAATCCATAAAAATGAACAAAGCCGAATTGGTTGAAGTGGTAGCGCAAAGCGCAGCAATCACTAAAACCCAAGCCAACAGCACCATTGATGCGATTTTGAACACCATCGTGAATGCATTGAAAGCAAACGACAAAGTTACGATTGTCGGTTTTGGCACTTTTTCGATTGCTAAGCACGCAGCTCGAAATGGTAGGAACCCGCAAACGGGGGCATTGGTGAAAATCAAGGCTAAGAATGTACCTAAGTTCAAAGCGGGTAAAGACTTTGCGGCTAAAATTGCAAAGAGTAAGAAATAATTTATTTAAAAAACAGGAATAAGTAGGCCATTTTGTTTGTTGCTTTTTTTACTTTTGCTGTCTAAAAAATTTTTCAATCATGGGAAGAGGCGATAAACGCACTAAGCGCGGTAAAATTTCAATGGGTTCATTCGGAAAATGCCGCCCTGCAAGAAACAAAAAAGCGATGGCTGCAAAAGCAGACAAGAAAGTATCTTAAGATAACATCGAGTCAAATGTCTTGAACCGCTTCCAAGTAGATTTGGGGCGGTTTTTTTTATGCCCATCATTTTGAGGTTTTTTTATACCCAATGAATAAAAATATTCATAAATGTGAACGGCAGTTCACTCGAAGGTATTACAACATTCATAAATGTGAATGGCAGTTTCCTCGAATGCGTTAGGATATTCATAAATGTG
>CAZNVQ010000029.1:22345-23596 GCA_964576425.1 uncultured Flavipsychrobacter sp. | reverse complement strand
CACCAATTATATAACCAATCTCAAGATTACAATACGTTTCATCAATATGTTCAAAAGCACGTTTATATTCGAATCCATAAGCTAGATCATGCCGCAAAAAAACTTTCAAAAAAACTTCATTGTCAGTTATCAGTTGCTCAAGACCTCCTATCTTTTTGTATTCATACTTATAATTATAAGTTAAAGCTGATAAGTCCGATAAAACTGCTGATGCAGTTGGAAAAGCACCTGCACCTTTACCAACAAAAAATTGAGTATCACTAAAACAAGATTTAGTCTTGATTCCATTGAAAACATCATCCACATCGTAAAATGGATCAAGCCGAGAGATGAATTTTGGCATCACATATGCTATAATTCTACCCGATGCATCCTTAACTGCAGATGCTATCAATTTAATCTTAAAACCTTTTTCTTTAGCAAATGAAAAATCAAATTCACTCAAATTGTCAATTCCTAAATTAAAAATATTTTCAGGTTGAACAACTAATCCAAAAGAATGAGCTAACAATATTTGTAATTTATATTTTGCATCTAAACCACTGATATCCAAAGTTGGATTCGATTCAGCAAAACCTAATTCCTGTGCTTGTTTCAGAGATTCTGAGAATGGCACATTATCTTTATTAATCTTGGTTAAAATATAGTTTGTTGAACCATTTACAATCCCTTCAATAGACTCCAATAAATCATTGTCATAATACTCTTCCAAATTTCTAATGATGGGGATGCTTGCACAGCATGCCCCTTTATACAAAATATTTCTTTGCGTTTGTTGCTGCAATGCCAATAATGCTTGAAAATTTTCAGCAATCATTTTCTTATTAGCCGTTATAACGTTTTTACCCTTCAACAATGCAGCGCTAACAATTTCAAATGCCGCATAAGCATCGTCTATTAATTCTACAAATGTATTGATCTCAGGGTCATCTAAAATCACATGCTTGTTTGTTGTGAAAAAATCTGCGCTGATAGAACGATTTTTGTTTTCATTTTTAATACAAATTTTCTTGATTGTTGTTTTCAAATTTGGTGTTCATTGAAGCACTTCAAACAAACCTTCACCAACACAACCAAAACCGAATAATCCTATCGTTAATTTATTTCTACTCATTGAATTTAATTTCTAAAATTATTTAAAACTGTTGCTAAATCATGTATCAAATCTTCAACATCTTCAAGTCCAACAGAAAGTCGAATCAGACTATCTGTTACACCTGATGCGTATCTTATAGCTCTTGGAATTGACTT
>CAZNVQ010000029.1:18256-22245 GCA_964576425.1 uncultured Flavipsychrobacter sp. | reverse complement strand
CTTCACAAGCATTCACATAAGAAACTTTTATACCAAACTTCTCGTAAACATGGGTAAAGAGTCTATAAGCACCGCCATAAATATCATCAACAGCTATAATTTCATCATCATGCTTAAGTAATTTTAAAACAGCATCTATTGCTGCTAAACCACTTGCAAAAGCAAATCCTGAAGCTCCTTCTTCAAGAGTAGCCATTAGATTTTCGAGCACTGCTCTTGTTGGATTATTACTTCTTGCATAATCATAACCTTTGTGAATACCAGGTGCTGATTGAACATAAGTAGAAGTTTGATAAATAGGCGTGCTAATCGCGCCAGTAAGCTCGTCAACAGGAATACTGTGAAGTAATTTTGTACTTTCTTTCATTTGATTGAATTGGTTGTTAAACAATTAATATTCTAGAAATAACAATTTGACTTAACCAAAGAAAGAAGGACACGACCACCAGAAAAGCTAAAAAACAAAAAAGCTCTTCCGACAGGTCAGAAGAGCTTTAAATATTTCGCGAACATATTTTTGAGCTTATTTCTAACTTATCTATCTCCATTGCTGGAGTTGAATTTGGCACCTTCTCCGACTATTAATCGAAGGGTTGTCAAGACTTCATCGGGTCAATTCCCTCAGTCTTTCTGGATAAGAAAAATTTTATTTAAGAACTGATGCAAAGAAAATTACAAAAAATCAAACCAAATAAATATGTTTAAACATATCTTTTAGTAATTGATATTCAACGAATTAAATACAATTTTATTTTTTACTTTATTATATTAATTAATTTATCAACAAATAATTTCCAGCTGTATTTTCTCTTTTCCGTTATCAAATTTTCTTGAATATTTGGAATAGAATCAGGCTGAAAAAAATCAAAAATTCCATTTGCAATTGATGATGGATTGGGCTCAACAATGATGCCTGTTTTGTGGTCAATAACAACCTCTTTCAACCCACCAACATTGGTGACTAACATTGGTTTTTCAAAATGATAAGCAATTTGTGTAATACCACTGTTAGTTGCTGTTCTATAAGGCTGAACAACAAGATCGGCAACAGAAAAATAAAGTTTCACCTCATCATTTGGAATAAAATCCGTGAAAGTAATTACTTGTCCATTGAGTTCTTGTATTAGCGATTCACAAAGTTCTTTGTCTTCATAAAATTCACCAGCGACAATGAGTTTAAATGACGATTCTTTAAAACGATTATCCTTGAAAGCTTCTAATAATAAATCTAGACCTTTGTATTTTCTGATAAACCCAAAAAACAGTAAGTATTTAAAATTGGGATCTAAATTCAGTTTTTTACAAGCCGCTAATCTGTCAACTGCTTGACCATAATTATCATATAAAGGATGTGGTGTACATAATATTTTCTTTTGTGTAAATCCTTTCAAATCATTCATCACAGCGGCACTCATCGTAACGAATGCATCAATGGGCTTCAAGAAATATTTTGTGAAAATAAGGTCACCAAATCTTTTTTCATGAGGGATTACATTATCGGCAATACATACAATTTTACTGTACTTATTTTGCCTAACAAAACGCAAAATGGTTCCTAAACAAGGTCCCATATATGGTATCCAAAAACGCACAATGACTAAATCAAATTTTTGGTTTTTAAGCTGAAGTCCAACTTTAATCCAATTGAAAGGATTGATAGAATTGATTACAGATTTAATGACTAACCCATCTGGTGCAGGTTCATCTGTAAACTGTGATTTACCTGGGAATAACAGACTTGGATACTGTAAGGAAAAGGAATAGATGATTACATCATGTCCATCATCTTGTAATGCTTTTGCTAATCGCTCGTTGAAAGTTGAAATGCCTCCTCCGCGCAAAGGATGTGCTGGACCAACCAATGCTATTCTCATGAAAATAAATTTATAAAATCAGTTTGTGCTTTAGTATAATCTTCAGGAATTCCAATATCAATGAAATAGTCCTCAAACACAACGCCAAAAAACTTTTTTTCCAATAAATATTGTTCTAAGAAATCTTTTTCTAAAGAACATTTTTCAGGAATTTCTTTGGAATTAAAATATTCTTTGTCAAACACATAAACGCCACCACTGATAAATCCTTTTTCTGTTTTCTGTTTTTCCTGAAATTCAAGAATAACATGATTTTCATCCATTTTCACATTTCCATATCGTTCAAATTTTTCCATTGGTTTTAATGCAATTGATACACCTGCATTTTGTTTTAAATGAAATCTATAGAGTAATGCTAATGGAACTTTAAAAACAGTGTCTCCATTCATCACCACTGGATATCGTGATTCACATTTAGCAAGTGCTAATTTCAAACCACCTCCTGTTCCTAAAGGTTCTTGTTCAATTACATAATCAATTGAAATCTGAAAGCATTGTTTAGCCAACCAATCCAAAACAGTTTGATGTGCATAGCCTAATGCTAAAATAACTTTTTTACACTGTTGAAGTTCCAAATACTGTAGTAAATAATACAAAAAAGGTCTATCGTTAATTGGTGCCATGCATTTTGGCAAATCACCAATTGAATTTTTCAATCTCGTTCCCAGTCCACCTGCTAAAACAATACATTCCATACCATCAATTTTATATGCTCCAAGTAAACAATCCTCTTTCTGAAAATTGATATGGCTTTACAATGCCACCAAGAGTTGCTAATGTTTCACGTACTTTGTATGCAGTATTTCCTGGACAATAAAACATCATAAATCCACCACCACCGGCTCCAGTAATTTTACCACCTGTAGAGCCACTTTTCAAGGCAATATTGTAGATCTCATCCAAACTGTCGTTGCTGATACCTTTTGCCATTTGTTTTTTATGTTTAAACCCAAAATCAAGAATAGGTCCAACATTATCAATATTACCTTTTAACAAAGCTTCTTTCATCATTTTGGCTTGTTCTTTTAGCAAATGCATAGCTTCGATTGAGGCTTCATTTTTACTTGTTACGTTTTTGCTTTGAGCCTCAATTATGGTTGCTGATAGTCTACTTGTTGCCGTGAAATACAACACCAGATTGTTTTCTAACTCATTGAGATAGGATGATTTAATTCTTAGAGGGTTGACTATTACTTTATCATTGTCATAAAACTCCATGAAATTTACTCCACCAAAAGTAGCTGCGTATTGGTCTTGTTTTCCACCTGCCATTTTTAATTCGTTACGCTCAATTTCATAAGCAACGTGCGCCATATCGTATTCTCCAAAAGGCAATTTCAACCATTCAGCAAAAACCCCTAAAATAGCAACGGTTAATGTAGATGATGTTCCTAGCCCAGAACCCGCAGGTGCATCAACAAATGTGGTCAGTTTAAATCCAGAATTTAAGGAACCATAATCTCTAACAATCCTATTGTAAACACCTTTTGCCAAATCCAAATGACCATCAATTGGGAGTTGATTTGCTAGTGAATATGTTGCGGTTTCATTTCTATCTATAGCTTCAATTAAAATTACAGGTTCACTTAATAACTCAATATTAGCATAGGCATATAAAGATACACTTGCATTCAAAATTGCGCCACCATATATATCACAATAAGGACTTACATCAGTTCCTCCGCCAGCTAGTCCAATTCTTAAAGGCGCTTTACTTCTAAAAATCATTTTGAATTCGTTGAAATTATTTTGGCTTTAGCCAACCAATAACGGAACAACATGAAGAATATTACTCCAATTATTCCTCCAATTAAATCTGCTAGTATATCCCAATTATCTTGACTTCTGCCCAAAAAAGTTAACAGCCCTTGCAACCATTCCACACAAAAGCCAAAAATAAAAGAAATTAAAAATATCGACATGTATGTTATCCAATTTGGATTACTAAAATAATTGAGCCAAAGGAATGCAAAAATTGCAAAAAGAATAAAATGTGTCCATTTATCAAAAAAAGGAATTTGCCAATCAGGCAATCCTTTTGAAGGAACGAAGCACAACACAAAAATGAGCAAAGTCCAAAGCATGGCTAAAGACTTTGCTCGTTTATATAAAAAT
>CAZNVQ010000029.1:10744-18246 GCA_964576425.1 uncultured Flavipsychrobacter sp. | reverse complement strand
TGATTTAATAAATTAAACATTAGATTTATTCACCAACTAAACTTTGGTATGCAGCAGCATCCATCAGTTCATCCATTGATGCGATGTTATCTATAGTCATTTTAATCATCCAACCTTTTCCATAAGGATCTTCATTAACCAATTCAGGATTGCTTTCGAGGTCTGCATTAACTTCTAAAATGCTTCCACTTACTGGAAGATATAGGTCAGAAACTGTTTTCACTGCTTCAACTGTACCAAATATTTCATTGGCTCCTAGTTGTTGACCAACTGTATTGATATCAATAAAAACGATATCGCCTAATTCTCTTTGGGCAAATTCGGTGATACCAACTTTTGCGGTATCGCCTTCTAATTTAATCCATTCGTGATCTTTGGTGTACTTTAGAGATGCTGGAAATTCCATAGAAAAAATTTGCTTGTAAAATTAGAGCAAAAAATGAAAAATGGTTAATTTTCTTTCAATACAACAGAACACTTTTTTTCACAATGTGTATCAGCACTTTAGAACAATTAACTAGTTTTAATCTAATTAGAATAATACACATGCAATTGGCGTAAACTTGTGTTAAGTATCTTGCAATAGCCCATCGTAATAAGGCTAAAATCAAGGGTTTTTATAGATTTAGATTTTAAATGTGTAATTTCAAGTCCTTTTTATATATTTATTGCCCAACTTAACCTCTTGGGATATTGTCTTTTAACAATACATTCGATAATTTTATAAGTAATAACATAATCAATATGAATCTGCGTTTTATGCTTTTTGTGAAAAAAATGGGTTTTTTATGCTTGTTAATGAGCCTATTTGCAATTAAAAAAGTTGATGCACAACAGAATGTTGCTTTAACAGCCATTGCGCAACACACTGGTAGCGGAACGGGCACTTGCCCTGCGCTCCCAGCGGTCCCGACAGGATATGGACCATGTTTATATAATAATGGAATTGTACCTAATTACAATACTACTGCTGCTGGAAATTGGGGATTTGTTAATACTGGTGGTACAATAAAATTCTATTGGACTCCAGGTAATTTACCAACAGCAAATACCATCAGTAAAATGGTTTTCTACAAAGATTTCAGACCAATGGTAACTGCTGACATCCAATACTGGGATGGTCTAGCTGGAAATTGGATTACATGTGCTGTTTATAACAACGGCAATAACAACGTAGCTGATTCCATATTTTTTCCACCAATTCCAATCCAAACAGACACATTACGCATTACTAATATCAACATAAACGCAACTGCTTCTGCAATCCTCAACCCAAATTTCAGAGAAATTCAAATTTGGAGTCTGCCTGATTGTAATGGCGCGCCTTTCACAGGCATTCAGGCTATGTATAACAATTCAATGGTGAATACTCCGCTAACTAATGTATGTGTTGGAAATATCGTTTATCTGAGCGCAACAAGCAACCAAACTTCAAGTGGACATGGTTATCAATGGCAAATCGCTCCAAGCGCAGGTGGACCATGGACAAGCATTCTTGGTGCAACAAATGCGGGATACAATGCCGAGGCTTTTGGATCAAAATTTTATAGAGTAGTTGATACTTGTATTTCAAGTGGTTTAACCTTCACAAGTACAACTTTTGAAGTAACAGCTGCTACTATGACCAATGCTACCTTGAGCCCAGATTATTTCCAAAGTTTTGAAGCTTGGAACACGATGTGTGCTACAGGTCAGTATGCAAGAGATGTCCCAGGAACAAGTTGGTCGAACACCCCACCAAGTGGCTTAAACACATGGAGAATTGATACATCAGTAGCATTCACTTCAGGCTGGAATAATGCCTCTGGAACCTACTCTCCAGCGTTCATAGTTGGCACTCGTTCTGCAAGAGTTCATACTTCGGGAATGGTGCCTGGTTCAACAGCTAATTTGAATTTACATCTTGATTTGTCAACCTTCGCTGGTGACAAGCAATTATACTTTTACATGATAAATGCTTCAAGTGGAATACCTGGCGGAGACTCCCTTCGTGTTTTGATGTCAACAGACAATGGCGATTCTTGGACAAGGCTTGCTAGTTTTGATACCGCTGCTACTTGGAGACGTCGTTCAATACCTTTGAACACGAATTCCGCCAACGTTATCTTACGTTTTCAAGGTTTTAAAAATAGCTTAATTACGCAAAATGATGGAACAGATATTGGCATTGATAGTCTTTACATAGTTGGCCCTTGTAGTGGAATGCCTAATCCGGGCAATATTGCACTTGTATCTCCAACATCTGCATGTCCTGGCTCAACATTTAATCTTACGCCTATTGGCACAACAATGGCTGGGGGTTTAGTGTTCAATTGGGAAAAACTAGTTAACGGTTGTTTGATTCAAGACTTTAATGTTGGAGGTACGGGAAATAATACGGCATCTTTCACAACACCACCAATTTATGATACACTTTGTTACAGAATGAAAGTAAAATGTGGTACTGATTCTGCCTATACAAACGCTATAACTTTCAATGTGCCTGAGCCTTCTTACGCAAGCTTGCCTCATTATGAAAATTTTGAAAGTTGGATCACAAGATGTGCTACTGGAACAACGCCAGTTGCTTGTACAAATTGTACATTAGAAGCACCAAGCATTTATTGGGCTAACACACCATCAACGGGCAACAACTCATGGCGTAGAAATGACCAAGGAACAAATGCTGCTTGGACCACAATCACTGGAGGAGCAATTACAACCAATGCACCTCAAGGTAGCTTTTATGCTCGCTTTCACTCTAATCAAGTAGTTGCAGGTGTCTTGGGCAACTTGGATTTATTGGTGAATTGCAGTACTTCGATTGGTACCAAAGAATTGCAATTTCAATATAACAATATCAACGGTACTGATTCTGTAAGAATATTTTATTCTACAAATGTAGGCGGTAATTTTATTAAAGCTGCCGCATTTGGACCAAATAGTAATGGATGGACAAACGCAATCGTTCCGATTCCTTCAAATTCAGCAAATACTGTAATACGCATTCAAGGTTTTGGTGATTTTGGTACATCAGACATTGGAATTGACCAAGTTGTTGTTTTGCCTCCTTGCGTAGGTATGCCAAATCCTGGAGTTATTTCAAATGCAGTTCCATGTCCTGGAGCTAACTTCACAATGAATTTGTTGAATTCCTCTCAATCTGCAAGTTTGACCTATCAATGGTACACAGGTCTTGATAGCAATATAGCAAACATGACACCAATTACTGGTGCTACCAACATGAATTACACCACAAATATTCTTGTCAATACTTATTATAGAGTAAGAGTAAAATGTGGTAATTCATTAGACACGATTTTCACTCCAGCTAAACTAATAAATATAGCAAGCTTCTATTATTGTTATTGTACTTCCTTTGCTTCCAATAGTCTTGGGGCTGATATTGGTAACTTTACAGTTCGTCACCAACCATCTAATGCAATTATCACAAACATTGGCACTGGAATCCCTTTAACAAACAATGCTTCGGCTGTAGCAATTTACACGGATAACAGATTTCCAAATACTCCTTTGATACCAATGTATCATGACAGTACTTATAAACTGATTGTGGCACAGATCAATAGTGGTAGTTTCACAGCAGCTACTGTTTCAATTTGGTTTGATAAAAATAGAAATGGTGTTTTCGATCCTTCTGAAAGGATATTCATGAAAAATACTACAGCGATTTCAAGCCCGCAACAAACTGTTGACACTAACCTATTCATTAACCCTGATAGTTTCCCTGTTGGTATAACTGGCTTAAGAGTTATTTTAGAAAACCCACTTAACCTAAACCCACTTCAATGTGGTCAATACACTACAGGTGAAACAGAAGACTACTTAGTTGATGTTAGATACCCTCCATGCGATGGTCCTACAAATGCTGGTACTGTTCAATTAAGCGACACGCTTAGTTGTTCTGGTTATTTAATTACAGCTGTTGATACCACTCATGAACGTAAACGTCACAACATAAGTTGGTTATGGCAATATTCACCTGATGGTAACAGTTGGGCTACAGTTCCTAATTCACAAATGCGAGATACTATCAATCAAGTTATTAATGGACCAACTTTCTTTAGACTAAGAATGTTGTGTATCAAACAATTTAGCGTTGATACTACCTATTCAAATGTTGGGAAAGTTAGCATTAACCCTCCATACGCTTGCTACTGCTACAGCTTAGCAAATGGTGCGATACTTGATAGTAGCGACATCGGATCTTTTGCTATTGGTAATTACAATTATACAGTTACACCTCCTGGACCACACTTGTTGAACAACCAAGCGATTCAATCAAGGACAGACAATACAAAAGACACTATTGTACTTTGGACAAATACAACTTATCCATTTATGTTCTATCACATCATGAATGGATCAATTCATGCTAATGCCAAGGTCACTATTTTCATGGATTTCAACAATGACTTACAATACAATATCACTCCAAGTTATAATGAACGTATCTACACCGGATACACCGCCAATAACCTTTATTTAGTTACAGGTCAAATCACTATACCTCCATACGCTATTCCAAATATCAAGACAGGTATGCGTGTTATCTTAAATAATAATACCGGCGCAAATGTTCAATCAGACTCTGCATGTGGACCTTATACCTCTGGTGAAACAGAAGAGTATGTTGTAATTTTCAGAGATTCAAATTTAAGTGCTGGAACAATTGGCAATGTAACTCAAATGTATGTTTACCCTAACCCAACAGAAGGTGTATTTCTAGTTAATTTCAATGCACAAAAACCTGTAGCTGCTGCAACAATAATTGTAAGCAACTTAATGGGACAGATAGTACGTGAAGAACATTTTGAACAACCTGGCAAAGAATTCAATCATAGTTTTGATTTAACCAACATGCCTAAAGGTGTTTATGTTGTAGAATTAAGAGCAGACAAAGAAAGAATTGTCAGAAAAGTTATCATAAAATAGAAAATCCTATATCCATAAAAATAGGGGGTGCTCAAATAGCATCCCCTATTTTTTTTACTAATCGTATTCATTATTAAATCAAAGTGATAACGAATTATTACATTTAATTAATATTAAAATAAGCTACAGTAGCTACTTTCATGAGTTATTCACACCCTGTTGGTTAATACTTTGAATACTGAAATTCCAATTTGATAATTTCGTTCAACTACTTTTCTAAAAAAATTTATTGTCGTTGAAACGCACTTGTTTTTTGGTAAAGTATAAAATAGAACTAAAATAATTTTAAATATTTCCAACATGAGTGCTAAGCAAAAACAAAAAGCCAAAGGTCTTTCCTTCAATCGTCATTACACACGTGACAACGTCAATGTTTTCGACCTTTTCGAATACGATTACCGTACCTCGGTGATACGTAATCCAAACGGCGAAAAAGTATTTGAAATGACCAATGTAGAAGTCCCCAATCATTGGTCTCAAATTGCGACGGATATTTTGGCTCAAAAATATTTTCGTAAAGCTGGTGTTCCCCAACCTGATGGCAGTTTAGGTCGTGAAACATCTATCAAACAAGTAGCTCATAGATTGGCGGATTGTTGGCGAACTTGGGGTGAAAAATATGGCTATTTCGCTAGCAAAGAAGATGCTCAAGTTTTTTACGATGAATTAGTTTTCAGCATTCTTGCTCAAAGCTGCGCACCCAACTCTCCACAATGGTTCAATACTGGATTATACAACTCCTATGGCATCGATGGAAAAGCACAAGGACACTACTTTGTAAATCCTGAAACCAATGAATTAGAAAGAAGTAAAAATGCCTACGAACGTCCTCAGCCTCATGCTTGTTTCATTTTGAGTGTGGATGATGATTTGGTTAACGAAGGTGGTATCATGGATCTTTGGGTTCGTGAAGCAAGAATTTTCAAATATGGTTCTGGTGTTGGTACTAACTTCTCAAGCATTCGTGGAGAAGGAGAAAAACTCAGTGGTGGCGGCACTTCTAGCGGATTAATGAGCTTCCTAAAAATTGGTGACCGCTCTGCAGGCGCCATCAAAAGCGGTGGAACTACAAGACGTGCTGCTAAAATGGTATGTCTTGATTTAGACCATCCTGAAATCGTTGATTTCATTGATTGGAAAGTTGAAGAAGAGAAAAAAGTGGCTGCCCTAATTGCCGCAGGTTATTCTTCTGACTACGAAGGTGAAGCCTACAGAACAGTATCTGGTCAAAACTCTAATAATTCAGTTCGTATTCCTAATGAATTTTTCCGCAGACTCAATAACAACGAGCAATGGGAAATGACTGGAAGAGCAGATGGGAAAGTGATGAAAACTATTCCAGCCAAAGAACTTTGGGAAAAAATTGCCTATGCCGCATGGCGTTGTGCAGACCCTGGAACTCAATACGATTCAACAATCAACGAATGGCACACATGCCCAGAAGGCGGTAAAATCAGAGCTTCTAATCCTTGTTCTGAATATATGTTCTTGGATAACACTGCTTGTAACCTTGCATCATTAAACCTTCGTCGTTTTTTCAACGAAGAAAATAACACTTTCGATGTAGAAGGTTTTGAATACATGACTCGATTGTGGACAGTTGTTCTTGAAATCTCCGTATTGATGGCACAATTCCCTTCACCTGAAGTGGCTCAGTTGAGTTATGACTACAGAACTTTAGGGCTTGGTTATGCCAACCTAGGCTCTATGTTGATGGTGAGCGGTATTCCATACGATAGCGAAGAAGCAAGAGCAATTGCAGGTGCCATCACAGCTGTCATGAATGGCGTTGCTTATAAAACTTCGGCTGAAATGGCTCAAGCATTAGGTGCATTCCCAAGATTCCAAGAAAATAGAGAACATATGTTGCGTGTTATGCGCAATCACCGTGCAGCAGCTTATGATGCTTCAGAAGCTTACGAAGGATTGGAAATCAAGCCAATGGGTATCAATGCAAAGTACTGCCCTGATTATTTACTGAGAGCAGCAACAAAAGCATGGGACGAAGCGGTTCAAATGGGTGAGCAATATGGTTACAGAAATGCGCAAGCAACCGTAATTGCACCAACAGGAACAATCGGCTTAGTAATGGATTGCGACACAACTGGTATCGAACCTGACTTTGCACTTGTGAAATTCAAAAAGCTTTCAGGTGGTGGTTATTTCAAAATCATCAACCAGTCAATTCCTGCTGCATTAAAGAACTTAAAATATACCGAAAATGAGATTGATGCCATCGTTAAGCACGCTAAAGGTCATGGAACCTTTGCAGGCGCACCTTTCATCAATCATCAAACATTGAGTGAAAAAGGATTTATCGCTGAAGAATTGAAAAAATTGGATCAAGCTGTTGAAAGTGCCTTTGAAATCGGCTTTGTGTTCAATGCTTACACTTTAGGCGAAGAATGCCTTCAACGTTTAGGCTTCCAACCTGAACAATACTACGCACCAGATTTCAATTTACTAGAAGAGCTTGGCTTTACAGAGGAAGAAATCGATGCGGTAAATGATTATGTCTGCGGTACAATGACTGTTGAAGGTGCACCTTTCTTGAAAGAAGAGCATCT
>CAZNVQ010000029.1:344-10734 GCA_964576425.1 uncultured Flavipsychrobacter sp. | reverse complement strand
TGTTTTTGATTGTGCCAACAAATGCGGTAAAAAAGGACAACGCTACATTCATGCACATGGGCACATTCGCATGATGGGTGCCACTCAACCGTTCATCAGCGGAGCCATTTCTAAAACTATCAACTTACCGCACGAAGCTACCGTTGATGAAATAAAAGATTGCTACCAATTAAGTTGGGAATTAGGCATCAAAGCTTGTGCGTTATACCGTGATGGTTCTAAATTAAGTCAACCACTCAGCAATAAAAGCGATTCAAAAAAGAAAAAAGAAGAGTCTCAAGAAGCAACAACTACAAATGCAGCTCCTTTAATGGTGGACATGGGACAATTGACTATTGATGAACTTCTTGACGAAGTAAACAAAAGAGTTCAAGACAGTCCAGACACTCAATTGAAGCGCCAATTGAGTAGAATCGTTGAAAGAAAGCAATTGCCAGCAAAACGTAGAGGCTTCACGTTCAAAGCTAAAGTAGGGGGACAACCCATGTTCGTAAGAACAGGAGAATATGGCGATGGCACCTTAGGTGAAATATTCCTTGACATGGCAAAAGAAGGAGCAACCATGCGTAGCTTAATGAATAGTTTTGCAATTGCTGTTTCTGTTGGATTGCAATATGGTGTTCCGCTTGAAGAGTTTGTTGATAAATTCACCTTCACAAGATTTGAACCTTCAGGAATGGTTGACCATCCAAACATCAAATCAGCAACTTCTGTACTCGACTTTATTTTCAGATTGCTTGCCTATGAATATTTAGACCGTACTGATTTAGTACATATTGTTGACCCTGAACGTCAGGTTGCGCCTGAAGAAACGGCTACTCAGCAGGAATTATCTCAAGTGCGCATCACAGCAGCAAACCCAAAGCCAGCAGCTGTTACAGCAGCTAAACCAATGGCGGTTTCTAATGTAGCTGATGTAAAAAAGATGATGGGCACTAGTGCAGACGCACCTGCTTGTCGCCAATGTGGCAACATCACCTTACGCAACGGAACTTGCTACATGTGTCCTAATTGCGGCACAACAACAGGTTGTAGCTAAAACAATTTTTAGTCATTAAACATTTTAAAAAGGGTTGATTACTTTGTTAATCAACCCTTTTTTTACCCCTAAAATTGCCCCTCATGTTGCAATTGTTTTAGGCGTAAATTTGAACATCAAAAAAATAGTTTTATGGGCTTTATCATTTTTGCAATACTGATTTTTTTAGTGGCTACAACAGCACCAAAATTCAATACCAAATTGATCCCAATTGGTAAACCATTAAGAATTGTTGCCTTAATATTGGTTCTAATTGGATTATCAACAGCAAGTGTTGTTCAAATTGATGCAGGTCATGTTGGCATCCAAAAACTATTTGGTAGCATAAAAGCAGGCACTTTACAAAGTGGACTTCACTTTATTAATCCACTTGTAGAAGTAGAAGAGATAGATATTAGAACACAGAATTACACCATGAGCGGTGTGCATGACGAGGGTTCTAAAAGTGGGGATGACGCCATAAAAGTGCTTACAGCTGACGGTCTAGAAGTGACTATCGACCTTACCGTTTTATTCAGAGTAATACCAACAGATGCGCCTAAACTCATTAGAGAAATTGGTATTGATTATGTTGATAAAATCGTTCGTCCAATAAGCAGAACAAAAATAAGAGATAACGCAGTTTATTATGAAGCCATTGCTTTGTATTCCACAAGAAGAGATGAGTTTCAAACTCGTATTTTCAAAGGAATTGAAGATGAATTCAAAAAAAGAGGCTTGTTTCTTGAAAATCTTTTAGTTCGAAATATCACTCTTCCAGCATCCGTAAGAAACACTATCGAACAAAAAATAAGCGCGGAGCAAGAAGCCCAAAAAATGCAATTTGTCTTACAAAAAGAAAAACAAGAAGCAGAAAGAAAACGAGTGGAAGCACAAGGTATTGCCGACTATCAACGAATTATCAGCGAAAGCCTAACAGAAAAGCAATTGCAATACGAACAAATCAAAGCCATGAAAGACCTTGCTGCATCTGAAAATGCCAAAATCATTATGATGGGCAAAGGCAGTACACCCGTAATTTTAGATGGTAAATAACCCATATTCAGCAACAATTATAACAATCAGAAACCTCAGAAATTTATCATTTCGAATTTCTGTGTTATGTTTGCGTTATTATAAATTTAAATTAATATCAACTCATGGACGACAGTCATGAACAGATGGCCTATCCAATAGGCCGATTCGAATCTCCAGAAAAATACGCTCCCGAACTTCAAAATGCTTGGATTACCGCAATTGAAGCTCTTCCAAAATGGTTGGATTTGTGCATCGAAAATTTGGATGCCGAACAACTGGACACACCCTACCGACCTGGTGGATGGACCGTTAATCAAGTCATTCACCATCTTGCAGACAGCCACATGAATGCCTATGTCAGGCTCAAATTAGCCCTTACAGAAGATAGCCCTGTGGTGAAACCCTATGATGAAAAACTTTGGGCAGTACTTCCTGATGTGCATCTTGTTCCTGTTAATATCTCAATAACCTTACTACATTCTCTACATATTCGTTGGGGACAGGTTTTGCGCAATATGCAAGAAGAGGATTGGTTGCGCACCTACTATCATCCTGAACATGAACGCTATGTGCCGCTTTGGGAATTAGCCGATCTTTATGCATGGCATGGAAGACACCACATGGAACAAATCAGAAGTTTAAGAAACAGAATGAATTGGTAAAAAGCATGTTGAGCTCCTACTTAGCACCACTAAAAAGAATATTATTACAAATTTTATTACTACAAGTCATTTACCTGATTTTTAGGTCTTGCTTTGTATTACTTCATCTCGATAAGTTTCAAGAATTGTCCTTAATGGGTTTCTTGAAACTTTCTTTTTATGGCATTAGGTTCGACTTATCCACCATTATAACTATCAATTCTCTATACATAATTGGTTTATTAATTCCTATTGACCATAAAAATTGGGCTGACCGCTGGCTTAATCATTTGTTCATCATTACCAATTCCCTTCTCTTTTTATTTGAAATCAGTGATTGGGCTTATTTCTCTTTTTCGCTGAAAAGAGCCACACTTGATGTGCTCAATATGGTGGGAAGAAAAGGAGATTTTATCAATCAATTACCCCATTTCCTCCATGATTTTTGGTATGTGCCTTTAATAGCAGTTTTACTAATTTTTATTTTCAAATATGGCAACAAGAAAATTCTGACAGCATCTCCAATTGTCGTTTATCCCAAATGGAATATTAAAAGACTTTTTTGGGATGTAGGAAGATTGACCATCGTTGGTGGCATATGCTTGATTGTCATGCGTGGTGGACTGCAATATATTCCTATTGGAAATGGAAATGCACTTCAAGTAACGGAGAGCAGATATGTCCCTATTGTGCTCAATTCACCGTTCAGCATCATGCACAGTTACTCTGGTAAGCTAGAAGATTTGAACTTTTTTAGCCCAGAAGAACTAAAACAAAAAATCAATCCTATACAGCATTTTTCAGATAGAAAATTTAAAGCTAAAAATGTAGTTGTCATCATTATTGAAAGCTTTTCAAAAGAATTCACAAGCTTGGGCGGACGAACAAGCAGAACCCCCTTCTTGGACAGCTTGATGCAACATGCTTTAGTGTTTTCGCAAGCTTATGCCAACGGATTGCACTCAGCAGAAGGCATTCCAGCCGTGCTTTCTGGCATTCCTACTTTGATGGACGAGCCCATCACCACATCGGCTTATGGCACCAACCGAACCAATTCTTTGGCTTCGTTGTTGCGTGAAAAAGGATATGAAACTTCGTTTTTTCATGGTGGCAGCAACGGCACAATGAGTTTTGATGTGTACGCTTCAGGCGCAGGTTTCCAACATTATTTTGGTAGAAATGAATATCCAAACAGCACAGACTATGATGGAAGTTGGGGGATTTGGGACGAACCCTATTTGCAATATTTCAATCAGTCTTTGAGTAAAATGAAACCGCCATTTTTGGCTTCCGTTTTCACACTCAGCTCCCACGACCCTTTTAAAGTTCCTGATACTTATGAAGGTAAATTCCCAAAAGGCAATTTACCCATCGAACAATGCATTGGCTACACCGATTTTGCCTTGAAACGCTTTTTCCAAGAAGCAGCAAAACAAGCTTGGTTCAACAATACCATTTTTATCCTCACTGCCGACCATTGCACACCAACGTCTAAAGACTTTTTTTACTCGGCTGAAAATATGGGACGCTATGCTATTCCAATTATGTTTTTTGCACCGGGCGATTCGAGCATGAAAGGAGTCAACAAAAACTTGATGCAACAAATAGATATTTTACCTTCTGTTTTGGATTATCTAGGCTACGACCAACCTTTCTTTGCTTTTGGAAAAAGTGTTTTTCAAACACAACAACCAAGATTTTTACTCAACGAATTATCCAACGCCTATCAGTATTACGAAAACGAATATTTATTAACTACTGCCCAACAAGAACCCGTTGGTTTGTTTCATTTCAGCAAAGACAGTTTGTGCAAGAACAATCTTTTGCAGCACAACAAAATCCTGAAAAACGAAATGCTTCTGCATTTTCAAGCCTATTTGCAAGCTTACAGATATTCCTTAATTCACAATGCAATGACTGTTGACACTTGGCGCGCGCAAGTGCCTTAAACTTTTAACTAATCTATTGTTTGTTTTTGGGTTTGCCTATCTTTATTCCCAAGTTTTAAAAAAAAACAACCCACTTCTAACATGAGTCAAGGATTAATTCATTTACACAATTTCATGCGTTGGGTGCTTTTGGCAGCCACATTGGTAACGCTTGTTCGCTCTTTGATGGGCATGATGAACAACCAAAGTTTCAACAAAGGTCATCGTACATCCGCTTTGTTGATGATGATTAGTGCAGATATTCAATTGTTGCTTGGTTTTGCACTCTATTTCATGAACGGTTGGTCGCAAACCCTTAGCATGGAAGGCACAATGGCAAACAAAGTAAGTCGCTATTGGGCGGTGGAACACATGGCAGGCATGTTGCTAGGTATTGTGTTGATTCATGTGGGTTACAGCGCCGCAAAGAAAAATATTCCTGATGCGGCTAAGCATAAAAAGTTATTTATTTTCACCCTAATTGCCATCATCATTATTTTGGCTTCTGTGCCTTGGCCTACTCGTGAAATCGGTATTGCACGTCCACTTTTCCCAGGAATGAAATAATCAATGAAGAAAATCATTCAACCTCTTTTCGCAGTGTATGCGTTGCTCACTTTCGTGGTAACGCTACTCACTGTTTTTCCGCTTTTTCTGATTTTTGGCTACAAAGATTCCGGTAAGGCAAGAAATCTGATTTGGAACATCGTCCATTTTTGGGCAAATTTTTGGCTCACCATCATTGGCATGCCCATTCGCCACGTGGGTCAATATCCCAAAGGAAATAAATATGTGATTGTTGCCAATCATATTTCATATTTAGATGCCGTTAATCTTTATGCATCAATTCCTGATTATTTCAGAACCTTAGCCAAAAAAGAAATGGTGCGCATACCCGTTTTCGGTTTTGTGTATAAGCAACTGGCCATTCTTGTGGACCGAAGTAGCCCCGACAGTCGCGCCAAAAGCATGAGGTTGATGTGGCGACAAATCAAAAGAGAATGCTGCATTGCTGTTTTCCCTGAAGGAACATTCAATTATGACAGCACAGTCCCTTTGAAAAATTTTTATGATGGTGCTTTCAAATTAGCCATCAATGCGCAAACGCCTATCCTGCCTGTGTTGTATCCCGACACTATCAATCGTTGGCATCATAGCGCTTGGTGGAAACTGTGGCCAGGCAAAAACAGAGCTGTTTATTTGAACCCCATTCCAGTTGAAGGATTCAGCTTGAACGACCTTCCCGAACTCAGAGAAAAAGTTTGGGCAGTCATGGCAGAAGAATTAAACAAACTAAATAAATAACTAATATTTAAACTTTTAACCTCATCCAAGACCAATAGATGTCTTTGAGGTTGAAGCCTTACCTTTGCCGAAATTTTCAAGAAAATTAAATGGCTTTACAAGTAGGTATCGTAGGACTTCCTAACGTAGGAAAATCAACTTTGTTCAATGCGGTAAGCAATAGTGCCAAAGCACAAGCTTCAAATTATAGGTTTTGCACCATCGAACCCAATGTTGGTCAGGTGGATGTTCCGGATGAAAGAATGGATAAACTTGCTGAATTGGTTCAACCCAACAGAACGGTTCCCACAAGCATCGAATTTGTGGACATTGCTGGCTTGGTGAAAGGCGCAAGCAAAGGAGAAGGCTTGGGGAATAAATTTCTTGCCAACATTCGGGAAGTGGACGCTATTGTGCATGTCATTCGTTGTTTTGAGGATGACAACATTCTTCGGGAAGAAGGCGCTATCAATCCGGTTTCAGACAAAGAAATCATCGACACCGAATTGCAGTTGAAAGACTTGGATAGCGTAGAAAAGAAAATGAGCCGCTACGAGAAAATTGCCAAAAATGACCCTAAAGCAAAACGTGTTTATGATGTGCTTGTGCAATGTCAGCAACACTTGTCGCAAGGCAAAAACATTCGTGGTCTGCAATTGGAAGGCGAAGAAAAAGAAGCTGTTGCCGACTTGTTTTTACTCACCGAAAAGCCTGTTTTATATGTGGCTAATGTGGATGAATCTGCCATCCACACTGGAAATAAATATTCCGAAGCGCTCATCAAAGCCGCCACAGATGAAGGCGCAGAAGTGATAGTGATGAACAATTCAATAGAAGCGCAAATTTCAGAAATGGAATCTCAAGAAGACAAGGACTTGTTCTTAGGCGAATATGGACTGACGGAACCGGGACTTAACCGTTTGATTCGTGCTGCATACAAATTATTAAATCTCATCACCTATTTCACAGCAGGGGTGCAAGAAGTCAGGGCTTGGACCATCCACAAAGGTTGGAAAGCGCCTCAAGCAGCAAGCGTAATCCACACTGATTTTGAAAAAGGGTTCATCAAAGCTGAAGTCATTGCCTACAACGATTATGTGACTTTGGGCAGCGAAGCCGCTTGTCGAGAAAATGGCAAACTGCGTATCGAAGGAAAAGAATACCTTGTTCAAGATGGCGACATCATGCACTTCAGATTCAATGTGTAATAGTTTTTAAAATATCTCTTAAAGTCCCTCTTTTTAGAGGGATTTTTTGTTTGAACGAAGTCCTTAACTTCACCTTCTTATTTTTTAATCATGAAATACTTAACAATTCCTTCCAAGCTTTATACGCAAAACCGTCAGCGTTTCATGAAGCGCATGAAACCCAATAGCATAGCAATTTTTCATGCCAATCCTGTGTTGCCCGAAAACGGAGATGCCGTTCATAGTTACAAACCGAATTCTGACATCATTTGGCTTTCAGGCATCACGCAAGAAAAAACAATGGTGATTTTGTATCCCGACAATGCCGACCAATCTGCTCGCGAAGTGCTTGTGGTGCAACGCCCCAACGAACACCTCGAAAAATGGAACGGTCATTTACTGCGCAAAGAAGAAGCCACTGCCATTTCAGGCATTCAAAATGTTCAGTTCGTAGATAGTATTGATGCAATGCTTCATGTATGGATGCATCATGCGGATTGTGTTTACCTGAATACCAATGAAAACGATCGGCTTAACCTTGAAAACCCTAGACTGGATTTAGTATATGTTCAAGCCATCATGCAACGCTATCCTTTGCATCAGTATGAGCGTGCGGCAAGATTGATGAAAGAACTTCGTTCCATCAAAACAAAAGAGGAAGTGGAAGTGACAAAAGTGGCGGTAAGCATTACCCACAAAGCTTTTGAGCGGGTGATGAAATTTGTTGCTCCCGGTGTGATGGAATACGAAATTGAGGCTGAAATCACGCACGAGTTTTTGCGCAACCGTGCTACTCGTCATGCTTATGGCTGCATCATTGCCTCGGGCGACAGTGCAAGAGTGTTGCACTATGTGGACAACAACCAACCATGTAATGATGGCGATTTGTTGTTAATGGATTTTGGTGCAGAATATGGCAACTACTGTGCTGACCTTACAAGAACAATTCCAGTAAATGGTAAATTCTCCAAGCGACAAAAAGAAGTGTATAATGCTTGTTTGGCCGTGCATAATTATTGTGCTTCCATCTTGAAACCCAATATCAACTACGCAGACTATATCAACAAAGTGAACCAAGAAATGGAAAAGCAGTTGATGAAAATTGGATTGATTTCAAAATCGGATGTCAAAAATCAAGACCCTGCCAACCCAACATACCGAAAGTATTTTTATCATGGCATTGGACATCATTTGGGCATCGATGTGCACGACCTTGGCACCCGCAACGAGCCTGTGAAAGAAGGCATGTTGTTCACCATCGAACCAGGCATATATATCGAAGAAGAACAAATGGGTATTCGAATCGAAAACAACTATTGGCTTACCAAAACAGGAAACATCGATTTGTTTAAAAACATCCCAATTACCGTGGAAGAAATTGAAACTGCTATGAAAAGGAAATAATACTTTTCCAAAGGAATTCTAATTTTTCATTCGCCACAAACATAAAAGGCTGTCTATTTATGACAGCCTTTTATCATTTAATATTGCGTTGAAAACTGCACCTTCTTAAAAAAATCTGTTTTTACTTACAGTGCTTTGACACCTCATAGAACCATTAAAATCAGCAGAATTTATCTCTTATTTTTTGATGTTTACTCCTTCACCACCTTCACCGTCTCGCATACCTCGCCATCATCATATTGTAGCAGATAGACACCCGCGGGTAGGTCTTTAATATCTATTGTCATTTCCTGTGACTTCACCACTACCGACTTGACCACTTTACCCATTGCATCAGAAATGGTAACGGTGCCCTGCGCCAGGGAAGGAAGCGATACCTGAACAAGGTCTTTGGCAGGGTTGGGGTATACTTGGATGATGGATGCCGATGAGCCGGACAACTCAGGCACCGGCGTGGTGAGTTTACCGGTACTATCGAAGGAGGCGAGGTAACCGTCTGATGTATTAGGACTCAATGTCGTACAGTAAGCGCCGGAAGAGGCAATACCGGGACGAGTAACTATGGCAGTAAATATTACTTCATTATTATTCCCAGATGTTATCCCTGATATATAGTCGTCCGCATCACCACTACCAAGATATGTACCCCATAGTCTAGTTCCTATGGGGCTGAATTTTTCAATAAAGCCATCATAAGAATTAGAATTAATACTAACGCCACCAAAGGTATCCTGAAATGCACCGGGAGTAGCTATGATATCTGACGATAGAGTATATCCAGAAAATATTGCATTTCCTTGCTTATCCGTAGTAAGACTCATTAACTGGTCCTCCTTACTTCCACCAAAGTAGGTACTCCATATACGTTGTCCACTTCCGGTGAACTTTGAAAGAAAACAGTCCTGATCGATTCCACCTAAATTCATTTGAAAGGCTCCGGGCGTAGCAAAGAAATTAGCAGTAGCACCCTTCCCTGTAACATATATATTCCCAAACGGATCTACAGCTATATTAGAGGTTAAGTCCTCATTACTGTTGCCCCCATAATAAGTTCCCCATTGACGAACACCTGCACTATTGAACTTTGCAAAAAAAACATCTCCTCCACCACCTCCATAAACAGTTTGAAATGCACCAAGAGAGGCAATGTTATTACTTGATTGGGTAAGTCCGCACAAATAAATGTTATTATTATTATCAACATCAATAGATGCTGAATTAAGCTCCTCATCTGAGCCTCCATAGTACGTTGCCCAGAGTCTAATTCCGTTACTGTTGAGTTTCATCAGGAAATCATCCGTACCTCCCGCAAGGTTCGTTTGGTGTGCACCTGTTGTGGCCAATCCGTTCACTTGTGCAAACCCAGAAATGATGATATTTGCTGCATGATCAATTTTCATTGTGTAAATCTCAAAATTGAGATATGAAGCCCATATTCTTATTCCGTTCGTATTGAGTTTAGCAACGAAAGTGTTAGTGCCAGCGGAAGGCGAATAGGTATCAATAAATGACCCTGGAGTGGCAATACCTGAACTACTCTGAGTTCCACCGATAAAGTAAATGTTACCTAAGCTATCATGTCCAGGTATTCCTCCACCATCCTGCCCACTACCCCCATAATATGTACACCAAATTGGAAAACCTGTAGGGCTCCATTTTCTCACATAAGCATCAATGTTGCCTCCATAACTTGTTTGATGTGCGCCAGTGGTAGCAACGTTCGTCGATTGAGTTGTTAGACCAACTGTAACAATATTGCTTTCTCGGTCTACGCTTAAGCCTCCTGGTGTAGAGTTAGTAGGCAGACCAAAGTAGGTAGCCCAAGGATCAATAACAAGCGTTTGGTATGCAGGATATTTCTCGGCTTGAAAACCATATGTGTCGTTACCA
>CAZNVQ010000029.1:0-272 GCA_964576425.1 uncultured Flavipsychrobacter sp. | reverse complement strand
GACAGATATTGCACCGTCACGTCTTTACCATTCTCCATGACATAGCTGGTAGGAATAGCTTCTTTCAGGTCACCATTAGCAGTACCTATCGTGATGTTGCCATACCGTAACGTGGTGGCAGTTGCTCCTTCATAGTGTAGACGAATGTCCTTCACCTCTCCTCCGGAGTGAACAATGAAATTATATTTGAACGGATGAGTTGCATCATCAGAACTAATAAACTCCAGGTCAATATTGGGGTAGATTTCTTTATAAGTAACCTTGCCATACTG
>CAZNVQ010000028.1:0-23714 GCA_964576425.1 uncultured Flavipsychrobacter sp. | reverse complement strand
TTGTTTCGTCATTTCGAAAAAATGGCGGTGACCATTGGCGGTGGCGTCAATCATCGAATGGGGCTTTATGACATGATTATGTTGAAAGATAACCACATCGATTTTTGTGGCGGCATTCAAGAAGCTATTCTCAAGACACAACAATATTTGAAAGCCCATCAATTGGACTTAAAAATTGAGGTTGAAACGAGAACTTTGAGCGATGTTGAAAAAGTTTTAGCTATTGGTGGCGTGCATCGGATTATGTTGGACAACTATGAACCAAAAGATTTGGAAATAGCAGTTCGTATGATTGATGGAAGATTTGAAACAGAAGCTAGTGGCGGCATTAATCTAAACACCATTGAATCCTTTGCCGCGACAGGCGTCGATTTTATTTCCGTTGGTGCCATCATTCATCATGCCGACAGTATGGACTTAAGCTTAAAAGCGCATTTAATTTAGACAGATGAAACACCTTGTTTTTGTTGTTAATCCCCATTCAGGTGTCAACAGAAAAAAACAAATACAATCTATGATAGAACAAACACTGAATCACCAAGTGTTTAGTTATGAAATAGCTTATACCGCTTACCCCAAGCATGGAACTGCTATTGCCCAAGAAGCCGCCTCAAAAGGACATTTTGCTGTTGTCGCTGTTGGTGGTGATGGTTCGGTTAATGATGTAGCTCACGGTTTAATCAATTCAAAAACTCGATTGGGAATAATTCCTAAGGGGTCTGGAAATGGCCTTGCAAGAAGCTTAAATATTCCATTGAATATTAAAAAAGCTATTGAAATTTTAAATCATCAAAACAGCATTCAAATGGATGTGGGTTGGGCAAATCAACAACCATTCGTAAGTAATGCTGGTGTTGGATTTGATGCTTTGGTTGCTGAACAATTTAGCCATAGTACAAGCAGAGGTTTTTTCACTTATGCTTGGCTTATCTTGAAAAACCTTATCACTTTTCAACCCAAAACCTATCAATTCCTTATCGACGAACAGCCCTTTCAGAGAACTTGTTTTTTATTAAACATTGCTAATGGGAAACAATTTGGTTACAATTTTCAAATTGCCCCTGATGCAAGTTGGACTGATGGGGTTTTAGATGTTGTTGTCATAAAACCATTTCCATTTTATTATGCTCCAATTATCTTAAACCATGCGTTGAATGGTACGCTTCGGTTGTGCCGTTATGTTGAGTGCTTTAGAGGACAAGAAATTACAATCAATCTTCCGCAAGAAGCCCCTTTTCAAATTGATGGTGATACTCGTCCAACAACTTCAACATTAGACATTCATGTGCAAACTCAAGCCATTCATTTGCTTGTACCTTAACTTGAAAAACATATTAAAAGCTTAATCTAAAATTATAACCAACACTAAGAGAAACAGGAAAATAGGTCCCGTTTATTGATTTCACATCATTGTAAAATTCTGTCGACCTTATTGGATAAATAACCATCAAACTAAGATGATTAATTCGTTTTGCTCCCATTTTAAATCGCCCACCAAAACCTAATGAAGGACCATAATAAGTCTTTTTTAAAATGTCATTGCCCATTTGGTCTTTAAGAATCAATACACTGTTGAATCCATATAGAAAAGATATTATTGGGCTTACGGATTTATGTCCATATGGTTTCCACATAAAACCTAAATTATATCCTAAACCATTGAAATTACTGCCCAAGCCTATAAACAAATCGTAATTAGCTTTCCATTCTAAATTAGCTTTAACACCCAAACCACCATAATCAAGACCAGCACCAATACCCATGAATGCCTTTATCGCTGGTGGTTTAGGCATAATGCTTATGGGATGCTCTTGTAACATTTTCTTTTTCTGAGCAACCAATTGATTTGTATAAAATATCAATAAAAATAAAGGGAGAAGCTACATGTAAATCTACTAATTAATAATGTACTGCTCCACATCCTTGGAGGTAATTGGATTGCCTCCAAGAATAATTAAACGCTCTACCACATTTCTTAACTCACGAATATTTCCAGTCCAATTGTAGTCTTGTAATAGTTGAATTGCTTTCTTGTCCATTTCTTTAGGTGCTTGTCGATACTCTTCACTTATTAGTTGTAAAAAATGATTCACCAACATCGGCACATCATCCCTTCTTTCATTTAAAGATGGGACATGAATCAAAATTACACCCAATCGATGATACAAATCCATTCTGAATTTTTTAGCGGCAACTTCTTCCATTAAATCTTTGTTGGTTGCGGCAAGTACTCGAACATCAACTTTAATTTCCTTCTCCCCGCCAACCCTTGTTATTTTACCTTCCTGAAGTGCTCTCAATACTTTGGCTTGTGCGTCCAAACTCATATCGCCAATTTCATCTAAAAACAAAGTACCACCATGAGCTTGTTCAAATTTGCCAATCCTTTGCTTTATCGCTGAAGTGAATGAACCTTTTTCATGACCAAATAATTCACTTTCTATTAACTCAGATGGAATTGCTGCACAGTTCACTTCAATCAAAGGAGCATTGGAACGGGCACTCAGTGCATGAATATGTCTCGCCACTAACTCTTTGCCTGAGCCGTTTTGACCGGTAATCAACACTCGTGCATCTGTTGTGGCAACTTTTTCAATGGTTTCTTTAATTTTTGCAATAGGGGCTGAAGCACCAATCATATCCGCAGATTTCGCAACTTTCTTTTTCAATTGTTTGGTTTCCACCACCAAACTTTTTTTATCCATAGCATTGCGAACCGTTATCAACAAACGATTCAAATCAGGTGGTTTTGAGATATAATCAAATGCGCCTTTTTTCACAGCATCGACTGCGGTTTCAATATCACCATGTCCTGAAATCATCACAAAGGGCAACTCTGGTTTGATTTGCTGTACTTTCATCAACAATTCAATACCATCCATTTTTGGCATTTTAATATCGGATATCACACAATCATAATTATGTTCTTCAATCAGTTTCCAAGCTTCTTGTCCATCTGTAGCTTCCTCCACTTTATAGCCCTCAAAAGCAAGTATGTCTTGCAGTGCTTTTCGTATCGCTCTTTCGTCATCAACCACTAAAATTGTTTGTGCCATTTTCTATTTTTTTAAGATACTTTTTGATTTAGAATTTTTGCGTCTTTAATAATTTACCTTGTTCATTGTATTCTTTCCATGCACCTTTCTTTACACCACTTTCATAGTTGCCAACAGCTTTCAATTGCCCATTTTCATAAAATTCTTTCCATTGACCTTCCTGTTTATTTTGCCTATAGAGCCCAAATTCCATTACCTTACCATTTTTGTAGTATGTGGCAACCTCACCATCAATAACTCCATTGCGATACGTATATTCTGCAGTTTTATCTCCCGATTCAAAATACCAAATTGTTTTTCCATCTCTCAAACCATTAGCATAATTACTTGATTCCTGAGGTTTTCCCGATGGATAGCGTTTGTTGTAAGGTCCGTGCATTTTTCCATCAGAATAAAAAGTTTCTTCATTCAAAAACTGAGACCCTACTTGATATTTACGTTTAGGGCCATTTAACAAATCATTACTATAATGCTCCACCAATTCCGTATATCCTTGCGCACTAATCTGAATTCTCACACCATTCAATTTCCCATTCTTATAATTTGTAATAATGTTAGGATAACCTGTACTTTCCCAATATTGGGTCCATGTGCCTTGATACACGCCATTTTGCAAATAGCCTTCTTGAAGCACATTGCCTCCTTTCCGAATTTGAATAAACACCATACCATCTGCATCCTTTCTTTTTAACGTATCTATTCCTTGTGCAATTGACACTTCAGCAAGAGAACAGCTCACCAACAAAAGCATGATGCATTTACTTATTTTCATATTTTAACGTATTGAATTTCTGCTCTAAATTAATTGATTAATCAATAGACAAGTGCAAATTTCCTATGGTCCATTGATTTGAATTAAAAAATTCAAATCCTACAGAATGTTTAATAATTTGCTTCTTTGTATCCTTTAATTATGCCTTCGTTAGAACATATTAATTTACTCCAACAAAGATTGTCGCAACCACTTCCTGGTTTTGAAGCGCATGAAAAAATGATGGGAAGAGTTGTTGCCATGCCGCCAATCATTCCAGAAAATGCCAAGTTAAGTGCAGTGATGAACTTGCTGTTTCCAATTGATGGCTTATTGCATATTGTGCTGATTCGTCGAACAGAAGATGGTAAAGCACACAGCGGACAAGTGAGTTTTCCTGGTGGAAGAATGGACACTACAGATCCTGATTTGCAATACACTGCAATGCGAGAATTGGAAGAAGAAGTTGGCGTAACTTCATCTAGCATTCAATTGTTAGGCGCGCTTTCACCATTGTATATTCCTGTAAGTAATTTTCATGTATATCCTTTTGTTGGCTTCAGCCAACAACAACCTGTTTTCCAATTGAGCGAACAGGAAGTTTCTAAATTGCTTATTGTTTCGCTGAATGATTTATTTCACACTTCACGAAAAACAAAAGCTTCTGTAACATCGCCAGCAGAACCTAATTTTAAAAGAATAGTAAATGCTTACCAATTGAATGATGGTTCCATCATATGGGGCGCAACAGCTATGATTTTAGCCGAATTAGAAACTATTTTTGCTGAAATCACTTCAAGTATAAAATAAAAATCATCTTTTATTTCAACTTAAAAGGTATAATCAAATTTTGATTATTTTTCATTTCCCTCTTCCTTCTCTTCTTCAATCATCCATTCCGTATTTTTAACTTTGCGTTTCACCTTGTCTATCCACAACAACAAGGCTGGTTGTAAAGTGAGATTGAAAATCATGGCTAAAAATAAAGTCAATGATGTGAGATAACCCAATGACTTAGTTCCATCGAATTTAGACAAAGCAAAAACACCAAAGCCGGCAATGAGAATTAAAGAAGTGTAAATGATACTCAATCCTGTATCAAAAATAGTACGTTTCACCGTCTCTGCGATGTTGTCGTCTTGCAACAACAATTCTTGTTTGAAATTCACTAAAAATCTGATTGTCACATCAATTGTAATACCTAAAGCTACGCTGAAAACCAATACAGTACTTGGCTTCATAGGTATTCCTACCCAACCCATAATTCCCGCAGTGATGAGCAATGGCACCAAATTAATAACAATGGAAATCAATAATATCCTAGAAGAGCGAAACAACAGTATCATACATCCAAAAATCATGATGAATGCCAATATCAAACTATCCCGCAAACTATGAATAATGAACTTACTGCCTTCTAAAAATACAATACACGTACCCGTATAAGTCAGTTCATATTTACTACTATCAAATAAGGTAGCCACTTTAGGTTTGATGCTGTCCAATAATTGCGGCAAGCGCACACTGCCCATATCTGCCATGCTTACACTGATTCTCGTTTTCTGACGACTGCTGTCCACAAAGGCTGTAATCAGTTTATTGAATTGGGTATTTTTTTCTCCTTTTTTGGCACGTAAATAAGGCTGAATAAACGCACCATCAAACATATTTGGAACTGCATAATTGGTACTGTCCCCATCAAAATAGGCTTGCTTGGCAAACTTCACCCCTTCAGTGATAGAAAGTGTGTGTCCAATTTCAGGAAACTGATGTAAGTATTGAATGAGTTTATCAATCTTATCCAACACAGGCAAAGAAACTGCTCCATTTTTCTTTTTAGTATCCACTACAATCTCCAATGGCATTACTCCATTAAAATGCTTTTCAAAAAATTTCAAATCCTGAAAAACAACATCATCTTTGGGCAAATCATCCACCACATGTCCCACACTTTTGAGTCGAAGCACGCCTGCAACAGATACTAAGCAAACGACAATCGTTACCGCATAAATCAATTTTCGATGTCCAAACACCCAATTGGTTATCGTTCCCAACAATCCATTAATCCATTTGCTCTCCAAGTAATTAGTATGCTTCCCTTTTGGAGGTGGTAAAAAACTAAATAAAGCAGGGATAAATATTAATGAAATCAAGAATATCGCCATGATATTGATTCCGGCTACCAAGCCAAACTCTTTCAACAATGCACTTTTAGTGAAAAAGAAAACACCAAATCCAATTGCCGCTGTCAGGTTAGTAAATAAAGTTACAATACCCATTCGGTCCACCATCCGCAACAAGGCTTTCATTTTGTTTTGATGCTTGTTGTATTCCGTATGGTATTTATTAATCAAATAAACACAATTTGGAATGCCGATAACTACAATCAATGGAGGAATAAGTGCAGTCAGCAAAGTGATTTTATATCCCAACAAAACAATGGTGCCCTGACTCCAAACCACACCTGCTGCTACCACCAACATGGACGCCAAAACAGTCATGAATGAGCGGAAAAAAAGAGCCAAAATAACAGCGGTCAATACAAAAGAAAGCACAATAAACAGCTTCATTTCACTCTGCACTTGAGTGGCCATCATGGTTCTGATGAGTGGCAAACCCGAGTAATGCATCGTCACTTTTTGCTTGGCACCAAACTCGTCGCTAGCTTTAGTAATTGCTTGGACTACTTTGGTTCTGTTTTTAGAATTGAGCACTTTTTTCTCAATCCTCAGTGCCATCAAGTAAGCACCTGCATCTTGATTATATAAAAAACCTTTATAAAAAGGAAGATTGAAAAAACTACCCACCAAACTATCGTGGTTTGCGAAATTGTGTTGCTGAAAAATTTTCACCACTTTCAATTGATTGGAGGAAGTGTCTTTCAATAAATTTATGGCTCCAGGAATACTTAACACATTTTCAACAGCTGGAATTTTTTCAAGCTTTTTTACCAAAGCTGAGTAATCTTGAAAAAAATTAGGCTCAAAAAATCGATTGGTTTCAACCCCAATAACCATCAAATTGCCATCTTCACCAAACTGTTTTCGAAAGGCTTGATAAGCAACATATTTAGGATTATCTGTTGGAATGGCGCTCGTAAACTCATAACTCAGCTCCACTTTAGAAGCAAAATAGCCCATCAAACCCGTTGCTCCAATCAAAGCGATTAATAAGGCTACTCTAAATTTTATTAAAAAAGCTGCTATACGATGCCACATGTTATTTCAAAAAAAATTGCCGCAAAGGTACTGAAACCCTCGGGCAATAAAATTTTAAGTAGTATAAATATATCTTAAAATACGATAAATTGATATTAGCTTGGAAGCATATTAAAGAAATCACATTTCTTTAATATACAACTTTGTCTATTAATGCCTATGAATAAAATATTTATAAATCAAGTCTTTTTGATTTCCTGACACAATTCAATAAGCACGCCATTGGTTGTTTTAGGATGTAAAAAACAAACTAATTTATTGTCTGCCCCAGGTTTCGGTGTTTCGTTCAACAGCTCAAAACCCAAAGCAGAAAGCCGTTTCATTTCAGCCTCAATATTATCCACTTCAAAAGCAATATGATGAATGCCCTGTCCTTTCTTATCAATAAATTTTGCAATAGGTGAGCTTTCTTTTGTGGCTTCTAGTAATTCAATTTTAGATTCGCCAACTTGAAAAAATGCAGTTGAAACCCCTTCAGATTCCACCACTTCGGTTTTGTAGCAAGGTGTGTTGAGCAATTGTTCAAATAAAGGAATGGAAACAGATAATTCAGAGACTGCAATTCCAAGGTGTTCAATTTTTAACATCGTGAAATAGTTTTTAGATATAGCAACATTTAAAGCTATAATTACTTAATAAGAAGCAAAGTAGGACAATTGACTTAATTTTGTCCAAAATAAATTGACCCAAGAATCTTTCTGTATGAATGTAAATCTTCCAATATATTTGGACAACAACGCTACCACGCCAATGGACCCAAGAGTACTTGAGGTGATGCTCCCTTATTTCGTTGAAAAATTTGGAAATGCAGCAAGCCGCAGCCACTCTTTTGGTTGGGTTGCGGAAGAAGCAGTTGACTATGCAAGAGAACAAGTAGCTCGCTTGATTAATGCCGACCCTAAAGAAATTATTTTCACATCTGGTGCCACTGAAGCCGACAATCTTGCACTTAAAGGTGTTTTTGAAATGTATGCTTCTAAAGGAAATCACATCATCACTTGTACCACAGAACACAAAGCGGTTTTAGACGCTTGCAAGCATATTGAAAAAATGGGTGGTCAAGTCACTTATTTAGACGTTCAACCTGATGGATTAATTGATTTGAATGCCCTAGAAGCTGCAATTACCGACAAAACAATACTTATTTCCATAATGTATGGTAATAATGAAATTGGTGTGGTGCAACCCATCCGTGAAATCAGCAAAATAGCGCGTAAACATGGCGTTTTATTGTTTACCGATGCGACACAAGCCGTAGGTAAAATCCCTGTTGATGTACAAGCAGATGGAATTGATTTATTATCGTTCAGCGGACACAAAATGTACGGTCCAAAAGGCATCGGTGTTTTGTATGTTCGCCGCAAAAACCCAAGAGTGAAAGTTACTGCCCAAATGGACGGCGGTGGTCACGAGCGCGGCATGCGCAGCGGCACCCTCAATGTACCGGGTATTGTGGGTTTAGGAAAAGCTTGCGAATTATGCATGAATGAAATGGAAGCAGAAGCAGCAAGATTAAGCGCTATGCGTGATCGCCTTGAAAACGCTTTACTTCAATTGGAAGAAGCTTATGTAAATGGAAATACCGCTCATCGTTTACCACACACTTCAAATATTTCCTTCAAATATGTTGAAGGCGAGGGTTTAATGATGGGTTTCAACAAAAACATCGCTTTGTCAAGCGGTTCAGCTTGTACCTCCGCTTCCCTCGAGCCTTCGTATGTTTTGAAAGCACTTGGACTTGGTGACGACCTCGCACACAGCTCCTTAAGATTCGGACTAGGAAGATTCACAACAGATGAGCAAATTGATTTCACCATCAAAGCCGTTTCTGAGACCGTAACCAAGCTAAGAGAAATGAGTCCTCTTTGGGAAATGTTCAAAGATGGTATCGACCTCGACAAAATCGAATGGGCGCATCATTAATAACAACCACTATTTTTTAATAACATAAATTAAATTTTTCCACTATGGCATATTCAGAAAAAGTAATCGACCATTATCAAAACCCAAAAAACGTAGGTACACTAGATAAGAGCAAAACCAATGTAGGTACAGGACTTGTTGGTGCACCAGAATGCGGCGACGTCATGCGTCTTCAAATTGAGGTGGACGAAGCTAGCGGATTAATCAGCGATGCTAAATTCAAAACATTTGGTTGTGGTTCTGCCATTGCATCATCATCTTTGGCAACAGAGTGGTTGAAAGGCAAAACCGTTGACCAAGCTTTAGCCATCGACAACATGGATATTGTAGAAGAACTCAATCTTCCTCCTGTGAAAATCCACTGTTCTGTATTGGCAGAAGATGCTATTAAAGCAGCAATCAACGATTATAGAACCAAAAACGGTTTAGAAGCTATTGCCTCTGACCACTAAAATAATTAACTAATAAAAACAGGTTAACAACCTAGCGTAAATCATGATTTACATTAGTGATAAAGCAAGAGAAAAAGTAACGCAACTAAAGGCTGAAGCAAGCCTTAGTGAAGATTATTTTTTACGTGTTGGTGTGGTCGGTGGCGGTTGTTCTGGTCTATCCTACAAGTTAGACTTCGACAACGAAATCCAACCCAATGACCAAGTTTTTGAAGACAACGATGTCAAACTCGTAACAGATTTAAAAAGTTTTTTATACCTCTGCGACACGACTTTGGAGTTTTCAGATGGATTGAATGGCAAAGGTTTTCATTTCAGCAACCCCAATGCAAGTAGAAGCTGCGGTTGCGGAGAAAGCTTTGCTGTTTAATATCAAAGCAGTAATTTTCGGCTTTGAAAACTAGTTAAAATATATTTTTTACAATACAATAAGACACTCATGTTGAAAACTGGCAATACCATTGTAAGCATTTACACCGAAATGACCCCTAATCCGGAAACCATGAAATTCGTGGCAAACAAGCTACTTTATCCTGGTAAAAGCATTGATTTCCAAGATCAGTCGAGTGCGAATGCTTCGCCTTTGGCTATGGAGTTATTTGCATTTCCTTTCATCAAAAGTGTATTCATTGCAAGCAATTTTGTGACTCTTACCAAATTGCCGGAAACGCAGTGGGATGAAGTGATTCCAACGATTAGAGAGTTTTTAAAGAACTACCTAGAAGAAGGAAAGCAAGTTATCAATGAAGAATTGATTACCACAAAACCAGTAGCTAGCAACGATGTTCATGCCGACGACACTGATGTAGTAAAACGCATTAAAGAATTGTTGGAAAACTATGTAAAACCAGCTGTTGAAATGGATGGTGGTGCCATTAGTTTTCGTGGTTATGATGACGGTGTCGTGAAATTAATGATGCAAGGTTCTTGCTCTGGCTGTCCATCTTCCATGATTACGCTAAAAGCAGGTATCGAAGGCATGATGAAGCGCATGATTCCTGAAGTGAAAGAAGTAGTAGCGGAAAGCGAATAATTAACCTTTAATAGAAATTAACAGCCCCACAAATGTGGGGCTGTTTTATTATGAACAAATTAACATGGTTTATCTTAATTTTAGACCATTCTTTTAGTCCATGCAGCAGAACAATTATGTAGCCATTTTGGCGGGAGGTATTGGCAGCAGATTCTGGCCAGAAAGCAGAACAAATCACCCAAAACAATTTCTAGATATTCTTGGTTCTGGCAAATCACTTATCCAATGGACATATCATCGGTTTAGAAATGTTTGCCCTCCTGAAAATATTTATTTCATTACCAATCATCAATACATTGATGTGTTGAAAAGTCAAATTCCTATACTTTCAGAAGACAACATCATAAGTGAACCACATCGAAAAAATACGGCTCCATGTGCGGCTTATTTTGCGCATAAAATCAAAAGCATCAATCCACGAGCGAACATCATTCTTTCTCCAGCCGATCATCTCATCATGGATGAAGCAGCTTTTGAAGAAACTTGTAAAGCTGCGCTAAACTTTGTTGCTCAACATGATGCTTTGCTTACTTTGGGCATCACCCCAACAAGACCCGACACAGGCTATGGCTATATTCAATATGACCTAAATCAAGAAATCAATCAGATTTTCAAAGTCAAAACCTTTACAGAAAAGCCACCACTTGAACTAGCACAAACCTTTGTCAAAAGCGGCGATTTCCTTTGGAACTCTGGCATTTTTGTTTGGAATGTTCAAGCTATACTTCGTTCATTGGAAGCTAATCTACCTGAAATGAATGAGATTTTTGCGCAAGCTAGTGATGTGTACAACACTCCCCAAGAATCAGCTGCAGTAGCAGAACTTTATGCTCATTGCACCAATATTTCCATTGATTATGGCATTATGGAAAAAGATAAGAATGTCTACGTAATTCCATCCAATTTCGGTTGGTGCGACCTAGGAACTTGGGAGTCTGCTTACGACAATTCCGAAAAAGATTATTTAGGCAATGCAGTCTATGGCAAGAATGTGATGGTGATTGATGCTAGCGAATGTATGATTAAAGCCCCAAACGATAAACTTGTGGTACTTCAAGGGCTTGAACAATTCATTGTGGTTGATACTTCAGATGTACTGTTGATATGTGAAAGAAAACACGAACAACAAATCAAAGATTATGTGGCAGAAGTGAAACGAAACAAGGGCGAGAAATTTTTATAATCATGCAGTTTCCTTTTAAACACAGTGCAACACAAACTACGATATTCAGTGTGATGTCCGCCTTGGCACAAGAATACCAAGCTATCAACTTATCACAAGGGTTTCCTGATTTTCCAATTGACCCTTTGTTAGGCGAATTGCTGAATGAAGCCGTGAGTAATCATTTCAACCAATATGCGCCAATGCATGGCTTACTGATGCTGCGAGAAGCGATAGCTCGGGACAGAAAAAAGAGATACAAAGTTGCTGTAAATCCAGAAACAGAAATTACTATAACCCCTGGTGCTACTTATGGTATCTATACTGCCTTTACTGCTATCCTTCAACCCGGAGATGAAGTGGTTGTGCTTGAACCAGCATATGATAGTTATATTCCCAATATTGAAATGAACGGCGCCAAAGCTATCGGCATTTCACTAATTGCGCCTGATTTTCAAGTGGACTGGAACAAAATCCGTGACGCTATTTCAACAAGAACTAAAGCCATCATCATCAATACGCCACACAACCCCACTGGCTCAGTGTGGACGAGCAATGATTGGAATCAACTTGCTGAAATTGTAAGAAACACAGACATCATTATTATTTCAGATGAGGTTTATGAACAAATAATTTTTGATGGTCGAATCCACTTTTCCATACTGCAACATCCTGAATTACGACAACGTAGTTTCGCTGTTTATTCTTTTGGTAAAGTATGCAACAACACAGGATGGAAAATGGGTTATGTGATTGCACCTCCAGAACTAACCAAAGTTTTTAGACACATTCATCAATACCTAGCATTTTCAGTTAATACGCCTGCACAATATGCTCTGTCACATTATATCAATAAAGAGCAACTGCCACCCGTCAGTGATTTAATGGAACAAAAAAGAAATTTTTTTCTTGACTTAATCAAGGACCTACCTTTCACTGTTTATCACCCAGCTGCTGGCAGCTACTTTCAACTTGTTGGTTATGAAAAAATAAGTTCACAACCCGACTTAGAATTTAGTCGTTGGTTGACGGAAACTTGTAAGGTTGCTACAATTCCAGTAAGCCCATTTTATCAAAATAAAACAGACCATAAACTCATTCGTTTTTGTTTTGCCAAGAAAAAAGAAACCTTGTATCAAGCTGCTAAACAATTGGCGTTTTTGCATCAAATAACTTAGTAAAAAGTGTATTAGATTGAAGATTCCAATTTGAACAAAGGCAAGATAACCATCCAAATTTAAAGTTATGTAGAGCTCTGAAGTCATCTGATTTTGTGTTGGTTTGGAAGACTGTGTCGTGCGATAGGAAACATAATCCTAGCAAACCTAAAAATTGCTTATAAAATAATGACGTTTAGGCAAACCTGATGTTTATCATAAAGAGGATTGCCGCGTGCCTCGCAATGACGATTCGTGGGGGTTTGCTTAGTACGAAAACAATGTCTCACAAAGGACTGAACACAATGCCCAACCCTTGCGTCATGGCGAGGTACGAAGCCATCTGATTTCGTGTTGGTTTGGACGCCCTTGTCTCGCGAAGGTCAACTCCTGAAGGTCTAAACGCAATGCCAAACCCTCGCGTCATGGCGAGGAACGAAGCCATCTGATTTCGTGAAGGGCATCTCGCGAAGGGCATCTCACACCGGAATGAACATACTTTCAACACTAGCGTCAAAGCAAACCAAATAAGTCTCCAATAAAAGATTGCCGCGTGCCGCGCAATGAAGATTCTTGGGGTTTGACGCGCACCTCGCTAGGACCATTAATAGAGGTTTGTACGAAAAGAGTCTCAATTTCGTATGGACAATTACCTGAGATGGCTAGCACGCTAAAAATGATTCCATCAAACAAAGAAGCTGCCCTTTTGAGGCTGCTTCTGCATTTATTTATCAAATTAACTATCCTCAATGTTGTACCATCAATCGAGATGTGCTTGTGCCTTCGGCAGTTACCAATCGCACAACATACAATCCCATAGGCATTTCATTTAGCGCAATTTTCACTTGATTCACCCCTTCTTCTAATGCAATATTTTGCTCTTGAATCACCTTACCTGATGGATCAAAAATTTGCCATACCGCAGTCTGTGCAACCTCAGCAGCATAAGTAAAATTTACTTCTGAATTAGCAGGATTAGGGAAGAGTTCTAATGATGTATTAGCCTCCTTTTTGGCTGTATTTGTGTTCATTACCGTTTTGAAAGTTGCTGCACTTGTTTGTGCATTCAACGTGTAACAGTTGACATTGTCAAAAACGCTATTATACCCATAAACATATACATAATAAGTCCCAATTACAGCTGAGTTATAAACAATTGTTTCGCTTGCAGTACCTAAATTAAGAGAACTTCCTAATAAATTTGTTCCATTTGCGGCATAGAGTTTCACATCATAATCTAATGGTAAATTAGTCAAGTTGATTTTAATATTTGGAGCAGTAGCTGAATTGGTAAACTTGAAATAGTCTTTATCTGTTGATGTACCAATTTTAGCGGTAACTGCTGTATTCGCTGAAATTAAGGTAGCCGCACTAATCGTGTTATTAGATTCATAATTATCAGGACAAGCTGCTACAGTAGTGAAGGTTGCAGTAGTACTATAAACACTCGTTGTTGTAGCGCTACATGTAGTTGCTACTTGGAAAGTATAAGAGGTGCCAATAGCCAATCCTGTTAAACTATAACTTGTTCCAACGATATTGCTTACTGTTGTCCAAGACGTAGCAGTTGACTTACGATATTGCAATTTATAACTAGTAGCTCCTGAAATTGGTGACCAACTAACTGTTGCTGCATTGATGGTAATTGCCGATGATGCTAATCCTGTTGGCGCCAAACATGATGCCGTAGTGAAACTCATCACAGAGGTATATAAGCTTGCAGTAGCACAAACAGTCATTACTTGTACTTCATAAGACGTTGCCGCTATTAATCCTGTCAATGCATAACTTGGCGTGGTGATATTGCTCACCGTAGTCCATGTTGTAGTACCTGTTTTTCTCCATTGTAATTTATAAGAAGTGGCTCCTAAAACGGCAGTCCAAGTTATGTTAGCCATATTAGTAGTGATGTTTGAAGCAGCTAAACCAGTTGGTACGGGACATCCTGCCGTTGCTGCAGTTGTTGTACAATTGATTGCTGTTGTATAAGCACTCGTTAAACTACTGCTACAAATCGTTTGTACTCTAACATTATAAGTAGTCGAAGCAGTTAAGCCTGTTAGAATATAACTTGTTGTCGTCAAATTGCTTACCGTAGTCCATGTTGTAGCCGTATTCAATTTCCATTGAAGATTATGTCCTGTTGCTCCAGTAACCGCCGCCCAAGTAATAGAAGCAGTACTCGATGTCGTTGTTCCAACAGCTAATCCTGTAGGCACGGCACATGTTGCCGTAGCCGCTGTTGTTGTAAAATTCACAACTGTCGAAAATGCACTTGTTGCAGTACTGCTACAAATAGCTTGGACTTGAACATTGTAGGCTGTTGATGCCGCAAGTCCTGTAAGGTTGTAGTTTGTTGTAGTCAAATTACTTACCGTAGTCCATGTAATAGCCGTATTCAATTTCCATTGAAGATTATAGCCTGTCGCACCAGTAACTGCCGCCCAATTTATTGTTGTTGCAGACGAAGTCGTTGCCGATGTCGCTAAGCTGGTTGGAGCGTTACAAGTTGTTGTATTGGCTGTCGTTGTGAATGAAATTGGTGTGCTGTAAGTTGCTGTACCTACTGCACATACTGCTTGAATCTGAACATTATAACTCGTTGATGCCGTTAAGCCAGTTAGGTTATAGCTTGCTGTCGTCAATCCAGTAACGGTAGTCCATGTTGTTGCCGCAGTAGCTTTCCATTGCAAATTATAAGAAGTTGCTCCCGTTACTGCAGTCCAATTAATAGTCGCACTTGTTGTTGTAATAGCCGTTGAATTTGTTCCTGTTACTGTACCACAAGTTGAAGCTGTTGGTGCAACACAACCCAATGAGCTAGCCAACGAAGCTCTTGCACCACCTGTTGTCAGCACCGCATGCATTCTTGTTTTTTGTCCACTTGAAAACATATACATACAAGCATCGTCAGTATAATCCATATAATTCATGAACATGTCGCCATTAGGACCGTTGCTACAAGATACGTGAGGGAAGGTAGGACAACCATAGTTTTCACCACCTTGATTAGGTGTATCGCCTACTAAATCGCTACCTGTACATGCCGTTCCATCATCTCCCCAAATATGATATAAATTAAGCCAATGCCCCACTTCATGGGTTGCTGTTCTTCCTTTGTTATAAGGTGAAGAAACCGTGCCTGTATTACCAAAATAGTTGTAGCCAATCACCACACCATCAGTTGTTGCTGGCCCTCCGGGGAATTGGGCATAACCTAGAATACCAGGTTGTCCACCGCTTGTGATGGATGGCACCACCCATAGATTTAAATATTGACTGCTTGGCCAAGCATCATCACCACCCATAGAAGAATATTTAGCATTGTCATTATCAGCGCTGAAAGAAGTCATGGTTGTTGACTTGCGGATAATACCCGTTGTAGCAGCCCCAGTTGGAGTGCGTTGCGCCATGCAAAACTGAATCTGACAATCAGCAGCCAAACCAGAGAATGCACTAGGTACTAAAGATGCATCTGTATTTAATTTTTGGAAATCCGCATTCAAGACGGCAATCTGTGAAAGGATTTGAGCGTCAGAAATATTTTGAGCAGCCGTGTTATACAATACATGCACCACAACAGGAATATTGTAAATAGCCACTGTCGTCTTCTGAGCTGTAGCTTGCTGCAATTCATATTGCTTGGCAAACTGCTCCATCTTTTTTCTGTTTTTCACCATCTCAGGATGCTGACTCATTTGTTGCAATAAGTGCTCATGAGAGGCACAAGTTCTTTGGGCTTGAGCATCTAACCCCATTAATATCAGCAATAAACTGAAGAGGCGTAAAGTAAACAACTTCATATATTCGTATTTTCACACAAATATAACTGATTGATTGCTAAATGATTAAGAGTTATAGACAAAAAGCTATTTCCATAAGACCAGTTATATCCCGATAAGTTATCTTATTAAAAAATAACATTAACCATTCATGCATATAGCCATTGGTAGGTCAGTCTCGCTATGAGTGCAGTCACAACCACCAAGAAAAAAATTCTTATGAATCCACTGCCTTTTTTCAGGGCCAACTTAGACCCACAATAATTGCCCAACATATTAGCCAAGCCAACAGGCAAGGCTGTTCCCCAAATAATATTGCCCTGCCAACAAAACAAGAGCAATGCTCCAAGATTGGTCACACAGTTCAATACTTTCGCATTGGCTGCGGCTGAAAGAAAGGGCAGTCCAAATAAAACGACAAAGCCAAAGATGAAGAAACTCCCAGTTCCCGGACCTATCAATCCATCATAAAATCCAATAATCAATCCTATCAACAAAGCAAAGATTATCCATTGCATTGGTGTTCTATTTTTGGTTTGCTCTTGCAAGCCAAAATCCTTTTTCATCAGGGTGTACAGAAGCACCAATAATAAAGCCCCAATCATGAAAGGCATAAACTGCTTCTTGGTCACATGGCTCACTAAAAGTGCACCTGAAAAAGCACCCATAAATGCTCCAAACATACCAAAACTCATCAACTGCCAATTCATGGGAATTTTACGAACATAGGAAACTGCAGCAACTGAAGTCCCTAAAAACGAAGCTGTTTTATTAGTGGCTAAAGTTTCTACTAAAGTCAATTGGGGTTGTAACAACAGAAATGCAGGCAATTGAATCAACCCTCCACCACCCACCATAGCATCCACAAAACCAGCTAAAAAAGCAAAAAAACAAAGACTTAGAATCAACATATTACCATTCGTAATCTTTCTCTACTTTTTTCTTTAAGCGATCCACCAAAGCCAATGTGGCTGGGCATTTGTCTAAGTTGTTAGAAAAAGTATCGTTGTAAGCGTCAAAAGGTTTTTTATCAAAATGAGGAAATTCGGCACAATCCAAAGGTCTCACTTCATAGATACTACATTTGTTATTTTTTAGGAAAGAACAAGGTTGTGCTTTATTCATCCAATCCTTGGTATCTTCTTCTTGATAAAGGTATTGCGTCACAAATTCTTTAGGCTTTAATTCCAAGTGTTTGGCGATGCGTTTGATGTCTTCAGGATTAAAAGTAGGCGTCATGGTTTTGCAACAATTGGCACATTCCGTACAGTTGACTTTTTCCCAAACTTTTTTTTCTGCTTGCTGCACCAAAACAGAGAAATCTTCAGGGACAACCTCATCTAGTTTTTTAAGAAAAGCTAGGAGCTTCCCTTTCTTTCGGGCAGCAGAACGTCTGAAATGTTGCAAATCCATCATGAGGTAAAGATAATGGTGAAGTGGGTGAAAAGTCAATTTTGTGTTAGGATTAGGTTAGAAGGTAGGAAAACGACAATCAAAATGTTTTATTACCTATGTTTTAGTGGTGAGCAACTAGATTTTTTTCCATTTGGCGGGTATGGCGATAACTTGCTGATGAGTTGACGCTCGAAGCCGACTTCCGTGATTGTTGCTGGGTGGGGTCATTTTTGTTATCCTGCCTTATTAATGGTTCATGGAGAGGATGCAAATGCTTTGGGAGCTTGGTATGTTCTTTTGCTGTGTAAAGATTTGGTATCAGTTTCAGTCCTTCGGGAGGTGAACTGCGGGAGGTGTTTTGCACGAGAAGTCGAACGCGAAATCAGATGGCTTCGTACCTCGCCATGACGCTAGGGTTTGACATTGCGTTCATTCCTGAACAAGATGTCCTTCGCGAGATATCCAACGCGAAATCAGATGGCTTCGTGCCTCGCCTTGACGCTAGGGTTGGGCATTGCGTTCATTCCTGCGGCAGGTGTCTAGCGCGAGGTGTCCAGCGCGAAATTAGATGGCTTCGTACCTCGCCATGACGTAAGGGTTGGAAGATGGACATAACTGCGGAGGAAAACGTCCAGAGCATTTCCCCCGCGAGAAATTACCCATTTACAGCGTTAGAAGATGGCTTTCCTTGCCGTGAATTAAAAATATTCTTAAAAAGCTTTATTTTGCCTCATATTTGACCTTTCAAAGGAATGAACCGCCTCATAATCCTATTTATTTTAATATACTCCTGCTACACCCTAACCGCTCGTGCACAAAAAAACCAACCTAAATTCACTCCTATCCCCGATTCACTATCAAAATTCATCGATAGCCTTGTTTCTGTTGCCGAACAATTGAAACAACCCACTTACGCTGCTGAAAATTTAGACACCAATAAAATCGTATCCGTACAAACCGACACCGTCAAAACAAAACGAACGACCGGCATCTATAAGTTTAAAGGTACTATCAAGGATAAGTTCACAGGCGAAACCATCCCTTTCGCTACCGTCTTTTTCAAAGGCACCGCTGTTGGTACTGTTGCCGATGTGGATGGCAATTTTTATCTCGAATGCCCTCAATTGCCCAAAGACAGTATCTCCGTACAGGCTATTGGCTACAAAACCGCATCTAAAAAAATCAATAGCCAATACAGAGATGTCACACTACACCTGGAATTAGAAAACGCTGAGAATGTACTCGCCGAATTTATCGTTCGACCAGGCGAAGACCCTGCGATTACTTTAGTAAAAGCCATTATTGCCCATAAGAATAACAACAACCCCAAAAAAGCCAATAATTATCATTACGAGTCCTACAATAAATTGGAGATTGATATTCAAAGATTGAGCCGTGAACAATTTGAGAAAATCCCCATCCCAAGTATGAAAGAGTTTAGCTTCATTTATGATAATCTAGACACCACATCCGAGGAACAACCTTTTCTGCCTTTTTATTTCACGGAAACCCTCTCTGATTACTATTTTCAAAGAGATCCAAAGCGAACTAGAGAATACATCAAAGCTTCCCAAATCCGAGGGGTTAAAAACGAAAGTGTTACCGAATTTGTAGGCTCATTATACCAACAACTCAACTGCTACGATAATTTTATACCCATATTCGACAAACAGTATTTAAGCCCCATCAGCAATGAAGGTTTATTTTATTACAAATACAAAATTAAAGATACCCAAACCGCTTTCGGTCATCCCATTATATTAGTGCAGTTTGTGCCTAAACGTTCGGGCGAAAACTGTTTCAGTGGCGACTTTTGGGTGGTTGATTCCGTCTATGCCATTCATCGCATTAACATGAAAGTACCCAAAGATGCCAACATCAACTGGGTATCCAGACTGCACCTCTATCAAGAGTTTGCGCCTATTCAAGATAGTTTTTGGTTTAGTGTTAAGGATAAGTTCATCGTAGATTTTGCTTTACCGTTTAGCAGCAAATTGCCTGGATTTATTGGTAGAAAAACTACTTCGTATCAAAACATCCAAATCAACCAACCTTCTATAACAGCTGAGGTCAACGACCCTAAATGGAAACACGATGTCATCGTTGCCGACACCGCAAGAATTGCCCGTAAAGAATTTTGGGAAAGCTCCAGACATGATACCTTGTCTAAAAATGAATTAGCGATTTATAAAATGATGGATACGCTGGAGCAAATGCCTTTGTTCAAAGCCTATAAAAACACCATCAAGTTTTTGGCTACAGGCTACAAAGATTTGGGTAAGTTTCAAATTGGACCCATTTGGAATATTTATAACCGAAATCCGATTGAAGGGAATCGTTTCAGAATCGGCGTTGCCACAACCCCATTGTTTTTCAAAGACCTTCAACTGACAGGCTATGTAGCCTACGGCACAAAAGATCATCAAGTGAAGTATAAGGCCACAGCCCTTTGGCTCTTGCAGCGCGAACCTAGAATGTATCTTTATGGCCAAGTGATTTCAGACATCGATAGAAGCACCAGCTACTACGAGTCGGTGAGTAATGATAATCTATTCGCCACCTTAATTCGCAAGCGTGGTGTGCCTTGGAAGTTAGCTTTCACAACAGATAGACGAATTGAATTCTATAAAGAATATTATAGTGGGTTCAGCCATATGGTGAGCTTGATTCAACGCAATTTCAACCCTTATCTCCCATTGCCCGATGTAACTATTTTTGAAAATACTGAGGGACAATCTTGCAACCAAGTGAACAGCACCGAAATCAATTTCAAATTTCGCTATTCTTACAAAGAAAAATTTTTGGAAGGCAATTACTTAAGAACAAGCTTAGGGAGTCGCTATCCTGTTGTGGAACTGCGCTATGGCATTGGATTTAAGAATTTTTTAAATGGGGATTATGATTTCCAGAAAGTGGCTATCAACATCACGGACAACATCAAATTAGGACATCTAGGTAAAATCAATTACAACATTTTTGCTGGACAGTACTTTGGAAAATTGCCTTATGCCTTGTTGGAAATTCACCAGGGCAATGAGTTCCTATACTTCCATCGTTTTGCCTACAATATGATGAATCGTTTTGAATTCATTAGCGACCATTATATGGGTTTGAACATCGAACATAGCATCGGAGGTGGGGTCTTCAATTATATCCCTGTGTTGAAAAAAGCAAAACTGCGTCAGTTCTGGAATGCCAAAATGTTGTACGGTGGACTTAACCCTGAAAACACAGCTTACAACCTCAACAAAGGTTATCCCTTCCGCACGTTACAAGACGTACCGTATATTGAACTGAGCACCGGTGTGGGCAACATTTTGCAGTTGTTCCGCATTGATTTTGTTTGGCGCGTGGCACCCAAAATGTTGCCCAACGAGGCCAAAGAAAAATACTTTGGCATCTTCGGTAGTGTGCAATTCCGATTCTAATTTTTTGATATCAACCTAAACCTGCCAAAACTTCAGAATCTGAGCAGCATGTTTAGCTGCCTCTACTTTATCGATGATATGGTCAATCTTGCCTTTTTCGTTAATCAAAAAGGTTACACGGTGGGTACCCATATAAGCTCTACCATACATTTTCTTCTCCCCCCAAACCCCATAGGATTCCACTATTGATTTGTTTTCATCTACTACTAAGGGATAAGATAAATTAAACTTTTGGGCAAAACTTTTGTGACTCTTTTCTCCATCAACACTAATGCCCACCACTTCTATTCCTGCATCTTGAAGGGATTGCCAATTTTCGCTAAGGTTACACGCTTGTTTGGTGCAGGTCGGTGTATTGTCTTTAGGATAAAAAAACAAGGCTACCTTTTTCCCTTTATAATCTGTTAAACTAATGGGTTGACCATTTTGGTCTATACTCTTGAATGCCGGTGCTTTATCACCTACGACTAATGTTGTGGACATATTTATTTATTGGTATTCAACATCATAAACAACTTGACGTTGATTTTTGTTTTCATCTTCAACGGAAATAATAATTTTTTGTTTGCCCTTGGGGCAGTGTTCTTCCATTTTGTATACCCATAAATTACCCTTGGGCTCAAAACAAAGCCACTGCCCATTGACGGTCGCTGTGAAGGAGGACACTGATGTTGTGCTTTCTTTAACTTGCACTATTATTTCTTCTCCTGTTGTCCAAATTGCTTTTGGGTTGAGCCACTGAATGGTAGGTGCTGTGGTATCCAACCGAAGTTGATAGTCCCCTAGTTTTTTTATGGTCGTCACATAGCCACCATCTTCAAATTTTGCGGCTTTACCTTCCTCTTCTTTGTTGCGATACACCATCGCCACTTTATCACTTTGCAAGAAAGGAATCAGTTTATTGGCTTGCAACCATAAGCTTGCTTGCTGATGAAGGGGTATCTCTGGTTGTACTATTCGAAACCAACTGCTGACTGCTGCTTTATTCGTATCTATATTTTGTTGGGATTTGATGTCTTCCCAACAAATCTCATCATACAAATTACCTTTGGGTACAATAAATTTCACTTTACTAGACTTGTACTCATGGTCTTCATTCCACTGCCAAAGAGAATGACATGCCTTATTATTGATTGCGACTTCCATTTGTTTTTTAGTCCAAAAAACTACTTCGGTTTTGTTTCCATAAACATCTTGCAGCTTAATCTGTATGCGATGGATCGCAGTATCCCTGAGATTAATTTTTCCTTGATCGACATTTAGATTGTCGTAGAGATGAGTGAGCTGATTGCCCGGCTGACGAAAAAGGAGTTGATACCATCCTGCCCCTGTTTGTTTCAATCGATAGTCAATGTAAGCATGCATATACTTGGTGACTTCATAGCCAATATCATCCAACTGAATGCTGCCTTGCACTTGCTCATCTATAGACCAACTGATGGAGTAGGCATTTAGGGTATTGCTGCTACCCGTCATGAAATCATCAAACTGAATACCTAAGCCCAATTGATCTGTGCTCCAATTCAAAGTGTCTTGCAACTCATAATTGTTTCTATTTTTCTTTAACGCATAAATGGTTGGTTCTTGGGTATAAATAGATTGGCGACCATCATAAACTGCAATGGACTTGGGAACAGGACTCACCTCATCTATGATATTGAAGCCAAATAACTGTGGGTTTAGTGGGTGTTCCGTAATGGTATTTCGAATTTCAAAATGGAGATGGGGTGCTGTTGACCCTCCTGTGTTACCACTCCAAGCAATGAATTCCCCTTGCCGAACTAGAAACTGATAGGGACTCAACGTCAAATCCACTGCCCATTTTTGTTGTTTATATTGTTGTTCGGTAAGGTAGCGCTGCAACGCAGGTGCAAAATCATTTAAGTGAGCATATAAGGTGGTATAACCGTTGGGATGCGTGAGGTATAGCGCATGACCAAAGCCTGCTTTATCCATTTTGATTCTCGACACATAGCCCTCTGCTGCCGCTTTCACGGGAAGGTTTTCCTTTCCATTGGTTTTGATGTCCAAGCCACTGTGAAAATGGTTCATGCGACATTCCCCAAAGTTACCTGCCAACATCAAGGGTAAGTCAATTGGGTTTTGAAAATAGCCTTGAGGATAGGTGTTCTGCGCCAACATCTTGTTCGACAAGACAAAGAAGAGAATCCCTACAAATAAGTTACGCCTATTCATGAGTTCAAACCTACTAAACTATGCGGAGTTTTAATAAAACAAAGTCCTAGAATGGATTAGTCAAAATCATACGTCATGGCGAGGAACGAAGCCATCTCTGCTGATTGGTACTATCCAATAAAGTGTGTAAGTATTAAACTTGCACAATAAATGAAAAAAGA
>CAZNVQ010000027.1:2191-24528 GCA_964576425.1 uncultured Flavipsychrobacter sp. | reverse complement strand
GAGTGTAGAACAAACTTGGAAACCACTAAAAATAAGCTGAGTAAATATTAAAACAGGTTTATTATTTAGGCATTTCTACATCTGGTTGAAAACACCAGATTCATTTATTTACTAGCTCATAGTAAAAATATCTCGAAAAATTGTCGAGTAACCTGAAGGAATTTCTTCTTGTTGATGGTTATGAACAAGTAGATGAAACTAAGGAGGATTGGTTTGATGCTTCAAAAATGTCGTTTGCAGCAATAGACAAGGCAAATGAAGCTTAGAATATATCAGAAAAAATTCAGGCTGTCTTCATTTGGATGCAGACAGCCTGATTGGAGGTTTTTAGTGTGCGGCAAAGGAGATTCGAACTCCCACGCCCGTTAAGGCGCTACCACCTCAAGGTAGTGCGTCTACCAGTTTCGCCATCGCCGCATCCTTGGGGGAGCGAAATTAGGAAATAGTTTTAGCGCTACCAAACCTTTATTACCAATCAGTGAAACGATAACTTAATCCTGTTCTTGCTAATTTCCTGATTGTACAAACCTCTTTCCCATTTTCAAAAATCAAACTTTTCATCAAGGACTACTTTCGCGCATCTTTTTAAAAAACTCACTATTCATGCGCATTACAACACTAGGTTTAATTATTTCCATCATGTTCTTAAAGCCATTCACAACATTGGCCATTGAAGACGATTCCATAAGAGTGCTCGCACCCTACACTATTATTGCAGAAAATAATAATCTAACCAGAATGAAGGAGGTGGAAGCTGCTGCCCTTTTGAATGGTAAAAAAAATGATGTGGTGCATCTATCTGCCCTCAATGCCAATACGGCAACAAACAATACAAGACAGATTTTCAGCAAGGTTCCCGGTCTGACGATTTGGGAAAACGATGGTTCGGGCATTCAGGTTTCTGTGTCCACAAGAGGGCTTAGTCCCAATAGAAGTTGGGAACTCAACAACCGTCAAAATGGTTATGATATTTCGAGTGATATTTTTGGCTATCCAGAGGCTTACTACATCCCTCCGATGGATGCTGTGGAAAAAATTCAACTAGTAAGAGGTGGCGCTTCTTTGCAATTTGGAAGTCAATTTGGTGGCATGATTAATTATGTTTTGAAAAAAGCTAACCCAATCAACAGCTTCAATGTGGAATCCCAAACAACATTCGGCAGCTATGGATTAATGAATAATTATACCTCAATCGGCGGCAGCAAAAACAAATGGAGTTATTTCGTTTATCATCAAAGAAGAGCGGGCAACAGCTGGAGAAAAAACAGTGCTTATTCGGCTGAAAACACCCATGCCAACCTTGCTTATCAATTCAATAAAAACACAAGCATTTCAGTAGAATACACCTATTCTACTTTCGTGCAACAACAAGCTGGAGGGCTTACGGACAAACAGTTTGAAGAGAATCACCAACAATCGTTTCGAGCAAGAAATTGGCTTTCGGTGCCTTGGAATTTAATGTGCTTACATCTAGAAAGTAAAATCAATGAACATTGGTCAACTGATGTAAAATTGTTTGGATTAATTGGCAATAGAAACAGCATTGGCTATTTAGCCACAACTAATTTTGGTGACACCATCAATACAGCAACAATGAGTTTGAACAACCGTCAGTTGGACCAAGATGAATATAAAAACATAGGCACTGAATGGAGAAATATTTTCACTTATTCGATTGGAAAAATAAATAATAAATTGGCATTTGGTGTGCGTATTTCAAATGCCACAACCCAAAGAAAACAAAAAGGGAAAGGCGATACTGGCGCGGATTTCAACACCAACTTGATGACTGCAAGCTATCCAACTGAATATCATTTTACGACCAAAAATGTAGCAGCATTTGCAGAACAACAAATCAGCATCAACGAACATTTACACCTCAGCCCTGGCATTCGATACGAGCACATAGAATCTTCAGTTGATGGAAGAATGAATATTGTGAACAACGAAGATATTCTTGTGCCTGCTCAAAAAATTAAACGCAATCTTGCTTTGATGGGTATTGGCTTTGAATATCGCTTCAACACCACCAATATTTATGGGAACTTTTCTCAAGCTTATCGACCTGTTTTGTTTTCGGAGTTAGTACCACCAAGCACTACAGACGTTATTGACCCCAACTTGAAAGACAACAGCGGATACAATATGGACTTGGGTTACAGAGGAAATCTTTGGAATAACATCATCAATTTTGACATCAGTGCTTTTCAAATTCAATACAACAATAGAATTGGCACAATCAGAAAATTTATTGACAATGACCCTTCAAAATCCACTTATCAATACCGAACCAATTTGGGCAAATCGAACAACACCGGTTTAGAAGTTTTTGTTTCCATACAACCCTTCAAAGCCTTGAAAAAACAAAGCAATTGGGGCAATCTTGATGTGTTCACCTCACTTTCTCTGTTGCATGCAGCATACCAAGATTTTGTTATCAATACCGTTAGTGGCACTGCACCAAACGTGGTCATCACATCCACAAACTTAAAAGGTAAAAAAGTGGAATATGCTCCAGAACAGATATACACTATTGGTGTCAACTACGAATATAAAGGCTTTTCATCCACCATTCAAACAAGAAATACATCAAGCGTTTACACCGATGCATTGAATACGGAAACGGCTAATGCAGCAGGAACAGTAGGCAAAATAAATAGTTATCAAGTATATGACCTTTCAGCTTCCTATCATTTTTGGGAACATTATAAAATCCAAGCAGGCATCAACAATCTTTTCAATACCAAATATGCTACAAGGCGCTCTGGTGGCTATCCCGGACCAGGATTGTTGCCTGGCGAAGGTAGAACTGCTTATGTGAGTTTTGGTATAAAAATTTAAGCACCTATATTTTAATTCCCACTATATCAAATGCCTTCAAGTCCACTTGGAGGCATTTTTACTTAAAATCTTTTATGATTTTAAAGTAAGCCCATTAATTTCGCCAATATGAAATTCTTGATTGTTGGATTGGGGAATATTGGCGCTGAATATGATGCCACAAGACATAATATTGGATTTGATGTTGCAGACGCATTTGTCATCAAACATGATGGCACTTTTAATTTAGACCGTCATGCTTTTGTGGCGGAATGCAAATGGAAAGGCAAAACATTCATAGTACTGAAACCAACGACCTACATGAATTTGAGCGGGAAAGCTGTGAAATATTGGATGGATAAAGAAAAGATTGATAAGGAAAACATTATTGTTGTTGTGGATGATTTAGCGCTTCCAATTGACACCCTTCGACTCAGACCAGGTGGTAGCGATGCGGGACACAACGGTCTGAAAAGTATTGACCAAAGCTTGGGCAACAATCAATACCCGAGATTGCGATTTGGGATTGGAAACAACTTTGCGAAAGGCAAGCAAGTTGAATTTGTGTTGGGTAAATGGTCGCCTAGTGAAATGCCTATTGTGAAAGAAAAAATTGATAAATCTGTAGCCGTGATTGAAAGTTTTGCTGCAATTGGAATTGCAAAAACTATGAGTTTGCACAATAAATAATATCTTAGTGCAATGTGGCGATATATAAAATATAATTTTAAGTTTATAAACATACTTGTCATACTATTTTTGATTGGGTCAAGTAATCATTTATTTGCTCAAGAACTTAGTGATTTTGAGTCTAGAACTAGTGTTGGGGCTTCATATCCAATTGCTAAGAAAACTGACTTTCAATTCAAGTACACCTTGAGAATGAATGACAATTCCACAACTTTCAAAAGAAGCATGTTTACCTTTCAGCTTGAGCATAAAATAAACAAATGGTTAAAAGTTGGAGGCAAATACCGATATAATACTTCATATAACAAAGATTTCAACAGATTTAGTGTTTACGGTATTGTTGAAAAATCAATCAATAAAAAATGGGACATAAGTTATAGGAAACTATTTCAATATGACATCACTTATTTTGACCAAGAATATATGTCTGAAAAGCCATCATGGTTGGTTGACAGAAACATGATTAAACTAAAATACAATTGGAATAAAAAAACTACTTCTTATGCATATGTTGAATTGTATAGTAAATTTAAAAATCAGGAGTATGTTCCTTTTAGATTAAGAATTGGTTTGGGTGCTAGTTATTTGTACAAAAAGAGACATGACTTTGGTGCAGAATACGTTATCAATGAGGCTTATAATGTGATTAATCCTTGGAATTTTGGATTTATCAATTTGAAGTACAATTACAACATTCCAAAATTCAATAAGCAACCTAAGATAAAAAAGGGGAAGAAAAAGCATAATCAATGATTTGACTCTAATTCCAATTGTGTGATTAAAGTCAAATCATGAATAATCCGAAAAACACTCGCTAATTTTTAAATATAAATTAGCAATAATTCAAATTAACTATTTTTCAAATAAAGTTCCAGTTGAACTGCTGCTGCTGTCAAAACTCATTCCTTCTTGCAACGCTATTTCATTGAAAGAAGCAATAGTTCTAGAGTTTTTAATTGTAATCGAAACTTTACCTCTAATTGCTGCGTAACTACTTGAATCATAATTTCTAACAAACAACGCACCTACAGTGCTATCACTTGGAAAAAAGCTAATATTATAAATTGAATCTTTCGTAGGTTTTTGTTTAAATAATATACAAGCTGAACCTGTTTTTGAATCAGTTGCAATTAATGTAAAATAGGGTGAAAACTCCTCTGCATCATAGAATGTTTTGGTAGCTTTATAGGTATCACCCTTTAAAGTCCAAGTCGATGCAGGAGTTGTATCGTCTTTGGTGCATGAAGCCATAAATGTTATGGCAGCAAAAGCTAATGAAGTTAGTAATGATTTTTTCATTGTTTGTCTTTTGAATTTTGACCTACTCTATTCCCTTTTCGGCTTCCGGTTGAAGGAATCATTTCCTACTGTTGACAAGGCAAAGATTATTCCCATAATCAAAAAACAATAATTGATTTTCAAACTTTAAAATCAATAGAACCGCAGTTTTTACTAATCGAAAAAATCATGAGGAGCAGATTATTAATTACTGCCAAAAACAAACAAACTCATTTGGACTTTAGTAATTTTCAATAATAAGTTTTTCCTTTTTAATATATTATAATAAGCACAAATCAATTAATCATGAATTTTAACGCCTAATTTCCGAGCATCATTTCAATAAAATCAAACTATCCACACCGTTGCTATCAACCAAACTACAAAAACTAGTTGCCACTCAACTAATAACAATTCAGTACATTTGCCGCTTGTAATACATCTATGCAGCACATTAGGAATTTTTGTATAATTGCCCATATCGACCACGGAAAAAGCACTTTGGCTGACCGATTGTTGGAATTCACTAAAACCATTTCAGACAGAGACATGCAAGCCCAGTTTTTGGACGACATGGATTTGGAACGTGAAAAAGGAATTACCATCAAGAGTCACGCCATCCAAATGGATTATGAATACAAAAAAACAAAATACACTCTTAATTTAATCGATACTCCCGGTCACGTTGACTTTTCGTATGAAGTGAGCCGTGCGCTTGCGGCATGTGAAGGTGCTTTGCTTTTGGTAGATGCCTCTCAGGGTATTCAAGCCCAAACCATTTCGAATTTATACCTCGCTCTTGATAATGATTTAGAAATCATTCCAGTCATTAATAAAATTGACATGGAAGGCGCCATGATTCCTGAAGTAACCGACCAAATAGTTGACCTCATTGGTTGCAAACCAGAAGATATTATTCACGCATCTGGAAAATCAGGTATTGGCATTGAAGAAATTCTTGCGGGCATCATTGAACGCATTCCATGTCCAGAAGGTAATCCTGATGCACCTTTGCAAGCATTAATATTTGATTCAGTGTTCAATTCTTTCAGAGGTGTCATTGCTTATTATCGCATCTTCAACGGAAGCTTGAAAAAAAATGAAAGAATTAAATTTTTCCATACCGATAATTACTACACCGCTGATGAAGTAGGCATCTTGAAAATGGGACTTGACCCAAGGCAAGAAGTTAAAACAGGAGATGTTGGTTACATTATTACAGGCATAAAAAACGCAAAAGAAATTAAAGTTGGAGACACTATTACGCTTGTAAGCAATCCAAGCCCAGAACCTATCAATGGTTTTGAAGAAGTGAAACCAATGGTTTTTGCTGGTATTTTTCCTGTGGTGACTGATGACTTCGAAGAGCTGAGAGAATGCATGGAAAAATTGCAACTTAATGACGCTTCTTTAACCTTTGAGCCAGAAACATCGCAAGCACTGGGCTTTGGTTTTAGATGTGGTTTCTTGGGCATGTTGCACATGGAAATCATCCAAGAAAGGCTAGAAAGAGAGTTCAATCAATCGGTAATTACAACTGTTCCCAACGTTAGTTTTAAAGCCTATCTTACTCGTGATAGCGACAAAGCAATCATTGTGAACAACCCAAGTGAAATGCCCGACCCTAGTAGGTTAGACCGAATTGAAGAACCATTCATACGTGCACAAATCATCACATTACCAGATTATATTGGCAACATCATGAGTTTGTGTTTGGGCAAGCGAGGTTTGTTGATTAATCAACACTATCTTACACCAACAAGAGTTGAGTTAATATTTGAAATGCCGCTTGCTGAAATCGTTTTTGATTTCTATGACAAGTTGAAAAGCTGTACAAGAGGTTATGCTTCATTTGACTACCATCCACTCGATTATCGAGAAAGCGATATTATCAAAATGGACATTTTATTGAATGCTGAAAAAGTGGATGCTTTAAGTGCATTGATTCATCGAAGTAGAGCTCAAGATTTTGGCAGAAAACTGTGTTCTAAGCTAAAAGAACTTTTACCTAGGCAACAATTCTTGATTGCCATCCAAGCAGCTATTGGCGCTAAAATTGTTGCTCGAGAAAACATTTCAGCCATGCGTAAAGACGTAACAGCTAAATGTTATGGTGGTGATATTAGTCGTAAAAGAAAGCTATTAGAAAAACAAAAAGAAGGTAAAAAACGAATGAGACAAATTGGTTCTGTTGAAATTCCACAAGAAGCTTTCTTAGCCGTTTTGAAACTAGATGAATAAATGAAAAAGCCGCTCACAAACTGGAGCGGCTTTTTTATTTTAAGACCATACAAATTGAATGGTCTTGATTAGGTCTGGATGCAAAGAATACAGCACAGGACAGGTTTTGGCTGTGTGTTCCATGATTATTTTTTCCTTATCAGTGTAGCTTCTTTCAGGCATATGAATAGTAATGATGATTTCAGCGATTCTACGTGGCTCTGCTTGCATTATTTTCGTAATTTCTGCTTTTGCACCATCAATATTTAACGGCATACTGTTGGCTTTGATGCCCATCACAGTCAGCATACAAGAAGCTAATGCTGTTGCCACTAAATCGGTTGGAGAAAATGCTTCTCCTTTACCATGATTATCTTTAGGTGCATCAGTTATAATTTCATTTCCTGATTGCAAATGAACGCAATTGGTGCGCAACTCACCGCTATATACTACTGTTGAAGTCATGACGTAAAATTATAAATTTTGAATTTGGTGAAAAAGTGAAATATCGAATAACTTATGTAATTTCAACAATAACAAAAATTCACCAAATGAAACGATTACTATTTGGGAGCCTAATAATGTTTAGTTCGCACTCATTATTTGCACAAAGGTATGAAGCAGATGTAGAATCCTATCGATCTAATTATAAAAATGAATTTCTAACTGATGAAAAAAGCCCTTTAAAAGCAAGTGATACATCATTTCTTCGCTTTTTCGAACCTGATATTCGCTATAAAGTCATTGCAAATTTTGAGCCTTCAAAGGATACGAACACTATTATCATCCCAACGCATAGCGGCAAAAAGAAAGCCTATAAAGTATATGGAGCCGTGAGTTTCAAACTCCCAATGCTGAAAGGTCAGTTTCAATTGCAAGTTTATAGAAGTATGGATTTGATGAAATCAGATAAATACAAAGACCATTTATTTCTTCCTTTTACCGATGCTACCAATTACAGAACAACTTATGCGGGAGGAAGATATATAGATTTATCTATTGCAGATATTCAAAAAGGAAAAATTGAAATTGATTTCAACAAAGCCTACAATCCTTATTGTGCTTATGCAGATGGCTACAACTGCCCTATTCCACCAAAAGGAAACAAACTAGTGGTGAAAATTCCAGCAGGTGAGAAGATGTTTGCAAAACCAATTACACACTAATCAAAAAGAGGCTTCTTCATGTGAAAAAGCCTCTTTAAAAACAATTAAAACAGATTACTTGATACCTAATTTAGTTTTCACTAAAGGTAAAATGTTGTCGCTATCTTTTGTATACAACAATCCGCCAGCGCTGGAATCAAAAACATAATCGAAGTTGTTGGCTTTAGCCACTTCTTTGATTGCTTTCTCCGCTTTTTCTAAAATAGGTGTGAATAATTCTTGTTTTTTTGCAGCCACTTTTTCTTGAGCACTTTGATCTGTTGATTGGATGCGTTCAGCAAGTTGTTGGATTTCTTTGTATTTCACTTCTTTCACTGGCTCAGACATTGTTTTTTCACTAGCCTGAAATTCCTGAACCTTTTTCTGATAATCTTTGCTCATGGCTTCCAATTGTTCTTGATAGCTTTTAGCATAATTTTTCAAACTAGAATCTGCTTTCTTAGCCTCTGGCATCAATTCCAAAAGTGCATTGGAATTGATATGACCCAATTTCAATTGTGCTTGCGCCGCAGTACTCAAAATCAATCCACAAGCAAAAAATAATACGATTTTTTTCATTTATTAATAATTATTATAAGGTTTGCAAAGTAAATGCCAATATTTGTTTATTCCAAGTTTCAATTATTTTACTCCCATAGTTTTTAACACTTCATCGCTTTTATCCAATTTTGGATCGGCGTAAAACATGGTCACGCCACCGGCTTTGTCTAGCACTAAATCATAGCCTTTGAGTTGAACCATTTTTTGTACTGCATTATATACTTTATCCTGAACAGGTTTTACTAATTCTTGGCGCTTTTTAAATAAATCACCTTCATAGCCGAAACGTTGTTTTTGAAGGTCTTTAACAGATTTTTCTTTTGCCACAATTTCATCTTCTCTTTTCTTGCGCACTTCGTCTGAAAGCATAGCTCTTTCTGCTTGATATGATTTATACATCTTATCAACATCTTTCATTTTATCATCAATTTCAGCTTGCCAATTTTTTGATAAACCATCTAAAGTTGTTTGAGCGTTTTTGTAATCTGGCACTTTCTCTAAAATGTATTTAGAATCGATAATACAATACCGTTGCGCTTGAGTGGCGCCAACGAATGAGAAAAACAACAAAAAACTAAAAAATACTTGTTTCATAAAATTGAAAAATTATGTTTTAAAATTAAGAATTAATCCGGTTCAAATCCAAGCATGAAGGTAATTTTGGTCATATCCTTAAGGCTTGTAACGCCGGCAGCTTCATTGTATCTGTCAAATCCTATGCCATAATCTAATCCTAACAAACCAAACATTGGTAAATATAAACGAATACCAACACCTGCAGAACGATTTAATTTAAATGGATTATAATCTTTAAAATTTGCCCAAGCATTTCCAGCTTCTACAAACGCTAATCCAAAAATTGTTGAAGTTGGACTCAATGAAAATGGATACCTTATTTCTGCTGTGTATTTATTGAAAACAGTGGCATTACTTGCATAAATTTCATATCCTCTGTGTGCAATCACGTCTCGACCAATTATACCCTGAAAGCCTGTTAACCCATCACCACCTAACTGAAATCTTTCGAAAGGAGAATAACCAATGTTTTTGTCATAGTATCCTAAGAAACCATATTTGGTTGCTAGCTTAAATACAAATTTTCCAGCAACATTTTTATACCATTCTGCGGTGAAACGATATTTATGATATTCGATCCAGTTGTATTTTTTCGATGCATCAATATTAGAATAATCAGTTCCTGAAAACGAGCTATAAGGTGGAGTAAAACTCATCGTCAAGTTAATATTTGAACCATTTCTAGGATACAAAGGTTGATCGATTGAATATCGAGCAAGAACCATTTTAATAGAAAGGTTGTTACTATAGCCATTTGAAAAATTCTCCAACAAGTTGGGATAGTTTTTAAGGAAATAGTTATTGTAGTTCAAACCAATTGTGAATACAAAAAAGTCATCTGGCCATTTCAATCTTTTACTGATTGAAATGCCACCACCAACCATTCTTAGAAAGGATGCATCAGGGTCTGAACCAACACCGGAGTTCGAAAAACGGCTTCTAGCAAAGTTTACAGAAAATGAATTTGGTTTTTTACCACCCAACCAAGGCTCAGTGAAACCAAAATTTAATGAACTGAAAAATGCTCCATTAGATTGATAGTTGATAGAAAATTTTTGACCATCACCAATTGGAAGTGGATCCCAATATTTTGGCTTAAAAATATTTCTAATGGAAAAATTATTGAAGACAATTCCAATGTTACCATAAAAACGAACACCGCCACCAAAACCTGCTGATAATTGTAATTGGTCGCTTGACTTTTCTGCTACTGAATATTCAATATCAACTGTTCCATCTTCGATATGAGGTGTGGGTTGAATGCCAATTTTTTCTTGGTCGAAAAATCCTAAGTTGGCAATTTCACGTTGTGAACGAATCAAATCTTGACGACTAAATTTATTGCCAGGTAATGTGCGTAATTCTCTTCTAATCACATGCTCATTTGTTCTATCGTTACCAACAATAGTGATGTTCTTAATTGTAGCTTGCGGACCCTCAGTAATTGCCATTTCAAAATTAATGGTATCTCTATTAATTGAGGTTTCACGAGGTTCGATTCTAAAAAATAAATAACCATCGTCCATGTACAAACTACTCACATCTTCGCCACCATCAGGACTGATTTGAACCCCTAATCGTTTTGATAAAAGCTCTTGGTTGTAAATGTCTCCTTTCTTAATACCAAGTGTGCTTGCAAGAGTTTCATTGCTGTATTTTGTATTGCCGCGCCAAGTGATGTCACCAAAATAATATCGGTGACCTTCATTGACTTTTAAATCAATGTTTAAGTTACCATTCTTAATTATATAAACTGAATCTCGTTCAATTGCAGCATCTCTATAACCTAAAGAATTGTAGTAGTCAATTAAAGCTTGTTTGTCTTCTTGAAATTTTTGTTCGTTATACTTTGAAGATGAGAATAATGTCTTTACACGTAAATAAGGGTCAAGGGTTTCAAAAGTTTTGCTGATTGATAAAAAACCATAGTTTTTTAAGTAATCTTTGAAGGAAATATGTTCTCCAGAAAACGCACTTTCTTTGTCTGCTGAATACAAAGAAATTCTTGGCATTTCTTTAGTTGAACGAAATGTACTTTTAAGTTTACTGTCAGTAGCAACTTCGTTACCTTCAATAGTTATTTGATTAATTTTTGTTTTCGTACCTTTCGATATTTCAAAAGTTAGAATAACAGAGTTGGCAGCAACAGTATCTGTTTTTTCTTTAACATTAACTTGAATTGCACCAAAACCTTTTTCAATATAATATTTGCGAATGCGGCTTAAAGCGTCTGCTTTTGTGGCTTCTGTAACTACTTTCTTGGAAACAAGTTTAATTTTATCTTTTAACTCAGTAGCTTCACTTTTCTTTATTCCTTTGAAATTATATCGGCTCAAGCGAGGGCGTTCTTCTATATGAATATCTAAAAAAACCTTATCGCCTAGAACCTTAGTTATATTAATTTGAATATCAGAAAATAAATCCTGTTTCCATAAGTTTCTAATAGCTTTTGAAATAGATTCATCATTAGGCAACTTCACTTTATTGCCAATAGTTAAGCCAGTTACAGCAAGTAATAAATCTTCGTCTAAAAAACGATTTCCAGAAACAGTCACGCCTCCAATGAAATATTCTTGTGGTCGAAAATCCGATGCTGTGTTAGAAAGATTTGTATTTTTTTTACCTTTTCCTATTTGAGCAAAAATATTTTGAGCGATAGAAAGGGTCAATATTAGGAGAATACAAGAACGCCAATTTGTTCTAAACATGCTGTGTTGAGTTCGTTTGAATTTGTTCACTTGTTTTACCAAAACGTCTTTCTCGTTGTTGGTAGTTTAAAATCGCTTCTATAAGCTGAGGCTTTCTAAATTCAGGCCAAAGTACAGGCGTGAAATATAATTCCGCATATGCTAGTTGAAACAATAGATAATTACTTATTCTATGCTCACCACTAGTTCTAATCATTAGTTCAGGGTCTGGGAAAGCAGCAGTTGTGAGGTGGTTTTGAAACAACTTTTCATCAATATCTTCTATTGCGATTTTTCCGTTTTTAACTTGTTCTGCAATATGTTTGGTTGCTTCAATTATTTCCCATCTTGAACTGTAGCTCAACGCCAAAATCAAATTGACTCCTGTGTTGTTCTTAGTAATTTCAATTGCTTCATCCAATTCTTTTTGACAAACTTGCGGCAAGTTTTTCACATCTCCAATCACGTGCATTTTTACATTGTTCTTGTGCAATTCTTCAATTTCCTTTCTGAGGGTATTCACCAACAATTCCATCAAAGCATCGACCTCTGTTTTTGGACGATTCCAATTTTCGGTTGAAAAAGCATAAAGAGTCAAATAATCAATGCCGATTTCACCGCATGCATTTACAATTTCACGAACGCTTATAACACCTTCATGATGACCATAAATTCTATCTGCTCCTCTTTCCTTTGCCCATCTTCCATTTCCATCCATAATGATGGCAATGTGTTGTGGTAGTTTATCCTTGTCGATTGCTTGTAAAGCATCCATATATAAAAGTTACCTTTATTTTAAAGGTGTGCAAAGGTACAAAAATAGACGGTTGTGTTTCTAATCAAAACATTGTGAAATAGTTTAACGCTTATTTAACTGATATTAATTATTTTAAAATATTGTTTTATATTTTTTTGTTCCAAAATATTTTTTCCTTTTGCACATTTTATAATTACTTCGCAGATTATGGTAACCAACCTCAGTGACAATAATTCATTATTAAGCCAATGGGTACGAGAGATTAGAGATGTTTCCATCCAAGGCGACAGAATGCGCTTCAGACGAAACATGGAAAGAATTGGTGAAATTGCTGCTTATGAAATCAGCAAAGTTCTACCCTACAAAAACATAATTGTTCAGACTCCACTTGGCGAAGCATCCTGCGTTGAATTAGTACAACAACCCGTTTTAGCTACAATTCTCAGAGCTGGCGTACCCCTGCATCACGGCTTGTTGAATTATTTTGACTTAGCTGACAATGCATTTATTGCTGCTTATCGCAAACACCACAGAGACGGTAGTTTCGAAATAGAACAACATTATGTCACCAGTCCTTCTTTAGAAGGAAGACCGCTAATAATTGCCGACCCAATGTTAGCAACTGGCGCCTCATTGATAATAGCCATTGAAACCCTCACAGAACAAGAGCAGCCTTCTGAAATACATGTTGTTTGCGCTGTAGCTTGCACCGTGGGAATCGACCTACTTATCAGAAAATTTCCTAATGTGCATATTTGGTCAGCCACTATTGATGATGAATTGACAGCAAGAGGTTATATTGTGCCCGGTTTGGGTGATGCAGGAGATTTGGCTTATGGTAGTAAGCGACAATCTTGATGAAATATCTACCAAATCATTGTTGTATTCTTGCAAAATAGAAGGATAATACTTATTTTGGATGCAGATTATTAAATTTACAATTTGCAAAACGTAATTTTAAGATGAAGAAAATATTACTTGGAGTAGGTGCAGCGTTAGTTTTATCCGTGTCAGCGGTGGCTCAAGATGTGCACTTTACGCAATACTTCTCCTCCCCTTTAACCCTAAATCCAGCGCTTACGGGTATGGTGCAATGCGATTTACGTCTTGCTACAAACTATCGTTCACAATGGTCAAGTGTTTCTAGCAATCCTTATATCACAGGTTCTTTGTCTTATGACATGGCAACCATGAAAGGTAAGTTGAACAACGGTGATGCTGTTGGTATTGGCGTTATCATGTTATATGACAAATCTGGTTTAGGAGCGCTTACTAATATCACTGCTGGCTTGTCAGCTGCTTATCACAAAGCACTTGGTTATGAAAAGAAGCATACGTTATCTCTTGGCTTCCAAGGCGCACTTGTCCAAAAAAGCATTGACTTCAATAAACTCAAATTTGAAGACCAATTCAACCCAGGTTCTGGAGTTCCTGAATACCAAACTGGTGAAAACATTGGTAATGCCGACCTAAATTATCCAGATTTTAACGCAGGAATTATGTATAGCGGTCGTGTAAGTGACTTTGCTACTGCTTACGCTGGTTTTTCTTACTATCATATTACTCAACCTGTTGAGACTTTTTTGAAAAGCGGAGGTGGAACAACTGACCACAAAATCGCTGCACGTTACACAGGTTATTTAGGTGGTTCATTCAATCTAAATGAGAACATCGTGCTTTACGCAAGTGGTCTATACCAACAACAAGCGAAAGCTATTGAAGCAGTTATGGGTGCTTCTGTTGGATTTGTGTTAAACCCTGGTTACGACCCTGAATTTACAAGAAGCACAATATTATATCTTGGTGGTTGGTATCGTTATGGAGATGCTGTTGCACCGTACGTTGCATTTGAAATGCAAAAGTTCACATTTGGACTTAGCTACGATGTAAACGTTTCAAGTTTTACTCCAGCTACAAACGGAAACGGTGCATATGAACTCTCAGTGATTTTCAACGGTTGTATCAACAAACGTGAAAGAGGTCCACAATACAATTTTACTTGTCCTAAATTCTAACACAAATAAGAAATTTAAATGGGCTGTCTCTAAACAAAAGAGACAGCCCATTTCGACTTTAGAACATCTGTAAACCGTTTGTTGACTAAATGTTTTGGTTAATTAGGGTTTAGTTTTAAACAAGTTTTATTCAATACAAATAAATACCAAGACAATTTAGTAATTATAAATTTCAACCAAGCGCTACTCAAAATTGATTAATTCAACAACAATTTCGTTTCTTCTATTTACCAATTCATAAGGCGGATTGTAACCCAAAAAAACAAAATGATTAGTATGACTAATTTTTTCAGCTGCTAGTGCTTTCTTTAAAATATTTTGATAATGCTCAATCTTTTTATCGTTAGCCCAACCATCAAATTGAATAGCAGCAACAATTTTTTCACCTTCTTGTTGAAACTCAATTTTTTTATTGTTAGGTCTAGGTAAATTATTCAAAGTATGAGATTGTGGAACCATAAATTTCATGCTCGCTGTGTCGCCTAAGTCCATGACAACAGGAGAGGTCATCGCAATATTTTCGTTTGCTTCATTACCGCCGAAAATATAACCTGCTAAAGCCTGAAATCCTTCACGGGCACTTTCTTTGTAAGATTTGGATTTCAAACGAACGGTGGAATATAAGGCTGGTTCATATTTCCTAATTTCAAATTGGTCAAAAGTTTTCAACACTGAATATTTTCTTTGTTCTGTTTCTTCACTGCTTTTGGAAACATACACTTGTGCCACAGTAACTATTGAAAGAATTGAAAGTAAAATGAATACAATTGTCAATTTCATGGTAAAAATTATTAAAAAGTATGAACACTAATTGTTTAAACGAACAATACATGTAAATGGTTGAGGATTTTAACTAAATTCTTTTGTATAAGTTTAAAAATTAACTCAAAAAAAAAAGATCAAAAAAATCCCAGCTCATTAAGCTGGGATTTTTACTTAATCTAAAAATTTATTCTCTACACCAAACTCACACTACGATGAACAAATGCTGTCAAATCTGCACCGGTAAGCATTCCTTGTGCTAACAATGCCAAATCGAAAGCATGTTTAGCCAATGCTAATTGCTCGTCTTCGTTTGTTGTTTGGAGCATTTTTGAAACTAATGGATGATTGCCATTTACAGCCACCTTATAGTTGTCTGGCATCATGCCGTAAAAGCTATAGCCACCACCCATTTTAGACATGTCTTTCATTCTTCTCATGAACTCATCCATGGTAACTGTAACTGGCATTTCATCAGGACTATGACCTTCCACTTCAACTTGCATATTGGATTTATTAACCGCTTTAGCAAATAAATCTTTAACCTTAGATTTTTCATCTTCAGTTAAAACTAAATGTTGGGTTTCGTCTTTTTCAATCAGTTTATTCATCACATCAGCATCCACTCTTTTCAAGGAAATTTTATCTCCTTTTTGCTCCATTTGACTGATGAAATGAGTGTCCAAAATGCCATCCATAATCAAAACATCATAACCTCTTTTTTGCGCACTTTGAATGTAAGCATCTTGCTTGGCAGCATCAATAGTGTATAAATAAACAACGGTTCCGTTTTTATCTGTTTGATTTTCTTTCACCTTTTCGTTGTATTCTGTCAAGGTGAAATAGTTGCCAGTAAAGCTTTTTAGCAATGCAAAGTCTTTTGCTTTTTCATAAAATTTCTCATCAGAAACCATTCCGTATTTGATGAATAATCCGATGTCATTCCATTTTTCGGCAAAAGCTTCACGGTCATTTTTGAATAACTCGTTTAATTTATCAGCCACTTTTTTGGTGATATAGCTATTGATTTTTTTCACGTTGCTGTCTGCTTGTAAAAAGCTTCTAGACACGTTCAATGGAATATCTGGAGAATCAATCACCCCATGTAGTAACATCAAAAATTCAGGAACAATATCTTTCACTTCATCAGTGATGAACACTTGGCGACTGTATAATTGAATCTTATTTTTTTGCAATTCCATTTCATTCTTCACTTTCGGGAAATAAAGAATTCCAGTAAGGTTGAATGGATAGTCAACATTCAAATGAATCCAGAAAAGCGGCTCTTCGCTCATTGGATAAAGCGTTCTATAAAAATCTAAATATTCTTCATTGGTGATTTCAGAAGGCGCTTTTGTCCAAAGTGGCTTGGTATTGTTAATGATATTGTCCACCTCAACAGACTTATATTTTGTTTTGCCTTCTTCATCTTGACCATCTTCTTCTTGCTCATTGCGTGTACCAAACTTGATTTCAACAGGCAAGAATTTGCAGTATTTATCCAAGATTTGTTGCAATTTCATTTCTTGCAAAAACTCTTCAGCATCTTGGCTTACATGAAGAATGATATCGGTTCCACGAGTGGTTCTGTTACCATCTGAAATTTCAAACTCTGTGCTACCATCGCAAATCCAACGAGCAGGTTGAGCACCATCTTGATAAGACAAAGTTTGAATTTCAACTTTTTCAGCCACCATAAAAGCAGAATAAAATCCTAATCCAAAACGACCAATTATTTCATTGGCATCGTTGGCTTCTTTGAATTTCTCCATGAATTCAGTGGCGCCAGAGAATGCAATTTGATTGATGTATTTCTTGATTTCTTCGGCGGTCATTCCAATTCCGTTGTCGGAAATCGTTATGGTTTTTGCCTTTTCGTCCAAAGCAACCTCAACTCGAGTGTTGCCTAATTCACCATTGAATTGTCCGAGACTTGCTAAACGTCTGATTTTTTGAGTGGCATCAACTGCGTTACTCACTAATTCTCTTAAAAAAATCTCATGGTCGGAGTATAAAAATTTCTTGATGATTGGAAAAATGTTCTCCGTGTGAATCGAAATAGATCCTTTTTCTTGCATATAATAAAATTTAATTAAGTTTTGCAACTAAGTATCAACTTACATTCCAATGAACTAAAAATTGCCTCTTTGTCAGAAATTATGCCTTTTCACGAAAAGCGAAGTGAAATTCGGTCGGGTTTAGATGAAAAAATGTCAATTCTTGAATCAATTTTAAAAGGGAATTTCTCCAAGCTTTGTTGTTTTAAAATTTACTCCTATCTTGGACTTTTAAAATTCTTTTTGATGAAAATCCGTAGCTCCATTTTACTACCCGCTGCTTTAATTTTAATGACGCTTTTGGGTTCCTGCGTTCGAGACTACACTTGCCAATGTATTATAAAATACACGGGACAACCTGGTTTGCCTGATTCTGTCATCAAAGAATATAAAATCAAAGACACGAAAGATAATGCAAAATCGTTATGTGAAGGAAACTCTGGAACTTTCACCACTAACGGCATCACCACCACTGAAAATTGTAAAATATACTAATTCGGTTTTGCGCATCAAGCCCACAAATTTGCATTGAATGGCGCTTAGAGATTATAATAAAATACAAAATATAATTGGATTAATACTGTTGCTTTTCTTGGCAGCAGTATTTTTCTTTTCAGGCATTAGCAAGCTCTATACCTCGTCTTCGCTTGAAGCTTTCACATGGCACATTGCCAACGCAGGCTTGTCCAACCTCACATTGGCTTCTATCATTGCTCGATTGCTGATTGGTTTAGAAATTTTGGTTGGAATGCTTCTACTTTTTCATATTTCATTGAAAAAAATAACCTTTCCACTTGCCATTTCGTTGCTCAGTATTTTTAGTCTTTACTTAATATATATAATATTTCAACAAGGAAATAAAGGTGATTGTGGTTGTTTTGGCGATGCCATTTCCATGAAACCAATTACTGCTTTGGTGAAAAATGGACTTTTACTGCTCTTAACATTCTATTTGTTGAAATTCTATTCGTTGCGATTATTCAACATAAATAAAATAACAATATTCATTTTTATCTTGCTCACTTTCAGCATTCCGTTTGTGGCACAACCATTTCATACCGATGAAAGAAAGCCTGAAATCGTCCATGAACACATTGATTTACAACCACTTTATATTTCAGAAAACCCAAGAAACAAAGCGCCTAAAGTTGAGCTTAGAAAAGGGAAACACATAATTGCTTTTTTAAGTTTGACATGTCCACATTGCCGAAAAGCAGCTTTTGAACTCCAAATCATCCACGAACAACATCCAGAAATCCCCATATTTTTTGTTTTGAATGGCAATCCACTGTTCTTGAAGGATTTTTATGAAGAAACACATGCTGAAAAAGTTAAAAGTATTCATTTTTTCGGTCCCGATAAAATGATGGAAATGGCTGGACCAATGCTTCCAGCAATTTATTGGGTAAACAATAGCACCATAGAAAGAAAAAGCAATTATTATCAGTTGGATCCCAAACTGATGTTGGCTTGGTTGCATTCAAACAAATAAACCCATTTCACCAATAATATTTGGCTAATTTTGCGTTTCAAATAAATTTTAAACTTAATGCAATCAAGCAACGATTTGGCTCAGGATTGGGATGAAGTGGAAGAAGATGGCGACTTAGAAGGAAGTGACCAAGAGAAAGCCACATTGGTGGAAAGAGTGAGAATTCCGATTGAGCGCAAACAAGAATCCATGAGAATTGACAAATTCTTGATGATTCGTTTGGAAGGAGCAACACGAAATAAGATTCAACAAGCTATTGATGAAGGATTTATTTTACTGAATGAAAAGCCAGTAAAATCAAATTACAAAATTAAACCAGGCGATGAAATTGTTGTTTTTGAAACTCGAAAAGCAGAGCTAGAAGAAGTTCTTCCAGAGCAACTTCCATTGGATATTGTTTATGAGGATGATGCGATTTTGATTGTCAACAAAGCGGCGGGAATGGTGGTTCATCCAGGTTGTGGCAACCCAAATGGTACATTAATCAACGGATTGTCTTATCATCTTGGACAACAACATGTAGAAAAAGAAAATTTATATAGAGTTGGTTTGGTTCATCGAATTGACAAAGACACTACTGGCTTGGTGGTGATTGCTAAAACCGAGCAAGCTATGTCTCATCTAGCCGCACAATTCAAACAACACACTGTTCATAGACGATATATTGCATTGGCTTGGGGATATTTTGAAGAAAATGAAGGCACGGTGAATGTTCATGTCGGTCGAAATTTGCGTTTTAGAAAAATGATGGATACTTTTCCAGATGGCGACCACGGCAAACACGCCATAACACATTATAAAGTTTTACAAAGATTAAATTACGTAACTGTTTTGGAAATGCGCTTGGAAACAGGCAGGACACATCAAATCAGAATACATATGAAATCTATTGGACATCCATTGTTTAATGATGCTACTTATGGTGGTGCTCATATTGTAAAAGGTACAGTGTTCACTCGATACAAACAATTCGTAGAGAATTGCTTTAAAATTATGCCACGACATGCGCTTCATGCTAAAGAGTTAGGCTTTATCCATCCAACAACTAATGAGTGGATTCAGTTCAATTCCGAACTTCCAGCCGACATGCAACAGATTATTGAAAAATGGAATACCTATATAAATGGTATGACAAAACAATTGAAAGATCAAATCGAAGGAAGATAAATTTATATTTAGTTCATTTGAGAGTAAATCGTTAAAGTAACCAACGCTTTGTCTGAATTCAGTTTAAAAGCTTACCTTTGCGCTGTCGTTCATTAAAAAAGAATACAATGTCTCTATTAGCAATCAAGTCGCAATTACTTATTTCAATGCCAAGTGGCGGAGAATGGTTATGGATAATCCTTGCCATCATCATCCTTTTTGGTGGTAAAAAAATTCCTGAATTAGCTCGTGGAATTGGTAAAGGAATTCGCGAATTCAATGATGCAAAAACAGGTATTAAAAATGAAATCGAAGCTGGAATTAAAGACAAAGAGCAATCTAAATCTTAATCACAGACTGTTTTCAAACGACAAGAGTTTATTTTTTCATGTAAGTCAAGCTTCCCGTAGGGTTGCATGGTTTCGCCACTAAAACAACGATAAACATGCAATGCAGTAAAATAATAAGTTTAGTTCTGCTCACCGGTTCCCTATCAGCCTTTGGTCAGAAGTATCAGAATTTTTCTATGACACCTTCGGCAACGAAAGTCATCAAAGCTGATACTATTGTCAACTCAACTAAATCAACAGCAATAAGCGCTGTTCCGCTACCTATGCAGGTTTCGGGCAAAAAGCCTGTGCCGCTTGCTGGTCAACAATCCTATTTTGGTTCCATGAATGATTATGTGGTGGACTATACCAAAAAGTATATGTCGGCACATGACAAAACATTGACTGTGGTGAAAAAAAGAGGTGAAGACCATTTTTCACTGATTGACAATGTGTTGCAACAAAACGACATTCCAAAAGAATTGAAATACTTAGCTGTGATTGAATCTGCGTTGAACAACAATGCAATTTCAAGAGTAGGTGCAGTTGGTCCTTGGCAATTGATGGCATCAACGGCTAGACTCATGGGGCTGAATGTTTCCAAGAAAAAAGATGAAAGAACGGATGTATATAAATCAACAAACGCAGCCGCTAAGTACCTAAATTATTTGTACACCCAACTCAACGATTGGTTGTTGGTTGTTGCTGCTTATAACAGTGGTCCCACGCCCGTTCAAAGAGCGATTAAAAAAACCGGAAGTACTAACTTTTGGGACATCAAACCTTTTTTGCCTAAAGAAACTCAAGGTCATGTTTTAGCATACATTGCTACTGCTTCGATTTTTGAAAACATGAGCAAATTCATTGGCTTAGGTAGTATTCCTGAAGAAGCTAAATTTATTGAAGAAACACCAACAGTTACAGAAGTAAAAGCAGCAGTTGCAGTGAAAAAATCAATCTATTCTGAAGAAGATTTGAAATCAATGGCAATTGTTCGTATCAAAGAACCAATGCATCTTGATTTGCTTGCTCTTGATTTGAATATCGACAGAAAGCTATTGGACAAATGGAATCCAGACTACAACTTATTCGAATCCCAAAAATATGGTTCTGAATATTATGGTTTGAGAATACCAAAAGACAAACTTGATAGTTTCATTGAAAAGAAAGAACAACTGTTGAAAAGATCAAAGCAGATGTATGTTCAAATGACAAAATAGCAAACACTAAATATATTATAAAAAACAAAAGGCAAGGTTTTCAAAAATAATTTGAAAATAAATAGATAAAGACTACCTTTGCTCTCCTTAAAGAAAATATTCTAAATAAATGGCAAATCATAAAGCTACCAAAAAAGATATTCGTCAAAGTGCAAGACGTCGTGAGCGTAACCGCTACTATGGTAAAACAACTCGTAATGCTATCCGTACACTTTTAGCAACTACTGATAAATCAGCGGTTGTAGCAGCAATGCCAAAAGTGATTTCTATGATTGATAAATTGGCTAAGCGCAATGTGATTCACAAAAACAAAGCAAGTAACCTTAAGTCTGGTATCGCTCGCCGTTTGAATGCAATGGCTTAATCCATTTCATATAATTAAAAGAGCTCCACATCAAATGTGGAGCCTTTTTTGTTTTATGCAATTTTGAATTAACTCTTATCTAGCTGCTACGCAAAGCCATACAAGCTACCCCCTTTTTCAAACAAAGCCTCTACTCTTTTCTTAACGCTTTCATCTTCAATCAATGGAGGCGCGTGATGCGGTTTAATTCTTGCATCTATAACCAAAGGCCCTTTGCA
>CAZNVQ010000027.1:0-2091 GCA_964576425.1 uncultured Flavipsychrobacter sp. | reverse complement strand
TTCATTTCAGTCAAACATTTGGGTATTTGAGAACTCAATTTCCTTAATGGCTCACCACAAGCAGCCACAACTAATTTGCTTCCAGTGTTAAATCCTGAGCCTGAATAATCAAGTGTGTCCATTGTTGCTTTTGTATGAAAATGCAAATCACGTTGGAAATCCACACGAGACAAGACATGTGCGAAATAATCTTCTATATCGTGAGTTGATAATCCTTTTTCCTCTGCGGCAATGAACACATATTTTGCCAAACTTAGTTGCCCTGTTCCCAAAATATGATGTGCAATAGTTAATATCTCAGCAGGCGCTTTTATCTCGGCATATGGAGTATATCTTTCTTTCCCAATTGCTAATAACAATGGATGAACACCAGCGGCATCAACTGCATGTACTTCTTTTAAACCAGGAATCTCCTGCGCAACTGCACTGCCTGTCAATTCATGAATTAAAGCACCAAAGCTTGTGTCTTCTTGTGGTGGACGACCAACAGCTGTGAAAGGCCAAATGGCGTTTTTTCGAGCATAAACTTGATGGATATTCAAAACAGGAAAATCATGTTTCAAACTATAATATCCTAAATGATCTCCAAAAGGTCCTTCAGGTTTTACTTTGTTGGAAATTGTTCCTGTAATCACAAAATCGGCATCTGCACTCATGCAATAACCATCTAAATAAAAATACCGAAATCTGCGTCCACCAAGCACTCCAGCGAATGTCAATTCACTCATTCCTTCAGGTAATGGCATCACAGCTGCAACAGTATGTGATGGCGGTCCACCAACAAAAATACTCACTTTTAAATCCTGACCTTTTTGAAGCGCCTTATGTTGATGCACACCAATTCCTCTATGTATTTGATAATGCAAGCCTATTTCATGATTTAATTGATAGTCATTTCCATTAAGCTGAACACGATACATGCCCAAATTTGCCTTTATGATACCAGGGGTTTCAGGATCTTCAGAATAGACTTGTGGCAGTGTAATGAAAGCGCCACCATCCATTGACCAATGTTTGATGAGTGGCAAATCTTCAATTTTTATTTTTTCAAATAAAATCGGTTTTTGGAATGGATTTTTAAGCGGTAAAGCCTTCATTGCAGCTAATCCCAAACCAAAATTTTTAATCGGTTCTTTTGCAGCTTTGATTGGATTTTTTTTGTGCTCTATTAGCTGTTGCACTTGACTGAAGGTGGAACGGAAAAGGAAACGACTACGTTCCACCGTACCGAACAAATTTGACACCGCTCTGAATTTCGTTCCTTTCACATTTTCAAACAATAAAGCGGGTCCGGCAGCTGCATAGACACGCAATTGAATGGCTGCCATCTCAAGATTCGGATCTACTAATTCTTTAACCCTAACCAATTGACCAGTTCGTTCTAAATCCAATACACAATCTTCTAAGCTTTTGTAGGACATGATTTTACGCGACTTTATCTTTCAGAAATCTATTGCAAGTTTAACAGAATAAAATCGATTATGTTTTAGTTTCCCGACAAAAGAATTAAAGAAAAAATCTTTCAATTCCTTCTTTTCTTTTACTGAAAAATCAATATTTTACAGCAAGTTAAAATTTTCAGCACGTTTTAAGACATAGCTATATTTAGTTATCTTCACGCTAACGAAACAAAAATTGTATGAGTAAAAACCTACTTGGCGAATTAAAACTCAGCCCATTGAAAGAAAATGGCAAATTTGTTTTCATGAACAATGAAATTAGAGAGAATGGAAAACTTTGCAAAGGAGATTATATCAAAATATTTGCAGACGAATATGTGATGAAAGACTGAAAATTCTTCTTGAAAAATGCAGGAACTTTAGAACTAAAAATGATTGTTCATGGTAACTCCATGACAATGGTACATGCTTTTGAATCTATTGCAATGGATGAAATTTACACTAAAGTTGCTGACCTCTATCGCAATCAATTTTATTTTGGCAAAACAGAAAACTAATAATCCCTTTATTCTCTTAATCATTGTCCAATAAAGTAGCAGCTAGCACAGATTTGTAATACCGGATGGAAAATTTACAACCTTGGATTGACATCACCTTCCCCATCAGCAATGGTATGACCACTTGGCCAGGC
>CAZNVQ010000026.1:0-25374 GCA_964576425.1 uncultured Flavipsychrobacter sp. | reverse complement strand
AAAAGCACTGTTGAAAAATGGACAACTTGGTTGGCTACATAAATTAAATGATGAGGATACTTTTTGCAAACAAGTTATCGCATTAAGTAAATCAAATAGTGAAATTGAAAGTATTATTGAAGATGCACATAACGAGGTATTGCAACATTTCAATATTGATATAACGATGAAAGCTACTGAAGATTTGTTGTTTCAAGCGCTAGAAAAATAAAGCCCATTTCAACACAGAATGGGCTTTATTTTTATTATTTTTTCATTAATGCAATATTCAGCACTTCGTTCATTTCGTTGACATAATGAAACTTCATGCCTTTGATAAATCTTTTGTCAATTTCTTCAACATCTTTTTCATTCTGCGCACACAAAATAATTTCTTTGATGCCAGCACGTTTAGCAGCCAAAACTTTTTCTTTGATGCCACCAACTGGCAATACTTGACCACGAAGTGTTATTTCTCCCGTCATGGCTAGAAATGGTTTTATTTTCTTGTTGGTGAAAGCAGAGGTAAGCGCAGTTAGCATAGTAATACCAGCGCTTGGTCCATCTTTTGGAACGGCACCTTCAGGCACATGAATATGAATATTGCTTTCTTCAAATTGCTCGTATTTAATCCCATATTGTTCAGCATGTGCTTTCAGGTATGAAAGAGCCGTGCTTGCACTTTCTTTCATCACATTGCCTAAGTTACCTGTCAATGATAATTGTCCTTTACCTTTCGATAGCCCAGTTTCAATAAATAATATTTCACCGCCAACATAAGTCCAAGCCAAACCTACAGCCACTCCTGGAGGATGCCCTTTAGTGTAAATTTCATTATTGAATTTTGGTTTGCCAAGAATGGTTTCAATATCTGCATCAGTAATTTGTGCATTGATAACTTCTTCCATCGCCAACTTTTTTGCTAAGTTGCGCATCACCGCGGCAGTTAATCTGTCTAATTCTCGAACACCAGATTCACGAGTATATTCTTGAATGATTTTGATAATTGCTTTGTCTTGAAACTTTGTTTTTGCTTTTTCAAGCCCATGTAATTCTTTTTGTTTCGGTATCAAATGTCTTTTAGCAATTTCAGTTTTTTCTTCAAGCGAATAGCCCGTTAATTGAATGATTTCCATACGGTCGCGAAGCGCTGGTTGAATTTCAGACAAACTATTAGCAGTTGCAATAAACATGACTTTCGAAAGATCAAATTCTAACTCTAAATAATTGTCATAAAAAGTATTGTTTTGTTCTGGGTCAAGAATTTCTAATAAAGCAGAACTAGGGTCGCCTCTAAAATCTTTTCCAATCTTATCCACTTCATCCAATATGAAAACAGGATTGGCTGTTTTAACTTTTCTTAATTGTTGAATGATTCTTCCAGGCATTGCACCGATGTAGGTTTTACGGTGACCACGCAATTCACTTTCATCATGTAAACCCCCTAAACTCAATCGAACATATTTTCTGTTGATTGCGCTGGCAATGCTCCTTCCTAGTGATGTTTTGCCGATGCCTGGAGGTCCAACAAAACAAAGAATAGGGGATTTCAAATCACCTTTCAACTTAAGAACAGCTAAATATTCAAGAATTCTATCTTTGATTTTTTCCATGCCATAATGGTCGTTGTCCAAAACCTTTTTAGCATTTTTTAAATCATAACTATCTTCAGAATATTCTCCCCAAGGCAAATCAAGTATTAAGTCCAAATGATTGTACACCACACTGTAATCAGGTGTGCTTGGATGCATACGTTCTAGTTTTTGAATGTTCTTGTTGAACATTTCTCTTGCAGCAGGTGTAAGGTTTATGGACTCTGCACGTTTTTGAAGATCTTTTACTTCCCTTTCATTTGGGTCGCCACCAAGCTCTTCTTTGATGCTTTTAAGTTGTTGTTGTAAAAAGTATTCTCTTTGCTGTTTGTCAATGTCAGCGCGAGTTTTGTTTGTGATTTCGTTTTTCAATTCTACCAATTGCAATTCAGATTGCAAATGACCGAGTATTTTTTCGGCACGCACATAAACATTGTTTTCCTCTAGCAAAAATTGTTTTTCAGGAATTTTTATGTTCAAATTTGAAGAAATGAAATTCAAAAGAAAGGATTGTTGTTCAATATTTTTCAACACAAAACCCATTTCCGATTGCATGCCTGCTGCTTGTTGTGCCAGTTTTTCTCCATGTTCATTAATAGATGACATGAGCGCATCAAATTCCTGATTTTCTTTAGGGTAGATATCTTCCAGATACGAAACTTTAGCAGCAAAGTAAGGTTCTGTTTTGGTGAATTTATTGACCTTGAAACGCATTCTTCCCATAATGAAAATAGTGATATTCCCATCGGGCATTTTCAAATGTTTGACAATGCGTGCTATTGTTCCAATTGAATAAACATCTTCAGTTTTAGGATCTTCATTGTTGGTTTCTTTCTGTGCTAAAACACCAATCCATTTTCCTGATTTTTGAGCTTCGGCAATGGCATTTAAAGATTTCTCTCTTGAAACTGTTATGGGCAATACCACATTTGGAAATAGTACGGTATTTCTTAATGCAATTACGGGCAGCTCTTTAGGCAAAGAATTCTTTTCTTTTTCATCCATTTCGTTCTCGCCAAGTGGTACAATAGGCATAAATTCCATTTCTTCCTCGTGCTGACTAAATAGCATTTCCATCATCGATTTCTTACTAGACATGGTGACAAAATCTCCTCTTTTCAATTTTTAGAAGAGTAAAATAATCGTCAATACCTATGCCAAAGCCTTTTAACCTGAAATTTTTGCAGTTATCGCAAACCAATTTCTTCATTTTCGATGTCTTTGAGTTTGAATACTACATTTGTTTTTTTCAACAATCTTTTCAATATAAAAGCTTTATTTTAGCATTCAATTTCTTAAATTATGAAAAAAATTACATTATTTGTTTTCTTTTTGATGGCATCAACTTTCAGTTTTGCTGCGAACGAAGGTGGTATTACTCTAATAATAGATGCTGCTCATGGCGGTAAGGACGAACGAGCAAAAGCATTTGACGGAACAAAAGAAAGTGATTTGTGTTGGTCGTTTGCTCAGGTTTTGGCTGAAAAAGCAAAAGAAGCCAATATCAATGTAGTGCTTTCAAGAAAACAAAATGAAACGAAATCTTTGATGGAAAGAGCAGCAGCAAATCAAAAAGCGGACAATCAAACGTATTATATTTCAATTCATATGAATGCTTCTACAAACTTGGATAATCACGGATTTGGCATCATCACTGCAAATGGCAATCAACTTGACGGAACAATATTATTTGCTCGTCATTTGATGCATGTGTTTTCTAATATGGGTTCAATAAGTATGGATCAAAAAAACTTAGCTGTATTAAAAGAAAGCAAAATTCCGGCTTTAGTTTTTTCTCCAGGATACCTCACCAATGCTGAGGATCTGAAAAATTTGAAGTCAGTGAAATTTCAACAAACCATAGCTAGTAAACTGATTGAAGCAATTAACATGAAGTAAGTTTATTTAAATTGATAAAATAAAAGTCCCATTTGAGGGGCTTTTTATTTTAGTGGAAATTCCTGATTAGAAACTCCTACTTAGTCTTACACAAGTTTAAATTTTAACGAACATTAGCTCAATCATTGCCCTATCTTTGCGGCAACAATCGATTTTTATGTGTAATAAATTTATCTATATACTTGCTTCTTTTATTTTTTTATTGAGTTCATGTGCTGAAAATAGAATTCATGAAAAGAAAGAATGGGAAACCATTTTCAATCAAAATAAAATTCAACAAGGATGTTTCATGTTTCGTGACCACACACATGATGCTATCTATTATTTCAATAAAGACCAAGCGCTACATCGCTATTTACCAGCTTCAACATTTAAGATTTTCACTTCATTAGTAGCTCTTGAAACAGCGGTTGCAGCAGATGAAAAATTAGTCATCAAATGGGATGGCATTGATAGAAATAGACCAGAATGGAACGAGGATTTAGATATGCGTGAAGCGTTCAAAAGAAGTGCTGTGCCTTATTTTCAGGAGTTGGCAAGAAGAATTGGCAAAGATAATTTCAAACATTATTTAGATACAGTTCAATATGGTAATCGGAATATGGGTGGTCCAATCGATATGTTTTGGTTGAATGATAGTCTTCAAATTTCTGCGGACGAGCAACTTGGAATGATGAAGAGATTGTATTTCGAGGAACTTCCTTTTTCAGAAAGAAGTCAGCGAATTGTGCGCAGCATAATGTTGAGGGAAGAAACTCCTAAATATAAATTGTATTACAAGACAGGCACTGGAAATTTTAAAGATTCAACCGTGTATTGGGTTGTTGGTTTTGTGGAAAAAATGGAACAAGTAAAAGAGCATGAAAAGAGCATGAACAAAGCAGATTTTAGGAATTATCCCTACATGTTTGCTCAAAATTTTGTGACTCACAAAAACGATACTTCTCAAAATTGGTACGATCAAAGAATAAAAAACGTGCATGACATTTTAAAAGACATGCACGTAATTGAGCCTTAGTTTTTTTAGAACTACAGTAATTTTTTCAATACATTATAAACAATTTGGGGCTTGCCTAAAGTGTAGAAATGTAATACATGTACTTTTTGTTTTAGTAAGTCTTTACATTGCGCTAAAAGCCATTCTTCACCAATTTGATCGCAACCTTGTTCTGTTTTGGCAGCCATCATTTCTTTGTATAAATCCACAGGAACCTCAACATTGAAAATAGATGGAATCATAGTGAGCTGACGCTTGCTGGTCAAGGGTTTCAAGCCTGGAATAATAGGAACTTTGATGCCGTTTTCTTGACAGCGAGCAACGAAGTTGTAGAAATGTTCGTTGTTGAAAAACATTTGTGTGGTCACATAGTCGGCACCAAGGTCTAATTTTCTTTTTAAGTAGTAAATGTCAGTATCCATGTTTGGTGCTTCGTAATGTTTTTCAGGGTAGCCAGCAACACCAATACAGAAATCAGTTTTTACTCCGTCCATAATATCATCTTCCAAATAATGTCCAGAATTTAGACTCAATATTTGTTGGACTAATTCTTCAGAATAACGGTGTCCATTGGGGTGCGGTGTGAAAAATTTTTCATTGGCTGCTGCATCTCCTCTGAGTGCCAATACGTTTTTGATGCCTAAAAAATGCAAATCAATTAAAGCATTTTCAGTTTCTTCTTTACTGAAACCTCCACAGATTAGATGTGGAATTGCCTCAACTTTATATTTATTCATGATGGCCGCGCAAATGCCTACCGTACCTGGTCTTTTTCTGATTTCAACTCTTTCAAAACTACCATCGTTTCGTTTTTTATAAACCTGCTCTGCTCGATGGTAAGTAACGTTGATAAAAGCTGGATTGAATTCCATCAAAGGGTCTAGTTGATTGTAAATTGAATCAATGCTTTTCCCTTTTGTTGGCGGTAATATTTCAAAAGAAATAATGGTTTCTTTGGCTTCCGAAATGTGCTGTGTAACTTTCATATTGTGCAAGCAAAAATAGACACAAATATTCAAGTCTTGCAAGTGAACAAAGGATTAACATATGTCTTGACAAAGGTTTATTATTTTTGGAGCAAAGTCATTTTGTGAAAATATATACACGAGAACTTGTTAAGAAATATCGTAATAGAACTGTGGTGAATCATGTTTCATTTGAAGTCAATCAAGGTGAAATAGTAGGTTTATTGGGACCAAATGGTGCAGGAAAAACTACTTCATTTTACATGGTAGTAGGTTTGGTAAAACCAGATGAAGGCGATGTGTTTTTAGATGAATTAAATATTACTGATATTCCTATGTACAAAAGAGCACAGCTAGGGATAGGATATTTACCCCAAGAAGCTTCTGTATTCAGGAAGCTTACGGTTGAAGATAATATTTCTGCTGTACTAGAAATGACGAGGCTTTCAAAGGCAGAACAAAAAGAAAAGCTAGAATCATTATTAGACGAATTTCGTCTAAATCATGTTCGTAAAAATCCAGGCGATGTATTGAGTGGAGGAGAAAGAAGACGTACAGAAATTGCTAGGGCACTTGCTGTTGATCCAAAATTTATTTTGTTAGACGAACCTTTTGCTGGAATCGATCCGATTGCAGTTGAAGATATTCAAACGATTGTGGCTAAATTGAAATATAAAAACATTGGAATATTAATTACTGACCACAATGTCCAAGAAACTTTATCCATTACAGATAGAGCTTATTTGTTGTTTGAGGGTAAAATTTTAAAATCAGGTTCTGCCGAGGAATTGGCTGCTGATGAAACAGTAAGAAAAGTTTATCTTGGTCAGCATTTCGAATTAAGAAGAAAAGATTATAACATAAAAGAATCTTAATTTAAATTACAGCATTATATTACATCAACCTTGACTTAGTTGTTGTTGAAATTATTTTTGAATGAGTAGCATTATCAGTCCAGCTTTACGGGGTTTGTTTAAATTGAGGCAAAGTGCAATTACTAATTTTGCACAAAACCCGATTGAGACACAACAGCAAGTGTTCAATGCGCTCATTAGTTCTGCTCAATACACGGAATTCGGTAAGAAATTTAATTTTGAAAAACTCAACACAATAGAGGATTTTAAAAAGAATGTTCCATTGAGTGATTACGATTCTTTGAAACCTTATATTCAAAGAATTTTAGAAGGAGAACAAAACATTCTTTGGCCTTCTGACATAAGCTGGTTTGCAAAATCTAGCGGCACCACAAGCGATAAAAGTAAATTTATTCCCATAAGCAAAGAATGTTTGGACGAGAATCATTTCAAAGCAGGTAAAGATGTTCTTGCTTTGTATTTGAAAAGATTTCCAAACACAGAAATGATGGGAGGGAAATGTTTGGTTATTGGTGGGAGTCATCAAATCAATCAACTTAGCGGTGAGTCCTTTTATGGCGATTTGTCTGCTGTGATGTTGCAAAACATGCCTTTCACAGGTCAGATTATGCGAACCCCAGATTTATCAATTGCATTGATGAACGAGTGGGAAGAGAAAATTGAAAAAATTGCCCAATCCACTCTGAATGAAAATGTTACATATATAGCAGGTGTTCCTACTTGGACAATTGTTCTAATCAAACGCATGTTTGAAATTGCAGGGACAAATGACTTACACGAAATTTGGCCAAACCTTGAGTTATATATTCATGGTGGCGTAAGTTTCAAACCTTATCGTAAGCAATTTGAACAGTTTTTCCCGAAGAGAAATATTAGTTATTTAGAATCTTATAATGCTTCGGAAGGATTTTTTGCAGCACAAGATGCAGCTGCAGATGATGGCATGTTGTTGTTTTTGAATCATGGAATTTTTTACGAATTTCTTCCAGTTGAAGAGTTTGGAAAAGAACATCCAAATACTGTTTCCCTGAAAGAAGTAGAGCTCAACAAGAATTATGGTTTAGTAATCAGTACTAACTGTGGCTTGTGGCGTTACCAAGTTGGAGATACCATAAAATTCACCTCACTCAATCCTTTCCGTATTCAAGTTTCTGGTCGGATGAAACATTTTATTAATGCTTTTGGTGAAGAAGTCATTGTAGATAATTCTGATCAAGCTATTGCCAAGGCTTGCGAGCTAACAGGTGCAGTGGTAAACGATTACACAGCTGCTCCCGTTTATATGAGCGGCACCGAAAATGGAACCCATGAATGGATTATAGAATTTGAACATTTGCCTTGTGCTCTATCCGAGTTTGTTCATCATATGGATGCTGCTTTACAGTCCATAAATTCGGATTACGAAGCCAAACGGCACAAAAACATTGCATTAAGAATGCCGATAGTGCATGTGATGCCTAAAGGAGGTTTCAAAGAATGGCTGAAAGATAAAGGCAAGCTTGGTGGGCAACACAAAGTTCCTCGTTTGAGCAATGAAAGGCAATACTTAGAAGAAATTTTACCTTATCTACAACGTTAAGATTGTTGTTTTTCTTGCTCTTGTTTTTTCTCTATTTGAATTTCCTCATATTCTTTGTTCAATTCGTCAATAAAAGAAAGTATTTCTTTCCGCCCAGTGAATTTTACAGCGCTTGTAATAAATGATTTTGGAATAAATTCCCATTCTTTACGCATTGCATCAATAAAACTTCTTGCATTTTTCGAGGCTTCCTTTTGCGAGCTTTTGTCAGCTTTGGTGAAAATGATATTGAACGGAACACCCCAATCGCCAAGATTTCTTAAAAAAGCTAAATCTTTTTCTTGCGGCTCATGTCGGCTATCAATCAACACAAAAACAGTCATTAAATTTTCTCTTTGTTTGAGATAATTTTCAATCATTTTCTCCCAAGAAGCCCGTTGCGTTTGAGAGACTTTTGCATAGCCATAACCAGGAAGGTCAACAATATAGAAATCTCCTTCACTCGTTTTGTTGTTTTCTGAAACGCTAAAATGAATATTGAAATGATTAATGAGTTGAGTTTTTCCTGGACTAGCAGAGGTTTTAGCCAACTTAGCATTGCCTGTCAGCATGTTGATTAATGAAGATTTTCCCACATTTGACCTGCCAATGAATGCATATTCGGGTCTATCTGCTTTCGGACAACCTTCAACTTTAGGATTAGAAATCAAATATTTTGCTGAACGAATTTCCATAGTCTTTGTTATAGTATTTTTGTAGCCACAATGCAGCCTAAACAATATTCCAATCCGGCAGAAAAAATCTTGCCCGATGCTTCGTCAAATTTAAACAAGAAAGAGCAAGTTGCTGAAATGTTTAATCATATTGCAGGAAAATATGATTTTCTCAATCACTTTTTATCCCTTGGAATTGACAAAGGATGGCGAAAAAAAGCCATTAAAGAAGTTGTAGCAGTCAAACCTCAAAGAATTTTAGACGTAGCAACAGGAACTGCTGATTTGGCTATTGCAGCAATGAAAGCTAAACCTAGAGAAATTATAGGCATTGACATTGCCGCTCAAATGTTGGAGGTTGGAAATACCAAATTGAAAGATTTGAATCTAACTGAAACAATAAAATTACAACTTGGCGATAGTGAGAACTTGCCATTTGAATCTAACTCTTTTGATGCCGCAATGTGTTCCTATGGTGTTCGCAATTTTGAGAATCTAGAAGCGGGTTTGAAAGAAATGAATCGAGTTTTACGACAAGGTGGAAAAGTGGTTATTTTGGAATTTTCACATCCAAAGTCATTTCCAATAAAACAATTATATCAGTTTTATTTCAGATTCATTTTGCCCACTTTAGGAAAACTAGTTTCAAAACATTCCACAGCTTACACCTATTTACCCGAGTCGGTTATGGCTTTTCCTGAAGGTCAAATATTTTGTGAAATGTTGCACAGGTGTGGTTTTCAGCAAGCAAAAGCACGACCATTGACCTTTGGAATAACTACCTTATATACTGCTGTAAAATAAGTTTTTATTTTACATATTCAAAAGATTTAGTTACTTCAACGCCGTTTCCTATGATGAGAACTTGGTAAGTTTCGTTTTTAAAACTTGAAGATTTAATTTGAATTTCGTTTTTGTCTAAATTGATTTTGATTTTTTGTTGATGAACAACTTTTTTATTGTTGTCTTTAATAAATAAATAGGCTTCAACATTTTTTTGTGCTTTGAATGTTATATTGATTTCCTCTTTTTTTGGATTATTTGAAATTTGAATTGATTTCTGATCAATGATTTCAGTTGTTTGGTCTTTGCTGGAATAAAATCTTGGTAAATAGGGACTTAAATTTATTGAATGAATTTTAGGAGTTACAGTAATTATATTGCTTATTTTTTCATTGCTGATAAAATATGTTTTACCATCCCTGCTTGCAATCCCTTCAGTTTGCAGCATCATCAGACTAAGATTAATGCGCCTTTTATTTCCTCCAAAAAAATCATTCTTTTTGAAATCATAAAGTAAAAATACAAATGGACTTATGATACTACTTGAAATTGAGTAACCACTTAACACAATTGTATTTTGGTCGGGCTGATAATGTGCACCGGTCACTAATCCTTGTATGTCATAGGTTTCAATTGGTATAGCTTTATATTTTCCGGGAATTTTAGGAAGGCTGTAAACTGTTGTTTTTTTACTTTTCCATTGTTTGGTGAATAAGTAAATGCTATCAGAGGTTACAATAAAAGCTTCACAATCAAAATCAGTTGTGTTGGCAGGAACACTTGAATAATCAAATTGATTTCTGTATTCAAACCAGATGGTGTCGCATACAACAGAATTTGATTTTTGTAATGCAGTTTTTTCTATTCTTAAGATGTGTAAATTTTTTCTATTTCCAGTACCATTATTACCAAAGTCACCAACATACACATAATCTTTATCCTGAGTAATTTCTTCCCAATCAAAATTCTCAACATATCGAATTGTTTTTTTAGAAACTATATTTCCATTAGCGGTATCAATTGCATATAGTTTATTATCAGAATTATCATTGTGTGTCCAGAGGTAATTATTCCACCAAATCAAACCGGAAGTTTCTTGGATAGTGTCGCTAAGTAAATGAGCAGAAAGGGGTGAAATTGTTATTGGAGAATAGACACAACTGCCATCGTTTTTTGTTGCTTTTTTGTTGAAATTTCTTGCCATTGGGTCGGTGCAACCTTCTTGAGCAAAAGAGAAAAATGGATTTATTAGGTTGATACAAATAAATATTGCAGTTAACAGGATACGCATTTGAAAAGATTTGGATTAATAAAATTAAGTCTAAATTGCTTTGATAAAGAATCTTTTATGGCATACAAAAGAAAAACTTGGAATGAAAAAATGAATTTTGGTTTTGAACACAAAGTGGTAAAAATTGACAAAGATTTTGCTGATTTAAAAGTTGGAGATAATATGCTTGTCCCAACTCCTGAAATTATTGCTCATTACATAAAGCAAATTCCATTTGGTGTTCACACTTCTTTGCAACAAATGCGAAAGGATTTAGCAGCAGAGTTTCATGCCGATGTAACATGTCCTATAACAAGTGGTATTTTTCTGAGAATAGTATCTGAACAAGCTTTTGAAGCTTTATTAAATGGGCTTGATATTGAGCAAATAACACCTTTTTGGCGCATGATTGACCATTCGACACCAGTGTCCAGAAAGCTAAGTTTTGGTACAGAATTTATTCAAAAACAAAGGAAGCTTGAAGGGTTAACATGGTAGTTTATTCGGTTTGTTTTTGATGCAATGCAGCTCTTGATTTATTTATTTTTATTCCTAGTGATTCATAAATTAAATCTTGTGAAGTTGTTCTAACACTCATTCTGTTGATGTTCGAATTTTCAGCAGATGGAAACACACGATTGGATAAGAAAATAAAAGTGATGCCAGTAGCAGGATCAGCCCAACCACAAGTGCCAGTAAATCCTTGATGTCCAAATGTCCAACCGCTACAATGGTCGCTTGCAGGACCACCATCATTTTTTTCTGCAGCAGGTTTGTCAAATCCTAATCCTCTTCTGCTTGTACTTGAGTTATATTGAGTGAAAAGTTTGACGGTTTCTGGTTTTAAATATTTTTTTTCATTGAAATTGCCCTCATTTAGGAGCATTTGAAAAAGTACTGCAACATCTTCAGCATTTGAAAAAAGTCCAGCATGTCCAGCAACGCCACCTAACAAAGCCGCTCCTGGGTCATGAACAAATCCACGAATTGTTTGCTTTCTGAATTGCCTTTCTTGTTCGGTTGGTGCAATATCAGATAGACTGTTTTTCTTTAAGGGTAAGTAACCAATTGTTTTCAACTTCATTGGTTTATAAAATTGTTCTTCTACATATTGATTAATTGGTTTGCCTACAATTTGTTCCACCACAGCAGCGAGAAAATAAAAATCTAAATCACTATAAACAAATTTGCCTTTTGTTTCAATTGGGCTTTCTATGATTTTCTTCCAAATGCTATCAACATAATCTTTTCTCAAGAATAAGTTTTGGGCAACAGGTATATTAAAATTTTTATCTTTTTCTTTCTTGAAAAATGTAGATTTTGGAGCACCATTTTCCTCAATTATATCCTTGTAAAAAGGAATCCAAGATTTTAATCCAGCTTCGTGAAGCAATAGTTCCTTAATTGTAATTTTTTCTTTGTTGGTGCCTTTGGTTTGGGGTAAGAGATCCCCCAAAGTACTATTCAGCTTTATTTTTCCTTGATCATAGAGTTTCATCACAGCGAGGTTGGTGGACAAAATTTTAGTCATTGAAGCTAAGTCATAAATAGTGTTAGCATCAACAGGTTTTTGTTTAGTATAATCAAGGTAACCAAATGATTCATCGTAGAATACGTTTCCATTTTTTGCAGCTAAAATCCTGCATCCTGGAAATGCACCATCAACAATACATTTTTGAATAAACTGATCTAATTTTTTTAAGGATTCTTTATTCAAAACGCCACCATCTTCTTTGAAAAAAACATGCTGTAAAGTTTTTGAAGACTTGCTATTTACTACATCGATAGGGCTTTCTTGCTCTTCCACTTCAACAGTTCTTTCCATTGCAGGTGTTACTGGTAATTTACCTTTTGCCCATCTCTTTTTTAGTAAAATATCACTTATAATAACTTGCCCTATGCTATCGTCTTCATACGCAACAAGCAATGAACTCGTATGTTGAAAATGCTTGGTGAGATAGGGATTCCCCATGAGGACGAAAAGTGAATTGGGTAATATGTCAAGTTGTTTCAAAAGGTTGATGTGCTCATCATCTAATCCATAATTACCGCTGCTTAATGGATAAAAAGTCATGTTGTGAATGGCAATAATATTCACATCGTTTTGATTCATGCCTTCAACAATTTTACTGGCTGTTTTAGCTGTTACCCCTTTAGGTTGAAAATCAAATCTGATGTTTTTTATTTCATTACTAAGTCTGTCAAGTAGTATCGTATTTTGACTAGTGTTAATACCAATATAGCCAACTTTTGCATCAGCAACGGATAGCTTGTTAAGTAATATTTTATTGTCTTTTACCAAAGTAATTCCTTTTTGAAAAGCTTCATGTCTGATAGCAAAAACATTGCTGTTGATATCATTTACAATGTTGCTAGTATCAATAGGTTTGAACTTATGCAAGCGAACATCATATTTAGTGCCTAATATTTTCTTTACACTTAATTCTAATTCTGAGGTATTAATAATTCCAGAATCAATCGCTGTTTTAATTTTATTGATTGCAACTGGGACATTTTGAGAAAAAAGTAAAACATCATTTCCTGCTTGAAATGCCCTTAAATCAACTTCTCCTGGTTCAAAGTATTTAGCAACACCTTTCATATCCAACGCATCAGTAAAAACTAATCCATTAAATCCTAGATTTTTTTTCAGAAGTTCATTAATGTTTTTGTGAGATAATGTTGTTGGTGTCAAAGCGCCACTATCAATTGCAGGTACGTTGAGATGTGCAACCATCACACTTTTTATTCCTTCGTGAATTAGTTTTTTAAAAGGATATAATTCAAGCGTATCAAGTTGTTGCATGGTTTTATTGATAACAGGCAAATCTTTGTGAGAATCTGCTTCAGTGTCGCCATGACCAGGGAAATGTTTAGCACAAGCTAAAACGCCATTGTCTTGTAATCCATGCATATAAGCTAGACCAAGCTTTGTAACTAATTTTTTATTTTCACCAAATGAACGTGCATTGATGATAGGATTTTTAGGATTATTATTGATATCAACAACTGGTGCAAAATCAATATGGACACCAAGTCTCTTAGCTTGCGCGGCAACAGACATCCCCATTTTGTAAACCAAAAAAGAGTCGTTACATGCTCCTAATAGCATGGCTCTTGGAAAATCTTTCACGCCGGTCAATCGCATTCCGAGACCCCATTCAGCATCCATACCTATAAGCAACGGCACTTGAGCCATGGATTGAAATTTGTTGGTCAGTAAAGCTTGATTGACAGGGTCGCCTTGCATGAAAATCAAACCGCCAATTTGGTGTTTGTTGATGAGTTCTGAAATCAAACTATCATTATAATTTTTACCACCGGAATAAGCAGCTATCATGAACAATTGACCAATTTTTTCTTCCAAAGAAAGTTGGTTGTATACGCTGTCAATCCATTTTTTTCTAAATAAATCTTTAGGCTCAGTTTTTTGAACTGGTTTAGGTGCAACATGGCTCATGTCTTGACCCTCGGAAACATTTATTTTAGATTTTTTCCGTTGTGCTATGGAAATAATAGAAAATACAAAAAGAAAAACAAGAAAAAGGCTTGACCAACGTTTGCTACTCATTTAACAAAAATAGCCTAAAGGAGTGTAAATTTTAGGATAAAAAAATAACCGCAAAACCTAAAAAGGACTTGCGGTTTTTGACCCACTATGTGCACTGTATTAATCTAAAAACAAAGCCTTAATACATCACAAATGTAGATAGGGTTTTATTATTCCAAATTGATAATAATCATTCTTATTTATGACTTTTATCATTTTGAATAAATTCAAATATGAAATGTTTAAGTCTAAAAAAATGGATGAACTAACTTTGTCTAAAATTCTAATTCTAAAGTGGACGTCATTCAACTTTTATCAGATCATATTGCCAATCAAATTGCCGCGGGCGAAGTGGTTCAACGTCCTGCATCTGCAGTGAAAGAGTTGCTCGAAAATGCAATTGATGCTGGTGCCACCGAAATTCAATTAGTCATAAAAGATGCTGGAAAAGAACTTATTCAAGTAATTGATAATGGAAAAGGAATGAGCCCAACTGATGCTCGAATGAGTTTTGAGCGCCACGCAACTTCTAAAATAAAACACATAGATGATTTATTTAAAATTAGAACTATGGGTTTTCGTGGCGAGGCTTTGGCTTCAGTTGCTGCTGTGGCTCAGGTGGAAATGAAAACTGCGCAAGAAGGATCAGAATTAGGCAGTCGCATTATAATTGAAGGTACTGAAGTGAAATCTCAAGAACCTTGTGTCACTGCAAAAGGCACCAATATTGCCGTGAAAAATTTGTTTTTCAATGTGCCAGCAAGAAGACATTTTTTAAAATCTAATAATACGGAGTATCGACATATTTTAGATGAATTTACACGAGTGGCTTTGGCTCATCCTCAAATTAGTTTTAGATTATGGAACAACGGTACAGAGCAAGTTCATTTGGAATCTGGAAATCTTAAAACAAGAATTGTTGGTCTTTTAGGTAATACATATGAAAAAAATCTTGTTCCTGTTGAAGAGGTGACGGATGTGGTAACCATTTCAGGGTTTATTGGCAAGCCAGAAGCCGCAACTAGAACGCGTGGTATGCAGTTTTTTTTCATCAACAATCGATTTATTAGAAACCCTTATTTGCATCACGCATTGGTTGCCGCTTACGAAGGCATGATTGAAAAAGAATCATTTCCCTTCTATGTTTTGTTTCTCGAAACTGACCCTTCTAAAGTTGATGTCAACGTTCATCCAACCAAACAAGAAGTGAAGTTTGATGATGACCGAATGATGTATGCCTATTTGAATGCTGCAGTGAAACATGCTTTGGCTCGATACAACATTGCTCCTTCTTTAGATTTCACGCTCAATGCCTCTGTTACTCATTTGCCTTCAGTCCAACGCCCTGTTTCTGATGAAATAAAAGAGCAAGTTGAAAAAGGTTATTTGTTTCAAAATTTCACACAAAAAAATCAAGCCCATTTTATTGATAAAAAAGATGGATTGAAAAATTGGCAATCGCTCTATGCCATTGCTCAACAAGCCTTGCCAGACAAAGAGAATACTCCTTTTTCAATTCCAAGCGCTGCTACTATTTTTTCGGAACAGGAAGAAACTGTGCCACCTAGGCAAGGTGTTTTATTAGTACAAGGCTCGATGTTAGTTACGACAGTGAAATCTGGTCTAATGTTGATTCATGTTCGTAGAGCACAAGAAAGAATTTGGTATGAGCGATTAGTGCAAAGTTGGAATGAAGGAGATGCACCAGCACAGCAATTACTTTTTCCTGTAACTTATGAATTTAGTCCTCAAGATGCACTTTTGCTGCAAAGTGTTTTAGCTGATTTGGCAGCAGTTGGATTTGATATTGTTGCTTCTGATAAAAATACTTTTATACTTCAAGGTGTACCTGCAAATTTGCCAACAGATGAAGAAAAGAAAATCTTAGATGAAGTAATTGAACAACTTCGTTTCGAATCATCGGATGCTGTAACCAATAGTACTGATAGAATGCTGGTTCAATTAGCTAAGCAATTGGCTCGAAACATTGATGCACTCCAACATACCGATGCACAAAATGCGCTAATCGATGAGCTTTTTGCTTGCCAAAAACCTGAATTTGCACCCGATGGAAAGAAGATTTTTAATATCTTAAAAAAGGAAACACTCGATAGCTTTTTACATTGATTATTTCCTTTTACTTGCTTTTCTGAATTCTTTGAAACCTTTTTTTTTAGGTTGTTTTAGCTTTTTGTTTTGAATAGAATGTTGGAAGTCTTCAATTGACATTTCTTCTTCAATTTCAGTTTCAATTGAGGGAGTATTCGTTAGTTTTGGTTTAGCTTTTTTAATACGTGAAGCTTCCTCCGTTTTACTACTGTCCGAAACCATCTTATTGATGATAGCTATTTCTTCATTAGTCAAGTATCGCCAATGTCCAAGCGGAAGTTTGCCAAGATGAACATTCATGATTCTGATACGCACAAGTTTTTTTACTTTGTATTCTAGCGCATCACACATTCGTCGAATTTGACGATTCATACCTTGTGTCAAAATAATTCTGAACACAAACTTGTTCTCTTGCACCACTCGGCAAGGCTTAGTTCTGGTTCTTAAAATTCGAACACCTTCACTCATTTGTTTTACAAAATCAGTGGTGATAGGTTTGTCAACAGTTACCAAATATTCTTTTTCGTGGTTGTTGCCAGCACGCAAAATTTTATTCACAATGTTGCCGTCGTTGGTCAAAAAAATTAAACCTTCTGATTCTTTATCTAACCTTCCAATTGGAAAAATTCTTTGGTTGAAATTGATGCAATCAACAATATTGGTCTTGTCTTTTTGATCTGTTGTGCTGGTGATGCCTTCAGGTTTGTGAAAAGCAATGTAAACAGTTTTCTTTTTTTTCTTTATCGGCTCGCCATCGATTTCAACCACATCACCTTCCTTTACTCGGTTGCCAGATGTAGCTAATTCATCGTTGATGGTCACTCTTGCTTGTTCAATATATTCGTCAGCTTCTCTTCTGCTACAAAACCCAGTGTCGCTAATGTATTTATTTAAACTCACTGAGTCATCATGGATTTGAATGGGTGTCTTTTTCCTTTTGAACATAATAAATTGGTGCAACGTGTTACTGCAAAGGTAGTGCTTGCAGCTTTGCATAGCGGTTACAAAAAAAAATGAGCACCATTTTAGTTGGTGCTCATTCTATAAAATGCAATTTATTATTTGATGGTTTCTTTTAATTTATTTATCAAATCTTCACCCCTAAGGTCTCTTGCTATGATTTTCCCTTGTGGATCAACCAAAAAATTTGCAGGTATAGATTCGATCCCATAATCTCTTGCAGCAATGGATTCCCAACCTTTGAGGTCGCTGATGTGCGTCCAAGTAAGTTGGTCTTTTTGAACTGCTTCCATCCATTTATCTTTTTTCTGATCAAGTGAAACTCCCAAAATGGTGAAATTTTTGTCTTTGAATTGTTGAAAAGCTGCAACAACATTTGGATTTTCAGCACGACAAGGTCCGCACCAAGAAGCCCAAAAATCAACCAAAACATACTTGCCTCTAAAACTGCTTAGACTTATTTCTTTGTTGTCTTTATCCATCAATTTTATTTCGGGAGCTGTGTTGCCCACCGAAACACCAACGCCTGAAACTTGCTTCCTTGCTGCATCAGAATTGAGCATTAGATTGATTTTATCTGTAAAATCTTTTGCCAATTGACTTTCTGGAAATCTTTTTGCTAAAGATTGGGTAAAAATGTTGATATATTCTTTTTCTACTTCAGGATTTAGAAGTTGAATGGCACAAAGCGCATTAGGTAAAAATTGTGTGGTGTCAGAATATTGCTCTACGAATCGCGTGAAAGCCACATTCATTTCTTGTAAATCTTTGGTAGCTTCAGCAAGTAAACTATCGTTTTTGCGGGCTTTCATCGAATCAATAATCACAAACATGGTGTTGAAATCCTTTACATGTTCACGATAAGTGGTAATGAGTTGGCGCAAACTTTCACTAGAAACAGAACCTTCAACAGTGTATGATTCAGCAAGATTGTTCCAATCTGCATTAACTTTTACTTCGCCTTTGTCAAGCGATAAAAGCAAATATTTGTTGACGTCTTTGGTGAATCGAATACGATAAAGTTTAGATTCTGAGCCGTTTCCTTTTAACTGAAATTGTCCATCTTTATTGGCTTGAACCGAATCGATAACACTGATTTCTTTTATGCCTAATTCTTCTAAAATTACTGCTTGTGCAGGCATATTATCAATTTTGCCATTCACAGTAAAATGATTGGCTTTGTTGTTGCAAGCATTTAAAACAAACAACAAAAATGTGCATGGTATCAGAAAATATTTCATGTCTGAGTAATCAATTTTAAGTTGCAAACCTAAGATTTTATTCTAGTTCCCGTTCTTCCACAATCGTTAAGGTTATGACAAGGGGGAATTTGGCTACACTGACGTCAATCATGCAGTCGTATGACAATTTGCTGACACAAGACAATTCAACTCGTAGGATATTTGCAGCGATGAAAGCGAGGTTGTATAGTGCTTTATTTTTATTTGTTTTGACATTGTCTCTTTTCTCTTGTGAAAAAGCAGAAAAGCCAGTTGTTTTGCCTCCCGCAGGTGAGTCGCAAATGTCAACAGTCGATATGGGCGAGCAATATGAAAATCAGATATTTTTCAGCTTCGAAACCAATCAAATTGTCAAAACTAGTCCAGTCAATTCATGGGATTTGGCTTTTCAAAGCGATGGATGCCATGTGTTTATGAATGGTGGGAAAAATATATTTGTTTACAACACACATTTGACTGATCCACTATTGGTGACCGATGCGTCAAATGTTCCTAATAAAAGTTGGTTGTTCGACTCTCCATGTGGCTTACCTGATTCAACAGCCCTTGCAGATTGGCGCTTACCCAATGGCACTTCAAAAAATGAAATTTTTATAGCAAATTTAATTGACGGTAATTTTAAAAAATTTTTAATATTATCAATGGATGCCCAATCTTTCGTCATGGCGTATGGTAATATTGATGCCTTAGTCCTAGACACTATTGTAATTCCTAAATTTCAAGATTATAATTTCACTTATTTTTCCTTTGATAATGGCGGACAGTTAGTTCAGCCCGAACCACCTAAAAACAGCTGGGATGTTGTTTTTACACGATATAGATATGTTTATTATTACTTGGACAATTTCACTTATTTAGTTAGTGGTGTTTTACTTAATCCTAATAATACGTCAGCAATGGTGGATAGCATCAATCATTTCAACACCATTCAGTTTGACAATAGTTTTTTACCTCAAATGTCTAGTAATCGCGATGTTATAGGCTTTGATTGGAAAAAATATAATTTCGACAACGGGAAATATGTAGTGAAAACGACTAAAAACTACGTTGTTCGCAATCAACAGAACCATTTTTGGAAAATACATTTCCTTGATTTTTACAATAATAATGGTGTCAAAGGAAGTCCATCTTTCGAATTTGAAAGAATTCAGTAACATTAATGCGCAGCCTTATTCAATTTGGTTAATTTAGCGGCTGTTGAAAAAAGTTAAAAAAATATTATTATAACACCAAAACGCTTCGATTCGAGAAGTTGTAAGTCCCTGTTCACATAAAATTATTGTGTGTAATAGGCTTCATTCAGCATCTTTAGTCTCTGCATCTATTATCGTAGCAATTGCATTCCGATTCTTGGATTCACCTAAAGAAAGAGTGATGCGACAAAATATGGCAACAATGGAAGAGCGCATAAGACTTGTGCAAGACCAACTGCGAAGCATGAGCAACGAATTAGAACAATTGGAACAAAGAGATAATGATGTCTATCGGTCAATTTTTGAAACTGCGCCATTGCCTGATAGTATTCGATTAGGGCGTTCGGCAAGAGAATTGGAAACTGATGATTATGCCTATCGAGAAACCGATGATTTGTTGGCACAATTAACGCTTCAATTAGACAATTTGAAGCATCGGTTGAAAATGCAAAGGTAATCCTACGACACCTTACAACAAATGGTGATGAGCAAAGAAATAATGCTTGCTGCAATCCCTGCTATTCAACCGATTTCTAATAAGAATTTAGAACATATTGCGTCAGGTTTTGGATATAGAATAGATCCTATATATAAAACACCTAAGATGCATACTGGGCTTGATTTTGCAGCTGCTATGTGCACACCAATATATGCAACAGCCGATGGAGTAGTGCGCACCGGAACCTATGACGATGGTGGTTATGGCAATCATGTTGTGGTGAATCATGGTTATGGTTACGAAACCCTTTATGGTCATATGGTTCGTATCAAGGTAACAAGTGGGGAACGTGTGAAAAGTGGACAGGTTTTGGGCTGGGTGGGAAGCACAGGAAAAAGTACTGGTCCACATTTGCATTATGAAGTGATTAGAAATGGGAAAAAAATTGACCCTGTTCACTATTCCTTTCATGACCTGAATGGTGCAGATTATGAGCGCATGATAAAAATCGCAGCCGCTAGCAATCAATCATTTGATTAGTTCTAAATTCAACCCACAAATTATATTTAAATTATTTATGCTTTAATTTTTAAAGCAAATTGGATAACCTAATCTTCCTTTTCACTTCGAATAAAGATATTTGTACATTTGCCACGCTATGCAGATTGAAGTATTGAAATCAAAAATTCATAGGGTAAAAGTAACGGAAGCCAACCTTCATTATATAGGTAGTATTACCATAGATGAAGACTTGATGGATGCTGCCCAATTGATTGAAAATGAAAAAGTTCAAGTGTTAAATATTGATAATGGTGAGCGACTTGAAACCTATGTCATTAAGGGAATCAGAGGAAGTAAAATGATTTGCATGAATGGTCCTGCAGCACGACGAGTTTCTGTTGGAGACACTGTTATTATTATATCATATGCATCCATGAATTTCGAAGAGGCTAAACAATTTAAGCCTTTTATCATTTTTCCAAAGGAAGACAATAGCTTGTAATGATTATCTTTACCAACTATGAAGAAGATTCTCCTTACCCTTTTTCAATACATCGTTTTTTTTGGACTAGGTGGTCTTCTCATTTGGTGGCAGTATCATCAGCTCAATCCGCAAGATAAAGCGCAAATTTTCACTGCATTTGGTCAAGTAGAAAACCGACTTTGGCTGATGGTGCCGGTAATCATCATTGGTTTCCTTAGCCATTTTTTCAGAGCACTTCGCTGGAAATTACTTTTAGAACCATTAAAACTCAAACCTTCTACAACAAACATTACATTCGCAGTACTTATTGGCTATTTAGTTAATCTGTTGGTGCCTCGAATGGGCGAAGTGGCTCGTTGCTCAATTCTTGCTCGCTACGAGAAAGAACCAGTGGATAAAATCATTGGTACGATTGTGGCAGAACGCTCATTTGATGTTGTTTGTTTGGTGGTTGTAACCTTGCTCACTTTTTTGCTTCAAATGGATGTTGTTAGCCATTATCTCAATGAACAAATGGGTAACATTTCAATTAATAAAACTTCTTTGGCAATAACGGTTTTGGGAATTATATGTGCAGTCATTTTATTTATTTATTTATATAGAAAAAATAAAAAATCTAAGATTGGACAATTTCTTACTGGCATTGGTCAAGGCGTTTTGTCAATCAAATGGATGGAGAAAAAATGGCAATTTCTTGGTTACACTGCATTGATTTGGTTGTCTTATCTAGCGCTTATTTATATTGGATTCAAAGGGATTGACGCCACCATGAACTTAAGTTGGTTGACAGCTCTTTCTGTTTTGGTATTTGGAAGTGTAGGAATGATTGTAACTCCAGGAGGAATTGGTGCTTATCCAATAATAGTTCAAAAATTATTATTTACTGTTTATGGTGTCAACAAGAACTATGCACTCGCTTTCGGTTGGGTTAGTTGGATGGCACAAACTGCAGTTATCATTGTTTTGGGCTTGCTTTCACTTTTGCTTTTACCAATATATAATGCAAAACATCATGAAGAAGCTAGATTGGGTAAAAAATAAAATTGTTACACTTGAGCAGCTCAAACATCTTGTAAATGGTTGGCGATTTTTGGGTAAAAAAATTGTGTTCACCAATGGTTGTTTCGACATCCTGCATCATGGTCATCTCGATTATTTAGCTAAAGCTGCTGAGGAAGGAAATATTTTAATCATTGGATTAAATTCTGACGCATCTGTCAAGCGATTGAAAGGCGAAGAAAGACCTGTAAATCATGAGCAAGACAGAGCCTTACAATTGGCGTCTTTGATGTTAGTAGATGCTGTTTGCTTATTCGAAGAAGATACCCCTTTGCAACTTATTCAAACTATTTTACCGGATGTTTTAGCTAAAGGTGGAGATTACACCATTGAAACCATTGTTGGTGCGAAAGAAGTGATGGATAACGGAGGCAAAGTTGCAATTATTCCATTTGTTGAAGGCTATTCCACAACCGCATTGATTTCCCAGATTAAGAAATTGTAAACTCTTTGTTTCCTGGTCGATTGTATTCGTTTGCCTGCTTCTCTAAGGTTATTTTTGCGAACAGCATTAATTTATATATAAAAAATGAAGGCAATAAAACATACCATTGTAAGGGATTTGAGTTGGTTGGCCTTTAATGAGCGTGTTCTTCAAGAAGCACAAGATGACAGTAATCAAATTTATGATAGGCTTCGTTTTCTTGGGATTTTTTCCAATAATCTAGATGAGTTTTTCAGAGTTCGTGTTGCCACCTTGAACAAAATGATGCGATTGCGACACAACGCTAAAATGCACCTTGAATCCAATCCGGACAAGATTTTAAAACAAATTCACCAAACCGTCGTTGCGCATCAAAATCAGTTTGACAAAACCTTTAACGATATAATCGTAGAATTAGCTAAGGAACAGATTTTTATTAAAACAGAAAAGCAACTTTCTAAAGAACAAAAGAAGTTTGTTACTACCTATTTCGAAGAAAATGTCCGAGCACAAATTGTGCCTTTGATGATTGAAAGTATTCCTCAACTTCCTTTTCTTCGCGATAAATCAATTTATCTAGCTTGTGTGCTCGGTCATCATGAAAACCCAATGTTGCAGCGCTTTGCATTGATTGAAATTCCAACCAAGATATTACCTCGTTTTATTTTATTGCCATCAAATGAAGCTACACAAGACATTATTTTGTTGGAAGACATCATTCGTCATGGGTTGCCACATTTGTTTGCTCCTTTTGGGTTCAATCGTTTTATGGGGCATCTTATCAAAGTGACGCGCGACGCAGAATTGGAAATTGACAATGATGTTCATGGCAACTTAATTGACGAGTTGGAGAAGGGTTTGAAAAACAGAAAAAAAGGAAGAGCCACTCGATTTGTTTATGATCGAAACATTGACCCTGGTTTGTTGGATTATTTGGTGAAAAGATTGGGCATGACCAAGAAAGACAATCTTATCGCAGGTGGTCGCATTCATAATTTCAAAGACTTTATGAATTTCCCTAAAAAGGTGTTCAAAAATTTGAATCCACGTCCAAAGCCTTTTGTCCATCCACTCTTGAAACAGCCCGTGCGTATCATGAATGTCATGGAACAACAAGACGTGATGTTGCACTTCCCTTATCATTCTTTTGATCCAATAATTGATTTGTTGCGCGAGGCTGCTATCGATCCTTTTGTGCAAACTATTAAAATCACCTGTTATAGGATGGCAAAGGATTCCAACATTATTAATGCCATCATCAATGCGGTGCGAAATGGGAAGCAAGTAACCGTTATGATTGAACTTCGTGCGCGATTTGACGAAGAAGCCAACCTTGCTTGGAAAAGAAAGTTGGAGGAGGAAGGCGTGAAAGTTTTGGTTGGTTTTCCCGATATGAAAATTCATGCCAAACTTTGCATTATTAAAAAGCGTGAGTTTAACAAAACAAAGCAATACGGATTTATTTCAACAGGAAATTTCAATGAAAACACAGCAGAATATTATGGCGACCATTGCTTGCTTACTACCAACAGAAATATTCTTGCCGACATCAATCGAATTTTCACTTTTCTAGAAGCACCAATTCCCAAAATTGATAGCCTCAAATACTGCCGCACACTGTCTGTTGCGCCAAATCACATGCGACGTTTTTTCTTGCAGCAAATTGACAAAGAAATCAAAGCAGCCAAGAAAAAGAAAGATGCTTCCATCATGATAAAACTCAACAGCTTGGTGGATCAAACCTTGATTTTGAAATTGTATGATGCAGCCAAAGCAGGCGTTAAAATAGACATGGTTATTCGAGGAATCTGTTGTGCCAACACGGATTATAAAGTGCTGAAAAACAACCTCAATGCAATCAGTATTATTGATGAATATTTAGAACACGCTCGTGTTTTTGTGTTTGATAATGGCAAGAAGCCAAATGTTTTTATTTCTTCGGCTGATTGGATGGTGCGCAACTTAGACCACCGTTTAGAAGCCGCTTGTCCTATATTGGATAAAAATATACAACAAGAATTAATTGATATGCTCAAAATTCAACTTGCAGAAAATGTGAAAGGCCGTATCTTAGACAATGAACAGTTGAACAAATACGTGGTTAAAGAAAATGAGGAATCCGAAATACGTTCACAGATGGAAATTTATAATTATTTAAAAGATAAAAAATATTAATACTTGGTTTTAGCGGCAATAGATATTGGTTCCAATGCTTCTCGTTTGTTGATAGCAGAAGCGCTTCCTTACGATCAAGAAACAGTTGATTTCACCAAATTGAACCTCGTACGTGTGCCGCTTCGTTTAGGTATCGATGTTTTCGACAAAGGCTACATCACTCTCGAACGCGAACAAAACCTCATCAAAACCATGAACGCTTACAAGCAACTCATGGACATTTATCATGTTGAAGCTTTTCGTGCTTGCGCCACTTCTGCAATGCGTGATGCCACCAATGGAAAACAAATTATTGCCGATGTGTTCAAGGAAACCGGCATCAAAATCAACATCATCAGCGGACAAGAAGAAGCCAACATCATTTACGAAACACATATTGCTGAAAACCTTTCTTTAAACAAATCATATTTATACATTGATGTTGGTGGTGGAAGTACAGAATTGACTTTTTTTTCTGATAATAAAATCGTTTTTAAAGAGTCTTTCAACATAGGCACCATCCGCTTGCTCCACGATAAAGTGAGAGAAGAACATTGGGAGCAAATGAAATATTTTGTTAAGTATAATGTGAAGGGTTATTCTCCAATCGAAGCCATTGGAAGCGGTGGAAATATCAACAAAGTGTTTTCAATTTCAAAAAAGAAAGA